>JAGFJK010000023.1 GCA_024102795.1 Pirellulaceae bacterium
CAGCCTGGACTCCGGCGAGCGCTCCCCCCTGGAAGTCCCTTTGGCCCCCTCCCCGGCTTCCGGGGAGGGCTGGGGAGGGGCTCTTGTGCACCCTGTTTTGGCGCAGTTGGCACCCGATGGAATCACCTAACACCTGACGCATGAATTCAGATCCTAAATTGATGCTCGACTCGTCCGAAAGCCGCGTCCCGCGAGTGGCCATGCGCGGATTGAGCGAATCGCTTTGATCCATAGTCTCGCAGGCCCCTCCCCAACCCTCCCCGGAAGCCGGGGAGGGAGCCAGAAAGAATCGGAGGGGAGATGCGACGCGGGTTTCACGAAAATCGCAACTTCAAGACTTACGCTTCGGATTACATTTGCCACGACGCACGTCTGAAGTGGCGATGTAGACGCTACTTTCGCGGAGCGAAAGGCGACTATCGGGAACTCTCACCATGCCATTCCAACGTCTCTCCGTCGCCAGCCTGCTGATGCTGCTTCTCACACTGCCTCTGGCGCCAACCGCCGCGCCTGCCGCGGCCGAGCAGTCTGGCGCGCCGCTGGCTGACGCGGCCGAGCTGGCCGAATGGAAGCAGGTCGAACAGTTGCTGCAGGACGGCAGCGATCCCAACCTGGCCCAGGTCGATGGTACGACGGCCTTGCACTGGGCCGCCTGGCACGATCACCTGCCGGCCGTCGAGCAGTTGCTGCGGCACAAGGTGAACGCCGACGCCGGGAACCGCTATGGGATTACGCCGCTGTGGCTGGCGTGCACCAATGGCAACGGCGCGATGGTCCAGCGGCTGCTCGAAGCGGGGGCAGGCGCCAACACAACGCTGGCTGGCGGCGAGACGGTGTTGATGACGGCGGCCCGTACGGGGCGAGTTGAGCCGGTGCAAGCGCTGCTGAAGCATGGGGCCGAAGTAAACTCGCGCGAGCGCCGCGGGCAGACGGCTATCATGTGGGCGGCCGCCGAAGGCCACGCCGCCGTGGTCTCGCTGCTGCTGCAGGCCGGGGCCGATTTTCAGACACCGCTGGAGTCGGGCTTCACACCGCTGACGTTCGCCGTGCGCGAGGGCCGGGCCGACGTGGTCGACGTGCTGCTGGCCGCGGGAGCTGACGTCAATGCCACGATGCAGCCGCGGGCCAGGGGGCCCCGTTCGCCGCGTCCCGGCACCAGCCCGCTGCTGGTGGCCGTCGAGAACGCTCACTTCGAACTGGCGCTCCGACTGCTCGACGCGGGCGCCGATCCCAACGATCAGCGGAGCGGCTACACGCCGCTGCATGTCCTGTCGTGGGTTCGCAAACCGAACCTGGGCGATGGCGTGGACGGCGATCCGGCTCCGCGCGGTTCGGGCACCGTCACCAGCCTGCAGTTCGTTCGCGAGCTGGTCCAGCGCGGCGCCGACGTGAACGCTCGGCTGCACGGCGGACGATCGGGACGAGGCCATTTGAATCAGCGGGGGGCCACGCCGCTGTTGCTGGCCGCCGACACGGCCGATCTGCTGCTGCTGCGGTTACTGATCGAACTGGGCGCGGATCCGACGATTTCCAACGCCGATCGCTGCCCGCCGCTGCTGGCCGCCGCCGGCATTGGCACGCTGGCACCCGGCGAGGAAGCCGGTACGGAGGACGAGGCGCTGGCCGCCGTCGGCCTGCTGTTGGATCTGGGAGCCGACATCAACGCAGTGGATGACAACGGCGAAACGGCGATGCACGGAGCGGCCTACAAGAGTTTGCCGCGGATGGTGCGGTTGCTGGCCGAGCGGGGCGCGGACGTCCGGGTCTGGAACCGGCGGAACAAGTACGGCTGGACGCCGCTGATGATCGCCGAGGGCCATCGTCCGGGCAACTTCAAGCCGGATGAAGCGACGATTGAGGCGATCCGCGACGTGATGCTGGCCGTGGGAGTGCAGCCGCCCGCCGAGCGGACGCCCCGCACGCCGCCCGCGCGCGGCGAGTATGCGCCGGAAAGAGCCCCGTCGCCCCAGGCGGCGCCCGATGACCGCCGTGCCAACCCGGAAGGTCGGGGCGACGACAACAGCGGCGGTCACGGTGCCGCATCGCACGCGGCTAATGCCTGGGTCAAGCGCAGTCCGCTGGACGACGCTCCCGTGTCTCCGCGGTTGGGCTACGAGGGCGCGTGTGTCTGGGACAGCCGGCAGCGGTTGCTGGTCCGCTACGGCGGCCATAACCAGGGCGGTGGCGGCGAGCAGGGTGCGGAGGTCTGGACGTTCGATCTCCGCACCGCCGGGTGGACGCTGAAGGAACCCAACACGTCGCCGCCGGGAGTTTGCTGCAACGCGCAGAACGTGTACGACCCGGCCAGCGGACGCTACATCCGCTTTCCCAAGTTCAGCGGCAGCCACGGGTGGCAGTGGGCTCGCGAACTGTACTTGAACGATTCGTCGGTCTGGACCTACGACCTGGCGGCGAACCGCTGGCGCAACATGCGGCCGTTGCCGACGCCGCGGCTGGCCGGTTACCGGGCCGCGGCCTGGGATAGCCATCAGCACCTGGCCGTCGTGTTCGGCGGCGAAGGCAGTCACGAAGGCACGTTGATTTACGATCCGGCGAGGAACGAGTGGCGATGGCCTCGTCCGGCGCAGGAGCCCGCGCCGCGCAGCGGCGGCAACCTGGCCTACGATGCCGCTCGCCGGCTGCACATCCTGTTCGGGTCGCAGTTCACCGACGATCCGCACACCTGGGCCTACGACGTGGCCGCCAACCAGTGGCGCGACATGCGGCCCGAGGTTATGCCGCCGACCGACAAGAACGACGCCGTGCTGACCTACGACCCGGTGAACCAGCGGGTGCTGGCGCTGGTCAAGGTGACGACCGGCGAAGGCGACGCCGAGCGGCACCAGGTGCAGACCTGGACCTACGATGCGGGAGCGAACCGGTGGACTCGGATGCATCCGGCGGCGGAGCCCGACGCGGCGGGCAACCGGACGCGGAACCTGGTGTTCGCTCCCGAACTGAACCTGGCGATCCTGGAGAACTGCACCAGCCGGCCTCGCGAACAACAGATCTGGACGTATCGCCTGGCGGATGTCGCGGCTGGCGGTGGCGCTGCTGGCGGGGAAAGCACGGCCAATGAGCGACCGGCGCCAACCGCGGCGCAGGCGGACGCCCCGCCACTGCGGCAGCCGCCGCTTGTCGAGCAACTGGTGGTGTCGGTTGTGGCGAAGGATCGAGTTCAGCTTGGCTGGCAGCCGCCGGCGGGAGAGGTTCCGGCCGGGTACCTGGTGGAACGAGCGGTGGTGGAAGTCTGGAGCGACGATCAGCTTGTGCGGCTCAAGACGAACACGCCGCCGCTGGAGTCACCGTCGGTCGGCGCGCTGCGACGGATCGGTGCGTTTCGGCAGCTTACCAGCCAGCCGCTCGGCGAGCCGGCCTACACGGACCAGGCGGTGGATCTGAGCCGGCCGGCGGCGGTGGAGGGCGAGCCGATCTATGACGCCGCGCTGCACGACGAGCATCTGGATCCGTCGGGCCGGCCTTACCGCTTCGGCGTGTACGCCTATCGCGTGCGAGTGGTGGACCAGGCGGGAAACATCGGCGGTCCGTCGCCGGCCGTGTTCACGGTGCCTTCGTCGCCGGAGCAGGTCTTCAGCCGCGAAGGGGACGGCGGTTGCGGGCTGCGCTGGGCCGCGAATCCCGAACAGGGGATCGCCGGTTATCGGGTGTATCGGCTGGACGGGCGGTGGAACAAGGACCCGGTATCCCGCCTGACTCCCGATCCGATCGCCCGCACCGAGTACGAGGATCCCACGGCCGGCCAGTCCACTCGCCGCTACTACATCGTGGCCGTCGACGCGCTCGGCCAGGAAGGTTTCCCTTCGTCGCCCGTCTGGTACCAGCGCGAGTGGCGACCCTATTACGAACCGTTCGTGGGCGAGTGGCATCAGTAGGAAACCTGCTCAAGGCCCCGCGCACGCTCGCCGCAATCGGGTGCGGGCTTTTGCCCGCGGCGAAATGGCTGATTTTTCAGCCGCCGATCTGCTACCATCCGTCGCGAGTGTAGGGTATGTTTCGTTTCGAACCTGCCCACGTGCTATCGACGCTGGAATCTCCCCAGCGGTACGGTCATGAGTAAACCTGTTGCCAGTGATGTTGAACAGCCGAAAGGGAGTGTCGAGCAGTTCAAACGGAGTATCGTCGCCGTGCTGGTCGACGGCAAGCGATGCGGTACCGGGTTCTTCGTCGCCCCAGGACTCGTGGCCACCTGCGCTCACGTGATCGACAATCTTGCCGAGGCGATTCCGACCAACAGGCAGGTGCGCGTCCGGCTGGCCGCGACGGGCGACGCGCTGCGGGCGCAAATCGTCGAGTGGCGTTCAACCAAGACGGAAGACTTGGCGTTGCTGCAATGCGAGCCAAGAGCTGAAGATGTCACAATTCTGCGTCTGCGGGATCACGGTTCGGAAGACGGTTTCATCTGCGACACCTTGGGCTATCCCGAGGTTATCGACGCGGTAGGCATCATCGGCAAGGCCGAGGTTCGAGGGCTTGTGGAAACGCAGTCCGGGAGGTGGCGGATCCAGTTGGATTCCAAGGAGTTGGCGCCCGGTTTCAGCGGAGCGCCGTTGATCGACCCGCGCTGTGGGCGGGCGGTGGGAGTGGTGGTGTCGGGTGTCGGTCACGGTAACCCGGAACTGTTGGGCAAGCTCGCGGACACGGCGTTTGCGATTCCCGTGAAAACGCTGGCGGCGGTCCGCGGGGACTTGTTCGTCGAACCGCCGACGTTGGAGGATGACCATCGGCAGGCGGTAGAGAAGCTGCGGCAGATGGCGACAATCGTCTTGGGTGGGTCGAAGGAACTCACCGACATTCTGGCCGACAAAGTCCAGCAGCGCCTTGCTCAGGAAGGTCCGCTGAAAGCCAGCGATACTTACCGAGCGGATGAAGTGACCAAGGTGTTGTTTGGCAGTCCGCTGGATAAGGTGCTGGACATCATCATCGAGTGCTACCACCAACTGGCGGCCGCGGCTTCGAGATCAGACGATCCAGCTTTGCGAACGATCGTGTCCTTCGGCAGCCACTTGTTCCCGGCCATCTATGACGAGCACCAGTTGCGGGACATCCGGGCGGGAATCGAGAACCAGCAACCGTTTCTCGTCCTGCCATCGACCTCGCAGACCATCGTTGAATTGCTGATGGCCGGAGTGGACGGACGGCGAGCGATGTTTGCCGCGCCATTCAGCAAGGACAACCTGCCGGGCGGAGAACAGCAGATTCAGGAGCCACCCGAATCCGGGATCTGCACGGACAGCTTCTTCGTGGAATTTCAGGAGGCACTGTACGAGAAACTCAGGATCTTCAAGGCCTTTCGCGACCCCAAGAATATCAACCGGGCGACCGCCAACGAACTGAAGCTGAACAGGCGTTTTTACTACGTCTTCCCAGAAGTTGGCCAGCCGCAATTGGATCGCCAGCGCGAGCAGATCGTCGAGCAACTCAAGTCCAGGTACCGCGATATCGTGTTTGTCAAACAGTGCCGTCCCAAGGATGATAACAAGGAATTCGACCTGCTGCATCGCTTGCAGGACATGTTCGGCTCGACGATTGGCTAAGCCAGAACCCGTTGACTACCCACTTGCCAGGCGGAATCCCCGTGCCTTTCACGCAGCTTGAGAAACCGGACGGACCGATTGTTCTGGAGCGTTCGCCGACCGCGCCGGAGCAGGTGCACTTGTTCGATGACGAGTCGATCTGGGCGCTGAACGCGGCGCTGGCGGCGCGGCGGCCGCTGCTGGTGCGCGGCGAGCCGGGAGTGGGCAAGACGCAGTTGGCTCAGGCCGCCGCCGTGCTGCTGAACCGCCCGCTGGTTTCGTTCGTGGTGGACTCGCAGACCGAGCCCCGCGATCTGCTCTGGCGATTCGACGCCGTGCAGCGCCTGGCCGAGGCCCAGGTGCTGTCGGCCGTCACTCAGCACATGGACCAGATGCGCGAGCGGCTGGCGATCGGCAACTTCGTCCGACCGGGGCCGGTCTGGTGGGCCTTGGACTGGACGTCGGCCAAGGCCCAGGCCGCGCGGCTGCACGGGCCCGAACCGGCTCGGCCCGCCATCTGGTCTCCGGGCGACGGCTGCGTGCTGCTGATCGACGAGATTGACAAGGCCGAGAGCGACGTGCCCAACGGCTTGCTGCAGTCGCTCGGAGCCGCCCAGTTCCGGCCCGACGGCTTCGAAGTGCCGGTCAAGGCCGCCGGCGAGCCGGCCCTGGTGGTGATCACCACGAACGAGGAGCGGGCGTTGCCCGATGCCTTCGTGCGCCGCTGCCTGGTGTTGTTCATCGCCCTGCCCGATGACAAAGCCGACCTGACGGAGCTCCTGATCCAACGCGCCCAGGCACATTTCCCGCAGGCCTCCGACGAGTTGCTGCGCGGCGCGGCCGAAGTGCTGATCGAAGACCGGCAGGCCGCGCTGGATCGCCAGCAGACGCCCGTCCCCGGCCAGGCGGAGTATCTGGACCTGGTCCGGGCCGTGACGGAAATCGCTCCCGATGACATCGCCCGGCAGAAGGCGGTGCTCGATCGCGTGCGGCGGTTCGTGTTGGACAAGTCGGCGGGGGCCCGGCAATGAGCAACTCGTTGGCGGGCCACCTGAACCAGGGCCGGACGAACGTCGGCCGCGCGGACCTGGTCCGCGTGATTGGGGCCGAGGATGAAGGGGCCGTGCGGTTTGTCGCCCAACGGCTGGGTCTGAGCGAGCGCTTCGTGCCGCTCGAATCGCCGGCGCCGTTCCCCGCGGCATGGTCCGCCGGGCCGCTGCCCGAAGTGAGCGATGCCGCGTGGCCGGACCAGCAGGCACCGGCCGCGTTCTGGCGCCCCATTCACTTTGAATTGCGGGATGCCGAGGCGATTCGTCGCCGGGCTCAGCCGGACGACGCGGTGCCCGCCTACAACACATGGCGCGACCGGCCGACGGACGTTCCCGCCATCCAGCCGCTGGCGACCTGGAGCCAACTGGTGCCCCGCTTGCGGCAGGGCCTGGCCTGTGGCAGCCGCAACTCGCGCATCGATATCCGCAAGCTGGTCCGCCAGGTGGCTCGCAGGCAAGTCGTGTTGAAACTTCCTCGTCGCCGCGTTCGCCGCTGGGGCAGCTCGGTGCTGGTGATGGTCGATTACAGCCAGCGCCTGATTCCGTTTCGTCACGATCAGGAACTGGTCTGCGGTTATCTGCGCCGGCTGCTGCCGCCCGGCGCCTTGCGGCTGGCCGTGTGCAGCGACCCGGAGCAGGGGCTGACCGAGTGGTGCCAGACCGACAAGCCGGCCAGCGTTCAGCCGCAGCCGGGCAGCGTGGTGCTGGTGCTGGGCGATCTGGGGGCCCTGGACGCGCGGGACTCGGACTGCGAGCGGACCTGGCTGCGCTGGGGCCGAGTCGCTCGGCGTTCTGGCAGCCGCTTGATCGCCCTCGTGCCGTGCGTCGAAGCGCTGGTCGCGGAGCCGCTGCGCCAAGTGTACTCGGTGCACGCCTGGCAGCGGCTGCGGGCCGAGGACTGTTCGCCGCAGTCGCTGGCGGAACAGGTCGAATCGTTGTTGCGAGTCGCGGCGGTGGCGGTTCGCTTGGAGCCGGGGCTGCTGCGGGCGATGCGGGGCCTCAGCGCGCAGTGGGCCGATGCCGCGCTGGAGTCGCTGCTCTGGCAGCACAACGCGGTTCGCTCGCGGCATCCCTCGGCCGCCACGTTCGACCCGCAGTCGGCCCGCGAGCTGCTCGAACAGTTCGAACGGCTGGACCAGCAGCTCAAGCAAGGCGTACTCAAGCTGGTGCGGCACTGGCACGCCGCGCCGGGGCTGGACCACAGCGTCTGGCTGGACGAGGTGCGGCGGCTCGCGGCCGAAACCCGTAAGCTGATCCCGTCCGGCGACGTGGACGATGCACTGGCTCAGGGGACGTTCTTGCTGCAGCGGTCCAGAGCCGCAGCGTCGCTCGACGGCTCGACCCTGGCGTTCATGCACCGCTCGGTCGAACGGCAGTCCCATGCTGGCTGGTCGGACGAGACGCTGGGCCCGATTTACCGACAACTGGCCGAGGTGACGCACCCGGACGTCGATCCGACGACCCTTCCGGAGGCCGATCCGGCGGAACAGCCGCCGGGCGACGCGCTGTTGCAGGTTGAGATTCACCAACGCGGCGACCGGCTATGTTTTCTGCAAGTTCCGTCCGGTGTGGCCGAACGCTCGGCAAGCGGGCGAGGAAGCCTGTGCGGGCGGCTGGCGACGACCAACGAGCTGCTGCTGCTGGACCGAACGGCGGGGCGGGTGGCGAACCAAGGCCCGAACCGGGCCGGCTTATGGAAAGAGGGCGTGCCGCCTCGTTGGGCCAGCGATTGGGGGCGCGATGAGTTCGGCGCGTGGGCCGACCTGCGGATTGCCGCCGGCCAGTCGCCCGACGAAACCCCGATCGTGCAGCGCCTGCGCTGGATCCCCCCTGGCACATTTCTGATGGGCTCGCCCGAAGACGAACCGGGGCGCTGGGACGATGAAGGACCCCGGCATCAGGTCACCATGAGCCGGGGCTTCTGGCTGTTCGACACGGCCGTGACGCAGGAATTATGGCAAGCGGTGGCGACCGCCTCCCCGGTGGTTTCCCCAACCCTCAACGCCAATCCCAGCCGTTTCCTGGGCCCGCGCCGGCCGGTTGAAATGGTCAGTTGGGAAGACTGCCAGCAGTTCTTGGAGAAACTACGGGTCCTGGTCGGCGCCGCGTTCGATCTGCCGACCGAGGCGCAGTGGGAGTATGCCTGCCGGGCGGAGACGGCCACGCCGTTTTCGTGTGGCGACAACGTCACGCCGGAGCAAGTCAACTACGATGGCGATGACCCGTATGCGGACGGCGAGACGGGGCTTTACCGTCAGGAGACGGTCCATGTCGGCAGTCTGCCCGCCAATCCGTGGGGCCTGTACGAAATACATGGCAATGTGTGGGAGTGGTGCCGCGATGGCCTGCGACGCTACTCGTCGGAGCCTGCCGTGGACCCGGTCGGCCCCGTGAGTGCAGGCACGGAGCGGGTGATCCGTGGGGGCGGCTGGCTCAACCACGCGCGGTACGCGCGGTCGGCGTACCGGTACTGGTTCCCGCCGGACTACCGGCACGCCGACCTGGGCTTCCGCTGTGCCCTAATTCAAGCCGAGCAAGAGGCGGAGCCGGAGCAGGTGCCGGATCAGGAGCAGGATCCGCGGGCAGCGAGTTCAGGGCTACGAGCGGAGCGAGGCCCTGTCGAGTTGCCCAGCGGCACGGGCGAGCGGCGGATCGCCAGGCTGGACGAAGCGCCGGATTGCTCGCTGCGCGGTATTTCGGATCTGCGCGTGGTGACGGACGTCGAACAACTGGACTTCGAACGATTCGTCCGTCCCCCTTGGGCCTCGGCCATGGGCCGCGACCGCTACGGTCTGTGGGCGGAGTTTACGCTGGAATCGCCGACCGAAGCGGAACTGCCCGCCTCGCGACCGCAAGGCTCACGTCGAGCACGGTCCAAACGCGATGGCAAGTCACCCACGGAGAAGCAGCCGGCGCCAGCCAATCCGATCACTCAGCGCCTCCGCTGGATCCCGCCCGGACGATTTCGGATGGGATCGAATGCTGCGGGGGATTCTTTGGTTCGAACGACCAGCCCCGCACACGAGGTGATAATTACTCACGGCTTCTGGCTGTTTGACACGCCCGTACGGCAGGCACTCTGGAAGGCCGTAGTGGAAACCGAGCCAAGCCGATTTCCCGGACCCAACCGGCCCGTCGAGCAGGTTTCGTGGGAACATTGCCAGGAGTTCTTGCAGCGTCTGGCGGGTAGAGTCTTTGGGCTACAGCAACTGGAACCGGTTCTTCCCACCGAGGCACAATGGGAATATGCTTGCCGGGCCGGAAAACAGACAGCCTATGCCTTTGGCGATTCGCTTTCCCAGTCGCTCGCACGTTACAATGTGTCGTCTGACCTGGGAACGATTGACGTAGGCTCGTATGCGGCAAACGACTGGGGCTTGTACGACATGCACGGCAATGTGTGGGAATGGTGCCAAGATGGGCCGCGGGAATACACTGCGGACCTGGCGCGGGACCCGTTGGGACCGACGGCGGCAGGCGCGGAGCGGGTTGTCCGTGGCGGGAGCTGGATCGATGTCGCGCGGTACGCGCGGTCGGCGTATCGCCACGCGAGCCAGCCCGGCTTCCGCTGCGACTATCTGGGCTTCCGCTGTGCACTAGTGCAAGCTCGATAGAGACAAGCAGCAGGAGGCGCCGGAGCGAGCAAGGGCGGAAGCGATGACGTTGCGATTTTGTCGTGTTAGCCCGAAGCGTAAGTTTTGAAGTTGGGCACTCGATAATCTTCGAGATTATGTAGCCCGACGCGTCAGCGAGGGGCGCACCGAGAAGACGAGAATCCTCCGCTCACGCTGCGGATTACATAACGATCGCAACTGCAAGACGCTTTGGTCGGTTGGTCGAACCGGCGCTCGCCCCGCTGCGAGAAACTCACAAGACGGTTCTGGCTCCCTCCCAGCTTCGCCAACCACATACATCACTTCTGGCTCCCTCCCCGAAGCGGCGAGGGAGCCAGAGGGATATCAAGGGGGAGGGCTCGCCGCAGTGGAGGGCGACACTCGTGAGTCACGCCAAATCCCTTTGAAATGACAACTTGAAAGCTGCACGACCTCGAAACAAGGAGAGCGCCAGACGGATTTGATTGCTGGCGCTCCACGCTTCAAGGTCCCGCAGCTCTTGTCCTCGCGGACGTCGGCGTCTCACCTATAAGTTCGACGCGCGAACGGTTCCAACTGGCATTCTTACACCGACGGCGTTGTACAATGCCAGCTCAGGGTCGCCCGCTTTGGTGCGCACCCTGGGTACCCTGGGTATGACCATCCCTGGCATCACTCGCGACTTCCCATGTCCTCGACCCTGGCCCGTTCCACTGCGCACCCGTTGATCCACGGCTGCCCGCCGGACTGGGCGACGGCCTGGGGACAGGACGGTTATGGGATTTTCGCCGATCTAACGTTGCCCGCCGCGCCCCAGGCCACTCAGCGGCTCCGCTGGATCCCGCCGGGCCGTTTTCAGATGGGATCACCGGAGGACGAGCCCGGCCGATATCCCAACGAAGGACCCGTACATCAGGTCACGATCAGCCGCGGTTTCTGGTTGTTTGACACCCCTTGCCGGCAAGATTTGTGGCAGGCGGTCATGGGCCAGAATCCCAGCCGATTCGCGGACGACGAGCGGCCAGTGGAACAGGTAACCTGGCTCGATTGCCAGCAGTTCATGGAACGTCTGGCGAAGATGGTCGAGGGACTCGGAATGCAGCTCGACACCAACGGAGAACGGTCAGAACCGCGTCCCGTGCCACGCGACAGGCAGCGGATGATACTGACTCTGCCCAGCGAAGCCCAATTGGAGTATGCCTGTCGAGCGGGCACGCGGACGGCCACGTACGCCGGGCCGATCAAGATTCTGGGCGCCAATAACGCACCCGTCCTGGACCCCATCGCCTGGTACGGCGGCAACTCCGGCGTGGATTTTGATCGGGACGATGGTTTGGATTCGAGCGGCTGGTCTAACAAACAGCACGACCACAAGCTTGCCGGCACGCGCAAGGTGGCTCGGAAGGCGCCCAACGCCTGGGGGTTGTACGACATGCTGGGCAATGTCTGGGAGTGGTGTCTGGATGGCCTGCGATCCTACGCGCCCGATGCGGTCGTCGATCCGCTCGGTCCAACCGAGGCAGGCACGGAGCGGGTCATCCGTGGCGGGAGCTGGATTGACGGCGCGCGGGGCGCTCGGTCGGCATATCGCCACGCCTTCGAACCCGACCGCCTCGGCGACCTGGGCTTCCGCTGTGCCCTGGTTCAAGAGCCGAGCTAGAGCAGGCCAGCGGCGCGCAGTGAGCGGACGGCCAGGTCGTCGAGGGACAAGACGCCGGGCCTCCGCGAACGAGCCAGGTGCGTTAGGGAGTTGGGATCTCCTACTTGACAGACCCTATCGGAATCGTTGACATGGTCTGGCACGACTGACTATAGTAATGCGACCTGTGCCTTTCTTTTCGTGTCACGTCTTTTCTCACATCCGTGCCGTGCATTCGACGAGCCTCCCAATCGCGCTGTGTCGGCGGTTCACAACCGGTCGGTTGGCCAGTCTGATCGTCGGCAGTGGTGTCCTGGCTCTGGTGGCCTTGCACGGTGAAAGCCTTGCTCGTGCTGCTTGCGGCGACTACGTCGTTGTGATGGGGCGCGGTGCGGGTCGTCATCACCCACTGAGACCGGCACCTGACCTGCGCGAGATGTTGGCAATGACGGATGAAGATGCGCATTCCTCGCGGTTCGCGCCCTTCCAGTCACAACCGGTGCCCCTGCCTTGTGGCGCATGTCACAGCGCCCCTCCCGGGCAGCCCTTTCTCCCGCTCGCGCCGCTGGAAATCGGCGAGTCGCAGAAGCTGCTGGCCGCGCACCATGCACACCAGCTTGGCCCTATCGATTCTTCGTCCTGGGCACTTGCCGACGAGGATCTTCTTCCGCTGAGCGGCCTTCGCGGTCGCATCGAACGGCCCCCACGCCGCAGCGTCTGATTCCCTGGGCTGGGTCCAGGGTCTTCTCTCAGCCACCTTGTGGTGACGGTCGCTTGCCCGATGGCACTTCCCGCGTGCGCGTTGTGTGAGGCACGCGCGCATTGCGGTCCTGCCGCGGATCGAGGCATGTCGATACGCCAGCGAGTGCCGAGGACTCGCCGCGCGCAAGTCGCCTCGTGTGCGCTTCGCAGCCGGGGGGGCTCGTGCCTGGGTACGGCGGGCCTGCCTGCGGCTGCGCGCACAGCAAGGTCGCACGGCGTCCGTGGGGCGTTCAGCCTGTGATCGTTCAGGCTGACGATATCTCTTTCCATCGTTCCTTCCAGCAAAGTGAGTGAACTTATGTCACGTACTTCCCTGCGCGCAGGATTCACGCTTGTGGAACTGCTCGTCGTGATCGCCATCATTGGCCTGTTGATCGCGTTACTTCTTCCCGCGGTGCAGGCGGCCCGCGAAGCGGCCCGCCGCATGCAGTGCACGAACAACCTCAAGCAACTCGCCTTGGCCGCCCATAATTACCACGACACGTACCACTCGTTGCCGCTGGCGTACCAGCAGACAATTTCTCAACAGGCGCGGCTGTTGCCCTATCTGGAAGATCGGGCCATTTATGACTTGATCGACTTCAACTATCGCTACAACCACGCGGTCAATGCGCAGGCTCTGCAGACGCGCGTGGCCGGGTTCCTGTGCCCGTCGGATATCGACAACTTGCCGCAGGCCCTGGGGGCTCGCAATAACTACTACGGCAACATCGGTACGACGATTCTCTATCAGGCCCCTTCCACCAACCCGAACAACGCGAACTACAACTTCCCCCCGCACAATGGAGCGTTCTCCTCCAGCCAGGCAATCGGCATGCGGGACATCCTGGACGGCCTGAGCAACACGGCGCTGTTCGCTGAGAAGAACAAGGGGGACGGCAGCAATGGCCTCAGCACGCCGGAGTCGGATACATTTCAGCCGGGTACGCGTCCCGCGACGGCGGATGAGGCGATGGCCGACTGCCTGGCCGTGGACGTCCGCGACTTGAGCAGGCAAGGCTATTCCAACGTCGGCGCGCCGTGGCTGCAGCCGTACCACTCGACGACCGTCTACTATCACGTCCTCCTCCCGAACACTCGCTCGTGCATGTTTCCGCCAGGCCGCATTGCCACGACCGCCGGGAGCCGGCATCCGGGCGGGATCGTGTTGGCCCTTTGCGATGGGTCGGTCCGTTTCATCCCCGATACCATCGACCTCATCACGTGGCGTGCCTTGGGCACGCGTGACGGCGATGAACCGGTGGATCTTCCTAACTGACGTGAGTGAACCGCTTATGAGCGCTCTGAGAACGGTCGGGCCGCGGGTCGCCTGGCCATGGCTGCTGGCGGCGATTGCCCTGACCAGCCCGGGCTGTGGCGGCGGGCCGAGACTGACGCTGGACAAGGACGTCGCGCGTCAAGCACTCGCTGCCTTCCTGGACTCCTGGGTTCGTGGCGAGCGACTGGAGGAGTTGAGATCCAGGCCGCAGGCCATCGTCGGCAGTGATCCCGACTGGTCGGCCGGCAGAAAACTGATGCGCTACAAGATCGGGCAGGAGACCGACGATGGGACCAACCTGCACGTGGATGCGGAGGTTGTGCTCGGTTCCGAGCGCGGCGCGGAGGTCACGCAGCAAGTCACGTACATTGTCGGTACCAGTCCGGTTGTGACCGTTTTCCGCAAGGAGGAGTGAGTCCTGCGAACCAGTCACTCGCCACGCTGGCCACGTCGGGCAGCCATTTTCGACGAGTTCTTGGTATGTCATTTCCAAAACTTTCAGGATCCTACTGATGAAATTCACGCTTATTGCCACCGCTGGAATGTTGACCGGTTGGATGTTGCTTGCGGCCGGCGTGGCGCAGGCCGTCGACTCGACCACGGCGCCGCGCCCCGTACCGCTCACGCGCCCCGAGATGAAGCAGTACCTCGAGGACATGAAGGGGCGCAAACCCCGCATTCCGCTGCCGGAACTGACCGCCGAGGATCGGCAGGCGCTGGGCGAACGGCTGGGCAGCTACGAGAGTCGCTTGCGGTATCACTACCTGCCTGCTCGGGAAGGCCGGGCGGAAGGGCGCGGCGCGCCGGCCGGCGGCGCGAGAGGCGCGGGCGGCGGCTTCGGGTTCAGCCTGGGGCGGGAAGCGGATCCGGACCTGGCGCTGGACTCCGCCTTTCGCACGCAGTTGTTCTGGATCGTTTCGCGGACTAACAACTGCCAGTATTGTCTGGGCCACCAGGAATCCAAGCTGCTGGGTGCTGGCATGACCGAGGATGAGATCGCGGCTCTGGACGGGGACTGGGCACAGTTCCAGCCGCGGACGCGGGCCGCTTATGCGTTTGCGCGGCGGATCACGTACGAACCGCACCGGCTGGACGGTACCGAGATCGCCGAGCTGAAGAAGTACTACACCGACAAGCAGATTCTGGAGATGATCCTGTCGGTGGCCGCCAACAATGCCATCAATCGCTGGAAGGAAGGCGCCGGCATTCCCCAGTCCGCGGGCGGCGGCAATTTCGGCGGCCGCCGGCCAGGAAGCGAGGCGGCGGGCACGGAGCGTCCAGCGCGTACCGAAACGGCCCACAGTTACCTGACCCCCACGTCGGAGAAGTTCCAGCAGTTGATTACGCGCGTGGCACCGCTGAGCGTGGATCCGCGAAGTGGCGAGCCAACGCGCGACGCGGTCTGCGATCGGCCGGCCCTGGAGACCCGCGACGCGGTTGAGCAGGCCTTGCGGACCGCGCGGCAGCGGACGGCACGACTGCCACTGGTGGACGAAGCTGACGTGAGGAACCTGTTGCCCGAAGGATTTCCGGACGGCCCGCTACCCAGGTGGGTCCTCCTGCTGGCCAACTTTCCCCATGGGGCCACGAGCCGGATTGCCAACATTCGCGGAGCCGAGGAACGGGGTGATCTCAGCCCGCTGCTGAAGGCCCAGGTAAGCTGGATCATCGCCCGCCATGATCGTGCCTGGTACGCCGCCGCCGAGGCGAAACGCCGGCTGCAACAACTCGACTGGTCCGCCGATCAGATCTATCTGCTCGACGGTTCATGGAACGAGTTCACGCCCACGGAGCGCGCGTTGTTCAATGTGGCCCGGAAGCTGGCGGCGTCACCCGTGGTACTGACAGATGCCGACGTGGAGGAGGCGGTTCGGCTGGCCGGTCCTCGCGACGTGGTGCAGTTGATCAGCTACACGACGCATCGGGCTTCGTTTGACCGTATTACCGAAGCCGCGGGGTTGCCGGCGGACAAGTAGCTCTGGCGCATGCCGGGTCGGACTTGTCTGTGGCGCGGGCCCCACCGCCAGGGCGGCGTCTGTTTCTTTGTGCTTCCAGGCTGCGGCTGGTAATATCAGACCGGGCGAGGTTGTTCGTTGGGCCTGGTCCTGTGCCGCGCGGCACTGGATTGTCACGTTGCCGGTACGTGGAGGAATACGATGACCGAACGAAGCACGCCGCGGGCTGTGGGCTGGTTGAGGCGGCTGGCTTGGCGCCTGGCACTGGTCGCCGGGGGAGTCGTGTGGACATCGACCGGTGTGCAAACGCCCGCCGACGAGATTGTGCGGATCGAACCGGGCCAGTTTCCGCCGCTCACCGAACCGCCTTGCTCGTACTGTTCCACTCAGCATCGCAAGGGCCTGATCCTGGGCGAGGATCGCGTCGTGGCCTGGCTCCGCGGCGCTCACAATGGCGGCGCGATCCCGCTGCGGCATTTTCTGTCGGGGCCGCGCGTGATCAACGATACGTACGGCTTGTTCTTCTACGACCCGGACGGCGGTTACGTGGCCGCTTACCGCAAGGACTACGGCTACTCGGCCTACGGCTGGCGGCGCGGCGTGCTGATCGTGCAGGGCCAGGACGGCACGCTCTGGTCCGCCCTGACCGGCATCGCGATCGAGGGACCGCAGCAGGGTAAGCGACTGCCGCGGATCCCCAACCTGGTCACCGACTGGCAGCACTGGCTGATCCTGCACCCGGAGTCGACGGCCTACGACCTGTTCGAGGGCCAGACGTACCGGCCGCTGCCCTTGCCGCGCACCATCAGCCAGGCCGCCCAGCGCAGCCTGGGCCCGGTCGATTCGCGGCTGCCGGGCGAAACGACGGTGCTCGGCGTGGAGTTTCCGCAGGTTCGCAAGGCTTATCCGCTGGACAAGCTGACCGAACGGGCCTGCCTGCTGGACCAGGTGGGCGAGCTGCCGATTGCAGTGTTCTGGTATCAGCCCACACGCTCCGCCGTGGCGTTCGACCGCCGGCTGGATGGACGGACTCTGACCTTCTACGCGGACGACGTGTCCCCGGAATCGGCGCCGTTCAAGGACCGCGAAACCGGCACTCGCTGGACCTTGGCCGGGCGAGCGGTGGATGGTCCGCTGCGCGGCCGGGAGCTGGCCTGGGTCGACAGCATTCAGTGTCACTGGCGGGCTTGGTCGGCCGAGTATCCGGAGACGCTTGTTCATGAATAGGCTGGCCGGGCATCTGGTGGCGATCCTCGCGATTTTCCTGGGCCGCGTGCCGTGCCTGGCCGCCCAGTCGGAAAGTGCGGCCGAGCGATTTGCCGCCGCGCTGTTGCGGGCCGAGCAGGTGACTGATTCGCGGCTGGCGCAACTGCGAGATCGCGGCACGCGCCAGATCGTGCTGGAACTGCGGGCGACCGACCCGGCGGCTCGTCGCGGCGAATCCGCGGCGGCCGAGCGCGTACAGCAGGCGGGGCTGCCGCTGTACTACTGGATCGAGGTCGCTCGCTGCGAACTGCTGGCGGACGCTCACCCGCGATGGATGGCCAGTTTGCAGGGGCACTCCGAGTGGCGGCGGCTGTGGCCCGACGCCCCGGTGCCGGGACCCGACCAGGTCGTGAAGAACTACCCTTGGGTGCCGATTCTGTACCGCGAGTCGTTCGACGCGCAGTTGGAACGGGTGGCCGGTTTGCTTAGCGCGCGGCCCAAAGCGGCTGGCGTGTTTCTGAACGACTTGCAGGGAGCGCCGTCGGCCTGCGGCTGCGGCAACTCGCTCTGCCGCTGGACGGCCGACTACGGGCCGATCCGCACCGCGACGCCGCTGGGCGACGACGCTGCCGCGCAGTTTGTCGCGGCCGTCAGCCGCCGCGTGCCGCCGGGCTGTGAAGTGATCCCGGTCTGGACCACCGAATGCGAGGAAGCGGACGGAGCGGCGGACGGGCCATGTGCGGGAGTGGGCTGCTTCCGCGGCATCTGCTGGAAAGCGTACACCTCGCAGCTTGCGCCCCTGGCCCGCCAGTGTCCCACCCTGGCGGTGCTGGCTCCGTATCGGGCGTTCGAGCGCGACTTGCCGCGTTACGGCGAGCCTGCCGGATGGGTGCGTCACGCGGTCCGGTCGTTCGCCACGATGCCGCCGCGGCACGGGGGTGAGGCGGTCGAGGCCGGGCGGCTGGTGGTGGTGCTGCAAGGTTGGGACGCGACCGAGGCTCAAGTCGCTGCTCAAATCCGCATGGCGGGACTGGCCGGTGCGCGCGGCTACGTAATGTCGTACGTTCCGCTCGACCAGCGATGGGAACCGCGGCTGGTCCGCTGGCGATGAGCGTCCCGACTGGCGGAAACTCGTGACCGGGCATCGGCGAACAAGGACTGGAGGTGCGTTGCCGCGTCGACAAGATTGTCAGCGGCCTGGCCAGCTTCCAGCGGCAAGCCAACTCGTCGTCCGACCAATCGGCCGCGATATCGGGCCGCGTGCGAGCGACAGCTTCATCGGAAAGCACACCACACCCTCCTGGTCGCAGGGCGGCCGTTCATTGCTGGGAGACTTCATTCCGACTGACTTCCGCGGCTACATCTTCCGCAACTTGATTCGCCTGGCCGCCGCCTCTTCGGGATTGAATGCCTGTTCGAGCGCGCCGCGCGCGGCTTCCCGCAGGTCGTCCCGCGCATCACCCTCGTATTTGCGCTTCCTCCTGGCCATGTTCCAGTCGAATAGGCGAACTTCCACCGTTTCCCATAGGGGCGTCAATTCGGGCCACTGCAGAATCGGAGCGAACAGGAACGTCGGCCAGCTCGGGCAGTCTTTGGCGAAGATGCGCAACCGCCTGCAGCGCGGCACTCACCGCGTCCAACTCTCCGGTGGGGAACGAGACCAGCAGGGAAAACTGTTTCCAGGGACAAGTAAGCTCCGCTGGTGCGTCCCATGAAACGTCCGTTGTCTCATCATCGACTTTAACTTCGTACTGGCCGATGGCGCCGAATTGCTGGTTGAGCCCTTTGTCATCCGTCGGAGTCCGCTGGAACACCTGTGAAAATTCCTCAACAAAGGCAGTGGCCATGGGCAGCACGTCGCGCATTTCCGAGATCAATTCCGACTCGCCGCGAGGCTTGTTTCGTTTCAGCAGTTCCAGAAGACGTCCCTCCCGCGTGTATCCCGGCCGTACGCGGGGGTCGCCGTGCCGTTCCAGATCGCCCAGCAACTCCGGCTGGTGGCTGGCGACATACTCGTCCAGCAGCCGCTCGACCTCGACCCGAGCCTCGCGGGACGCGGCTTCGTTGGCCGCTTCGGGATCCGACTGGGGAACCGGCACGGCCCCGGCTTCAGCCGCCAATTCGGGCATCATGCGGAACGCGCTCTCTCGCAGATGCTTCAGCATGTCCATGGGGTTCATGTCCTGCATCGCTTGCCGAATGGAATCGGGATCGGACACGTCGAGATTCAGAAAGGCGTCGAAAGGAGACTTGCTTTCCGAAGTCTCAACCTCCCGGGCGATTCGGACGGCTCCAATGGCGCGCAGGGCGCGGGTCGTCATCTCGATCCGTTTCCCCAATGAGCCACCCGTCTCGTAGACAGCGTAGCCGCGCCAGTCGTCGACGTTGAGTTCACCTTGGTTGTCGCGGAGAAACTCCCAGACGATGACCGTGTTCAAACCGGCTTCAGAGAGCTGCCTGGCATAGGTCCGGTAGCGATCGTAATGCGAGACGTTGGCGAGGTAGAGTCCCGATACATCACACCAATCCGCGTAGTTCCGAGCGTCCATGATCACCTCCAAAGATGTGCGGGAGGAATTCGCCGTGAACAGGCCCGCCAGTTGGCCACGCAATCCGGGACAGCCCGCGGCAGTGCCCCGCGAGCGGAACCCGTCTCGGGGCTGCCGCAGCCCGAACGCACGCCGGCTACCACGGAACTATCTGCCGGAGGACGCCCCGCGGTCGATTTCCTCGAAGGTCAGGTTATGGATGCGGTACTTCTTCCAGTCCCGGTAATCGAAGTGCCACCACTCGAAATCATAGACCGTGAACCCCTCGGACTCCATCATCTGCCGGAGCAGCTCGCGATGCCAGCGCTGACGCGAGGTGCCGCCAGGATACAACGGGAACGAGCGCGGCGAGAACTCGTCGTATCCGGCCACCATCGGAATGGGTTGCCCCGTTTTCCGGTCGTAGAGGGTGATGTCGACGGCGCAACCCCGATTGTGCCGCGAGCCGTTGGCCGGGTTGGCCACAAAGTCTTTCAGGTCCGACGGAGTGGCGTCCCAGAACATTTTAGTAACGTACCAAGGACGGTAGGCATCGTGGACCAGCAGCCCCAGGCCTCGTGATTCCAGCTTGCGGCTGGCTCTGGCGACCGCTTCGGCCGCGGGTCGCTGCATGAACGCGCGGGCCTGGTTGTAGAACACGGCTCCCGTGAAGTTGTTGGTCGTGGCGTAACGGATGTCGAGCTTGATCGCGGCATCCTGTTGGGTGAGATCCACCAGGTCGGCGGGCCGGAATTCGCCCGTCTCGTCGGGCGGAGCTGCCGAAAGCGCGGCGCGCCGCAGTTCGTCGATCGGCTTGACCGGTACGATCTTGAACGTCTCGCCCTCAACGGTTCCCACTTGCCGGCGCTCGAAACGCACCTCGGCCGCCACCACCTGCGTCGCCCGGCCGCTGGCGTCGCGCCGGAACCTCAAGCCTTCGCCGTGATACAGCCCGTAGTCGGGAAACTCAAACTGGTTTTCGTCGACTTCCCGGAGCGGGTAGTAGTAGAACCATTCGATCAGGGCGTAAAGTTGCCCCGCGTCCTCCAGGATGTACAACACGTTGTGGTCCCAACCGTACTCGCCGATCAATCCCCGCCAGCGTTCGGGGACGTCGGCGGGCGGCGAGTCCGCGACGCGCTGGAAGACCAGCTTGCCGACCCGCAGGCGGTCGGCCGTCTGCAGTTGGACCGGCTCGCCAAAGCCCAACACATCGTCGGTGACGATCGCCCCGTCGTCGGTCTTCGCTCGCAACTCGTAGCGGAACTCGCCCCGCTGCATGAACAGAGAGCCGTTGAGTTCGGTGATCCGGGTGAAGCGAGTTCCATCAACCTCGCGGTAAGTCCCGACCAGTTCGGCGGCCCGTTCCGGAGCTATCGCCGTGGTCCGATCGTACTCCGGCAGCGGCTTGCCGTCTTGCACGGCCAACAGCAACCGCAGCGCGTATTCGCAAAGACGGCGCACCACGCCGTTGCTGCCATCCAACGAGCAGGCGGCGGCCACCCCCAGCTTGCGATCGGGCAGCACCTCCAACTGGGTCGAGAAGCCGTACACCGCGCCTCCATGGCCGATCAGCGTCTGTCGATCCAGTTCCTGAACGTGGAACCCAAGGCCGAAACCCAGCGCCTTTCCATTCGGGTCCCGTACCGGCGTGACCATCCGCCGGTAGGTAGCCGGCTGGAGGATCTGACCATCGGCCGTTTTCCCCTCCCGGAACAGGCACTTTGCGAACCGCGACAGGTCCTGGACGCTGGAATACAGGTTGCCCGCCGGTCCGGTGCCCAGCGCGAACTTCGGCGCCTCGAATCGCCGGCCGTCGTAGGTTCGCATCCAGCCCGTCGCCAACTTGGGACCAATCGGATCGGTCACCACAAAGCTGCTGTCGGCCATACCCAGCGGATCGAGAATGGTGTGTCGCACTTGGTCGGGATGCGACTGATCCAGCACACTTTCCAGAACGGCCCCCACGACGGCGACGGCGGCATTTGAGTATTTCGTTCTTGTGCCCGGCGGATAGACCAGGGCCGTCGAATTCAGGCTGGCCACGGTCTGTTCGAGCGACGGTCCGGTTGGGTCGAAGTAGTGGCCGACCGGCGGTTCTCGGACCAGACCGGACGTATGAGCCATCAGTTGGCGAAGCGTGACCGCGGCGGCACCGGGACTGGCCGGCGCGAACGCGGGCAGGTAGCGCGTGACGGGCACATCCAGGTCGAGCCGGCCCTGTTCCACGAGCTGCATGACCGCGATGTCTGTGAATAGCTTGGAGACCGAGCCCACTCGGTAGACTGTCTGAGCGGTCGCCGGGACTTTCCCGTCCGCGTCCTGGTATCCGAAACCTCCTTCCCAGACAGTTCGATCGCCGTCGATCAGCGAGATCGAGAAAGCCGGCAGTCGCTTGCTTCGCACTTCGTAATCCACCGCGGCCCGCAGTCTCTCCACGGCGTCCACATCCGATTGGGCACGAGCCACGGTCAGCGTTCCGAGCAGGAAGAAGCACAGCGGGACGACGACGAGTCCCAACCGGCCGTGGTGTCGATTGATCTGGTGCATGTGTGAATTTCCATCGGCAAGGCACGGGCATGGACACGTTGGCCGGCGCGCGGGTTACGAAGCTGCGCACGCCATGACTTTCGGGGCCGTGTAACCCGAAGCATAAGCGAGGGATTCTCCTGGTATTGGGACGATGGTCGCAAATTCCTCCCTCGCGTACGCTTCGGGCTACATGAAAAGCGCGACTTCAAAACTCGCGGGCCAGGCGCGGCGGGACGCCGCCTAACGTAACGACCGCAGGTACTCGATCAGGTCGGCTGTCTGTTCGGCCGTCAGCTCGCTCAGCAGCAGCTCGGGCATCAGCGATTTCTGTTGGGGGACCAGCAGTTCCAACTGGTCGGCGGCGATGCGGATTTCCTTGTTCGTGGCGTCCCTCAGGACCACCCGCTGCTCCGACCGCTCCAACAGCAGACCGCTGTGGACCCAGCCCTCCTTCGTCTCGGCCAGCACATAGCAGATGTAGCAAGAGCGGTTGTCGGCGAAGTCGGGGTGAAACGTCAGGCCGTAGACTCGCTGCAAGCCCGTGATTTCAGCCGCCAGGTCGACGCACAGATCGGCTTGCCGGCAATCGTCGGACAGTGGGAAGGAAAACACCTTGCCGTCCAACTCGACCAGAAACAGCCGGTTGGTGCCTGGCGCGGCGGTCAGGGTGACGGGTCGGACGAACTGCAACTTGGGAAAGACACGCGCGACGCGGTACGGCTTGGGCGGCCCCGGCGAGCCCGTGATCCGGGAACTCCTCCAGGGGATCCGCTGTTCGAGGCCGAACGGTTTGGGTTCTCCGAATGCGGCCCCTGGCATGATCGTCGAGATCAGTTGCAGCAGAAGCAAGGCGTACAGGCGCCCGAAAACCGAACGGCGTGTGAACAGCATGAACTACCGTCTCTCTGAAACTGGGTCGCCGACTGGAAGTCCGCCGTCACGGCATCGCAAGAATCCCGTCGCGGCGAGCTTCACCTCCAAGCTGGAGCGTCGCCGAATACTGTACTCCCGGAGAACGTCTCCCGCAAATCGGCGCGCGAGCTTGCTTTGTAGAAAGGTCATTAGAAAGGTCAGACACCCATGATTTAAACGGCTGGGCGGCGGGACCAGCAGATAGAGTAGCGAGATGGCGGTCCAACGGAGGGGAAGGGAAGTGGCGGCCGGGGGCAAGCGGGCTGGAAGCGACGGGGAACTGGCGCGAAGGGCCGCGTCAGGCAGCTTCGAGACGCGGCATTCTTGCATGCCGAGCGGACCGCTCGAGATTGGGGGCAGCGGGAGCCTGATTGAATGAAGTCTGACGTGCTCCGGCGGCGGACGTAGTGGGGCTGACGATCAAGCTCGTTGATCGTCCTCACGCCAGCCGGCGCAGGTCAATGCCGCCAGGTCAGCCAAACGTCGCTCGGCAGTTCCGCATGCCTTTGACCCAGCGGTCCCCGCTGCGGTCCAGCAGCTCCCGCAGACGTTCGACCGAACCGACCGCTCGGCCGAGCCACTCGTCAAAGTTGTCCACCGCCACGGTCCAGCAGTCGGGATCCAGCCCGTAGATCCTCAAGTGCTGCACCAGCGCCGACGGGTCCGACTCCGGTGCCGCTTGTGCCGCCACGGTCTGTGCTACCACCCACAGCAGAATCCGCACGTACTCGGACATCGGCATGTCGAGAATTGGATTATCCGACGCTCGACGACGACGCTGCCCGTCAGGAAACAGCCGCCGATAACGGGCGTAGCTGGGTGCGCTCGAAGGCTGTGCGTCCGCGCCGGACGAGCCGGCGACCTCGCCCGACGAGACCGTGTCCGCAGGGAGAGTCGCGTCGCTGGTCGTGTCGCATTGACTGCTGTCTCAGCAGCCTCGTTGGTCCCAGTGGCCGAGCAGGACGAAAGGGACACTGGCGGCTCATCCGATGTTTCAACACTGGCAGCGGCTGAGGTGTGCAAATCGCCCAGCTCGGAGTCCACGCGCGGCGAATCCCGCAGCGCAGCTTCGGACTGGCCAGCGGCTTCCCACGTCGACGAGCCGCCAGCCACTTCCGCCGCGCAGCCGCTCGACTGCTGGGTGTCTGGTCTCTTGGCGATCTCGGCGAATACGCCAGATGCCCAGCAAAGAGCCAGCCGGAGCAATCGTCAAGTCTGCCTTCGAATTCGATGGGGGTTCGATAGCTCAACCCACAAATGCCGCAGATGAATTGTGGGGGTTGCGCCACGGTTGCGAGCGTGCTGCGACTCGCAAACCGTCACGCCCCGCGCCGGGCCGGATCGCGGACTACGCAACAGATCGCCTGGCGACCAATATGGATCGGCGGATGCCGCCAAGTCTCGAATCCAGGTGTTGATTTCCGCAAACCAGTCCCCACACGTCCTGGCCTGGACATATCCAATCATGCCGGCCAACGCCAAGTCGCTGGCGTGCAGCCCTAATTTGAATCGCTGAATTCCTCCGCCGGGCCGCTGGCCGGCGTCGGATGTGACATACTCCCGCTGGCGGTTGGAACGCGGCGGAGGCAACCGTTTGCACTCCAACACTACAATCGGCTCGTACTTCGTATAGGGTCGCCCGATTATCCTCGACTCAACGAGCGTCGCGGAGACGTCCGACGAGTGGACGCGGCCCTGCGGTTCCTCGTGGTGAAAGTTCACCATCGCGAAATCAGACTGCCTGGCGGCCGCGTTGAGGAATTTTACAAGCTGGCTGTTCAAATCACGTTCCCGGTCAGCGGCGGGCCGTGTGGGATCGTCGCGCCAAGGTCCCAGTTGCTGGGCGACGAAGTCCAGCGTGCGGCTCGCGGCCGTAGCGGCGGAAATGCCCGCTGTGATCCGGCCATGGACGCTTGTACGGCTCACGCCTCAGTACCGCTGTTGCCGCAAGTCCAGCAGAGTGTCGTCGGCGTCGCGGATGGCGGTGGAACGGATCCAATAGCGGAGCAGTTTCGGCTTGATGATAAAAACCACGTTCTGGTGGTAGAACCGCACGACGCGGATGGTGCGCAGCGTGGGCAGCGTCTGTTCGAAAACCAGATTGGCCAATTGCTGTTCGCAGCCCGGGCCCAGCCAGTCGATCGCGGGTTCGTCACCGAAGCAGAAACCCTGGCAGATCAGGCCGTCCAGAAAATGAGGAGCGATTGGCCGCAGGTTGCCGTAGAGGCTGCCCAACATCCGGCAATACATGGCGGCGTATGCTTCGAGCGCCTCCGCATCGGCGGTCCGCGTCAACAATTCCGACTTCTGCCCCAGACGAACCAGCGGCGCCATGTGCTCCAACGTGTCCTCGGCCAGCGCCTGTTCCCAAAACGTCAGCTCCAACTCCGCTTTGTCGTGCGGATAGGGCAACCCCTCGATGTCACTCTTGAGTAGGGCCGTGGCCCTTGCGATCAAAAGTTGCGGGCTTTGAAGCATGACGGCAAGGCGGCACGCATCGCGGTTGGCGCTCAAATCTTGAAACAGCCGCAGCAACTCCTCCCGTTCCCCCGGATCGCAGTGGATGCCAACAATTTCATGCTTGTAGGCCAGGGGGCCGCTGTCCCAGAAAGCCAGGGGCAGCGATTCGTGCTCGCGAATCAACAAAAGCGGCGGCTCGAATAATTCGGACCTTCCCGGACGGTAGAACGAAGTGGCGGTGACGGTGTCGAGATCCTGAGAAGTGAACCCCTCGGTGGTCAGTGTTTTCGTCGGCAGCAAGGGTTTTCCGGTCAGGTGGGGGCCGGGCCGCTGACCTTGGCGTCCTTCAATGAACCCCTCGCCCATCAGCCAGCCGCGTTCGGCCACGAATTCGGCCAGCGTTCTCATCGCTCGCAGTCGCGCGGAGAGCGCGGACAGGCGGCCTCCTCCGAGCAGATGATTGCGGGCCGCCTGCGGCTCCTCGATAAGCTCACGCACGCTCAGCTCGTGCCGATCGTAATGATCCAGTTCCAGGCCGATGCGTTGACTTGCCCGGTACGTTCGCCGAAAAGTCAGATGCGTGACCTCAGGGTACTTTTGGTTACCGATCACGACCGCGATGGTCTTGGGGTCGGCCCCCTCATACAGTCCGCGAATCGAAGTGAAGTCAAGCAACGCTTCGATCCGCCCAGTGTTTGCCACGTAGCTCCGAAACGAGTGGCTTTGCAGGTTGTAGAGAAAGCCCGCTGGCTGAATCAGGCAAAGTCTGCCCAGCTCACTCAGCATGCGCAGGCAATGATCCAGAAACCGATAGGCAATCTGACGACCCGGGATCCGGCCGCGCTGGGCGACGTGCTGCTCATTCACGCGGCCGGCGGCATCGCTGAACTGGGACTCAAACGGCGGGTTTCCAACAATCAGGTCAAATCGCTCGGCGGGAGTGGCCTGGCCAGTCGAAGCCGGCGGAGTCTCCTCGAAGAAGTCGCGTTGCTGCAGGTTCGCTCCCCGTAACCTGTCGAATCGCAGCTCGCGCCAAATCACATTCGGCTGAAGTGAATCGCAAACCGCCAGCGAGAGACTGAAGGCGGACAGGTCCACCGCGTCGGCCTGCGTTTCCACGCCAAAAATCTGCTCGCGCAGAATCGACTTCAACGTCTCAACATCTGGAGTACGCCACTCGTGTCGCGCTCGCCAGGCATTCACTAATCGCCGGAATGCCCCGACCAGGAACACGCCGGAACCGCAGGCCGGATCGAGCACCCGTTCGTGACCGGCCAACTGGTCATACGGCATCAAGTAATCCAGCAGCAGATCCGCCAGAAAGGGTGGAGTGTAGACCGCCGTACTCCCCTGAACGAACCGCTGGTAGAGGTGGCTGACTACTTCCACCGGCAGGTGCCCAAAGGAATACAGGTCCCAGAGGTACCGCTGACTGCCCAACGTCCGGGCTTCGACCAGGCGAACCAGCCGGCGCAGCGTGGCTCTGGTCAGGCGAGACTCATCGGGCAAACAGAAAATGTCGCCGTTGAACTTGGACTCCAAGGCACGGAGCAGGGCAGTGACTTCGGCGGGATTCTCGCCCCGCAGCAGATCCAGAAACGAACGGGCTCCCTGTCGAAAGCGACCGAACCATCCTGGCCTGGGAAAGACGTCGCGGTCCTCGAGATACTTCACCAGGACCGTCAGCAATAGCAGGCGTCTGGCCACCGGGTCCTGCTCGCCACCCAGCGCCTTGTCCGTTTCCACAACCGAGCGGATCAACGACTCGTGGGCGGCTGCCGCATGATTTGCCAGGCGCTGGTTCTGTGGCTCCTCCCAAAAGGTCCCGTCCGCCAGGCCGCTCGCCGAAAGGCGCCGCAGCCTGGCCAGTTCCGAGTTGACGCGCGAAGCCACGTCGAGCTGCTCGGCCGGACGGTACTCGCGCTGGCCGTCGATCCAAAAATCGGGTCCGCGAGCGCAGCTCAACACGTCGACGCGCGAAGGCCACGCGACGTAGATCAGCGGCGTGGCGGCCTGGAGCCACAGTTCGTGATGCGTGCGCGCCAGTTCCTCCGCCGAGAACCGCTGCTGGGTGTTGTCGATTACGAACGCCGCCGGGTGCGATGACCGACCATCCTCGAACCGGCGAAAGAACACGAAGTCCACCGGCTCGAACGCACGCGCGGCCAACACCACGGCCGCTTCGTGCCAGGGCAAATCGGTAAGTGCAGCCCGCGTTGGCACCAGGCCGTCTACGGCGACCTGAGACCGGGTCGTGAAGCCAACCGCCGCCAGCTCGCGTCCCTGCATGAGCAACCACCCTGAAAAATCCTGCAGATGCACCGACGGTGCGCGAGTCGCCGCAGAAATGTACCTTTGTATACTATAATCCTACTGCCGGCCGCCAGTCAGTTCAAGAGTGGATCCGCGAAGGGCATGGGGGTAATTTCGAGAAGTAGATGGCCTGTACACTTGATCTCAACCATGGCCGGGACCCTCGTTCCCATTGTACCGCCCGTGGTGACGCCCAAACAGGGACGCGGAGGGGTACGGGGCAGCGGCTTGAAATTACCCCCCGTCCCCTTTTTCGGCGCGGCGGGACCACTTGTCGCGGACGGGCAGGGTCGCTAGATTACGGGTTTACACCGGACTCAGATCGCGGCCCGGGCGGCCGGCGGAATTCCAGGATATTTCACATACCAGATCCCCAAGACTCTGATCGCCTCAGAGCATCGCAACCCAACACGAGGGTCGTCGGCCATGAAGGATGGCATCCATCCCAAGTATCAGGACACGGTGGTCACCTGCGGCTGCGGCAACACGTTCAAGACGCGCAGCACGCGGCCCGAACTGAAGATCGACATTTGCAGCAGTTGCCACCCGTTCTACACGGGCAAGCTGAAGTACGTCGACACGGCCGGGCGGATCGAGAAGTTCCAGAGCAAGTTCGCGGCCGGCTCGTACGCCAGCCTGCAGAAGCCCGCCAAGAAGAAAAAGTAGCTGGCTGGCCGCACTGCCCGCCGTCGGACAGGGCGCTCGATCGACTGCCAATCCACGGCCGGTCGGCGCCGGTTCTCTGTGCTCGCTCTTTTCCGGCTCTGGCGTGACTCGGCGGCTGGCGGCCGCCGGCCATCGCGGGGCGCCCCAGCGGCGTGATGCGTCATGCGCGAAATGCTCGAGGAAAAACTGGCCCGCTTCGAGGAGCTCGAACGGGCCATGTCCGACCCCGCCGTGCAGGCCGACTCCAGCCGCATGGCAACCGTGGCCCGCGAACACGGTTCGATCGCCCGGCTGGCCACCAAGTACCGCACCTTCCGCAAGGTGAACGACGAGATCGCCGAACTGCTGGAAATGGTCCAGAGCAGCGACCCGGACGAGCGCGAGATGGCCGAGGCGGAGCTGCCGGTGATCCGCCGCCGCCGCGAGAAGATCTGGGACGAACTGCTGGAGCTGACGATCGGCGGCGAGGACGCCAACCGCACGCGGTGCGTCATGGAGATCCGCGCTGGGACGGGGGGCGACGAGGCGGCCCTGTTCGCCCGCGACCTGTACGACATGTACAAGCGGCACGCCGAAACCAAGGGCTGGAAGGTCGAGATCCTGGACGCCAATCCCACGGAACTGGGCGGCTTCAAGGAGATCACGCTGGCCCTGTCCGGCGAGGGCGTGTACCGCGAGCTGCGGTACGAAAGTGGCACGCACCGCGTGCAGCGGGTCCCCGAAACCGAAGCCAAGGGCCGCGTCCACACCTCGGCCGCCACCGTGGCCGTGCTGCCGGAACCGGAGGACGTGGAAGTCGATCTCAAGCCCGACGACTACCGCAAGGACATCTTCCACGCCAGCGGACCCGGCGGGCAGCACGTCAACAAAACGGCCTCGGCCATCCGACTGACTCACTACGAGACGGGTATCGTCGTCTCGATGCAGGACGAGAAGAGCCAGCACAAGAACCTGGCCAAGGCCCTGCGGGTGCTCAAGTCGCGGCTGTACGACCACTACCAGCACCTGGAGGACGCCAAGCGGGCCAGCGAACGCAAGAACATGGTCGGCACGGGCGACCGCAGCCAGAAGATCCGCACTTACAATTTTCCGGAGAATCGGGTCACCGACCACCGCATCCACCTGACGCTCCATAAACTGGATATGATCATCGGCGGCAATCTGCAGCCGGTTACGGATGCCCTGATCGACCACGACCGCGGCCAGTTGCGGGGCACCATGGGCATCGACGACTGATCGCCCGGCGGCTACCGCGGCCTGGAACAAGGATGAGCGTGCCGGCATGTCGTCGAACGAAGCCTGGACCATCGGGCGGTTGCTGCAGTGGACCGCCGATTATCTGAAGCAGCGCGGCGCGGACAACCCGCGGTTGGACGCCGAGGTGCTGCTGGCCCATGCCGCGGGCTGCGAGCGGATCGAACTTTACACGCGGTTCAACGACGCGGCCGACGAGCCGCTGCGGGAGACCTTCCGGCAGCTCGTCCGCCGCCGCGCCGACGGCACGCCGGTGGCCTACCTGGTCGGGCGCCGCGAATTCTATTCGCTGGCGTTCCAGGTCACGCCGGCCGTGCTCATCCCGCGGCCGGAGACCGAGTTCGTGGTGATCGAGGTGCTCGATCTGCTCAAGCGGCCCGAATTCCGCGACCGGCCGGTGGAAGTCGCCGACGTGGGGACCGGCAGCGGCGTGATCGCCGTGTGCGTCGCGCGGCACGCGCCGCGGTGCCACGTGACGGCCCTGGACATCAGCCCCGAGGCGCTGGCGGTGGCCTCCGAGAACGCTCGCCGGCACCAGGTCGCGGAACGCGTGACCTGTGTCCAGAGCGACCTGCTGGAGGCGTTGCCCGACCATTCCCATCTGGACATCGTGGTCAGCAACCCGCCCTACGTGACGCAGTCCGAGTACGACGCGCTGCCCGCCATGATCCGGGACCATGAGCCGCGGCAGGCGCTGCTGGGCGGCGCCGACGGCCTGGACGTGATCGCCCGTCTGGTGCCACAGGCCGCCGACCACCTGGTCGCGGGCGGCGCCCTCGTGCTGGAGATCAGCCCGATGCTGGCCGAACGGGTCTGCGATCTGCTGCGAGCCGACCCCCGCTGGTCGGCCCCGACGCTGGTCCGCGACCTGGCGGGCCTGAGCCGGGTGGTGCGGGTGCTCAAGCAGAGTTGATCTGCGGTGGGGCGTCCGAGCGGACTGGCCGGACGGCTGCCAGTTGGCTTCCGCCGCCGTCCTCGTACAGCGGCGATTCCAGGGCCAGTTCGTCCAGCATCGTTTGCAAGTCGCGTTCGAGCCGGGCCATCAGCGGGTCCACCGTCGCTCGCCGATCCCGCTCCGGCGAAACCTCGATCGCCGGGGCCACGCGGATGATCACTTTCAATGAGCCGTGGACCTTGACCCGGTCGGTCAGGTCCTCTTCGAACCGTTCGATCGTCTCCAGCAACCGATCGACCGACGCGCGTGTGACCAGGTAGTCGGGCAGGTAGCACGAGACCTGCTGGGCCAGGTAGATATCGGCCAGTTGGTTCCAGCGCCGCTGGCGTTCGGCCGGCTCGACCTGCCCGGAGGTCATGTCGGGCATGATCTTCATCCGCAGCGCCTTGACGCGCGGCACGACCGGCCCGGCTTGGCGGGCGCCGAGCCATTCCTCCTCCAGCGGGCCGAGCAGGCGGTCGATCAGTCCCTGCTGCCGTTCGGCCGTCCGGCCGGTCTGCGGCTGGCCGAAGTACTCCAGTTCCTTCAGGCAGAGCAGCGCCTGGCCGATGCGGTTGATCCGCTGCATCAGCGGCACGCCGCGACGCGGCTGCCAGGAGAAACGCTGTTCGATCTCGCTCAGCACCGGATCGACCGAAGCCAGCAAGTCGCCTCCGAAGCGGTACTTCAAGGCCACCGGGTGCAGCATGATCTGGCCGCCGGGCACCGCCTTGGCCCGCCGTTTGGCCGCCGTGCGAGCGATGAAGGCCACGCCGTCCAGCAGGGCGTGCAGCCGGTCGTTGGTCCGGGTGACGGCCCCTTCGGGGAAGATGATCAGCGGCCGCTCGGCCCGTTCCAGGATCTCGATCGCCGTATTGATCGCCGCCCGGTCGACGCCCTCGCGGTTCACGCTGAAACCGCCCATCCGCCGGATGGCCCAGGCCGAGAAGCGGTCCTGATTGAACAGGTGCCAACTGGCCATGGCGTACACGTGGCAGCCCACTTCGCGAGCCAGCCAGCCCATCACGATCGGATCGCCGGCCCGCGAATGGTTGGGGGTCAGCAGGATGCCGTGCCCCTGGTCCAGCGACTGGCGTAGCAGTTCCTGGCCGCGCACCTCGTAGCCCACCACGCCCTCCACGCGGCGGAGCCAGATGCCGTGCAGGTTGAAGCGCTGGATGAACGACGACCAGCCGGTGCGCCGGTACGGAGGCACGAACTGGTAGGGCTTCTCGATCAGGATCTTCTGCATGGCAGTTTGGCCGGGGCCCTGGGGACCGGTTCAGTCGTCGTAGCCCTGGGGGTGCGTGGAGTGCCAGAGCCAGGCCGTTTCCACGATCGATTCAATGTCGGTGTAGCGGGGGTTCCAGCCGAGCACCTGGCGGGCCAACTGGCAGTCGGCGACCAGTTCGGGCGGATCGCCCGGACGGCGCGGACCAAGCACTTCGGGGATCTTGTGCCCGGTCACCCGGCGGCAGGCGTCGATCACCTGCCGCACGCTGGTTCCCTGTCCGGTTCCCAGGTTCAGTTGCAGCGTCTGGCTGGGCTGCAGGATCTCGAGCGCCTTGACGTGGGCCCAGGCCAGGTCGTCCACGTGGACGTAGTCGCGGATGCAGGTGCCGTCGGGAGTCGGGTAGTTGTCGCCGAACACCACGGCCCGCGGCCGCTGGCCGAGCGCCACCTGCAGCACCAGCGGGATCAGGTGCGATTCGGGATCGTGATCCTCCCCCAGGTCGCCCGCCGGCGAGGCACCGGCCGCGTTGAAGTACCGCAGCGCCGCGTGGCTCCAGCCGTACGCCGCCGTGTAGTCGCCCAGCGCCTGCTCGATCACCAGCTTGGTCCAGCCGTAGGGGTTGATCGGATTCTGCGGCGTGGATTCCGGAATCGGAATCTGCCGCGGGATCCCGTATGTGGCCGTGGTGCTGCTGAACACGATCCGATCGACCCCCTCGGCCCGCATCGCCTCGAGCAGGCTGAGCGTGGCCACGACGTTGTTCTGATAGTAGCGGGCCGGGTCCGCGACGCTTTCTCCCACCAGGGCAAAGGCGGCGAAGTGCATGACCGCCTCGATCCGCCGCTCCCGCATCGTCGCCTGCAGCAGCCCCCGATCATGCAGGTCCCCGACGATTAACTGGTCGGCCCGCACCGCCGCGCGGTGCCCGCGCACCAGGCTGTCGTAGACCCAGACCTCGTGCCCGCTCCGCTCCAGCGCGCGGACGGCGTGAGAGCCGACGTAACCGGCTCCCCCTGTGACGAGTACGTGCATGGCGGACTTCCACGGCAAAAGTTGGCGAACGAACCTGCGGCCTGGCGCAATCACACGGGCGAAACAGGGTGGCTTGAAGAGGAGGGGCAACGCGGCCCGAATCCACTTGATAACCGCCCCGGGCGTGCGCGGCAATCCTGAATTGCGGTCTGCCGCCATCGCCACCGCCTCCGGCAACCGGTGCCGGGCCGGGGCAAGTACGGGGAAAGACCGCCCGAGGAATCGACCGCTTGCCAGACAAAATGCCCGCTCGCCAGACAAAATGACTACCCGCAAGACCAAACTGGCGCTGGCCGCCTCGCGACCGGAAGCGACCGAAGTGCCTCGGCGGCGCGAGGCGTTTCTGCATTACTTGCGGACGGAGTGCCACCTGGCGGAAAACAGCGTGGCCGCGTACGGCCGCGACCTGGCCCGCTTCACCCGCTGGGTCGACCGCCGGCCGCTGCGGGGTCTGACCGTCGCCGAACTGTCGGACTATGTCGCCTGGCTGAAGACCGAGAACCTCTCGCCCACCAGCATCGCCCGCCACATCGTGGCCCTGCGGATGTTCTTCCGCTACCTGCAACTGGAAGGCGTGCTGGAAGAGAATCTGGCCGAACTGCTGGGCAGCCAGAAGCTCTGGCAGCGCGTGCCGCACGTGCTGTCGCCGCGGGCCGTCGAGCAGTTCCTGACCGCTCCGGCGCGCTACGATTCGTACTGGCGCCGCGACCGGGCCCTGCTGGAACTGCTGTACGCCACCGGTTGCCGGGCCTCGGAACTGTCCCACCTGAAGTTCCGGGACCTGCATCTGAAAGAGAAGTACTGCCTGTGCGAGGGCAAGGGGAGCAAGCAGCGGATCACGCCGCTAGGCGACGCGGCGGTGGCTGCCATCGAAAGCTACCTGGAACACGAGCGGCCCCGCCTGGCCGCCTCCGCCTTGGAGCCGCCGGCCTGGCTGCTGCTGACCCGCACCGGCCGGCGCTTGCGGCGGGAGGCGATCTGGGAGCTGGTCAAGAAGTACGCGGTCCGAGCCGGCATCCCGGCCAACATCAGCCCGCACACGCTGCGGCACAGCTTTGCCACCCATTTGCTGGCCGGCGGCGCCGACCTGCGGCAGGTGCAGGAAATGCTCGGCCACGCCAGCATCGCCACCACCCAGATCTACACGCACGTGGACCAGTCGCGGCTGAAGCGGGTACACCAGCAGTTTCACCCTCGGGCGTAGCATGCCGCCAAGCCGGCGGGGCAACCGATCCGGCGGGATTACCCCCGTACCGCGTTTCGGAGGTCGGCCAGGTCGACGAATTCCAGCGTGGAGATATGCGTGGCTTCGAGCACCACGCGGGGCGCCACGCCGGCGGCCAGCGCTTCCTTCCAGCGCAAGACGCACAAACACCAGCGGTCGCCCGGCTGCAATCCCGGAAAGCCATAGGCTGGATTGGGTGTCGACAAGTCGTTGCCTCGCCGGCGGGAGAATTCCAGGAACTCGCGGGTCATCTCGGCACAGACCAGGTGCAGGCCCTGGTCGTCGGCGCCCGTGTTGCAGCAGCCATCGCGATAGAACCCGGTCAACGGCGCGGCCGAGCAGAGTTCCAGATCCGTTCCCAGGACGTTCTTGGCCATGGTCGACTTTCGCTGCGCGAGCCAGCAGCGGCTGGCGGCCTCCAGTTAACTGCCGGCCGGTCGCGGCGGGGCGAACTTGATCTTCTCGACCAGCTTGACGATGCTTCCGCTGTCATCCACAAAGCCCGACACGGCGGTGATGGCGTTCACCACGTGTTCGTATCGCAGGTTGTAATCGCAGTCCAGCTCCACTTCGGCCGTTTCCTGGATGCTGCCGGGCCCCCGTTCGTTGCCGATAATCCCGATCATGTAGTCGTTCAGGCTGCGCCAATCGGAGAACGCCTTGTCGTTGAGCATGATGCCGGCCGGGTTGCCCCCCGCGTCGGCCCGCAGGCGGACCTTCATCGGCGGCAGGGCGTCATCGTCCGGCAGCCCTTCGCTGGGGGCCGCCAGGGGCATCTTGATGTTGAAGTCGCCTTCCTGCGAGACGATCTTGAACGTCATGATGAAGAACACCAGGAGCTGAAACACGATGTCGATCATCGGCGTCATCTGGATTTCAACCTTGGTCTCACCCGACTTGGTCGAATGGCGGATCCGCATAGGAAGATCTCCAGCGGCAGGGCAGGGGGGGCGTGAACCGAGGGACCGATCCGGGGAGCCAAACGCAGAACAACCGCACCGCCGCGCCGCTCCGCGCGCAGCGGTGCCCGGCTAATTGCCGACGTCTTCCTTGGCGCGCAGCGCGAACGTCTCGAAGCGGTTTTCCTGGCAGACCTTGATCAGCTCCTGGACCTTGCCCGTCTGGGCATCGCGGTGCGCGCGGATAATGATCGTGGCCTCGGTCAGCGGCCGGTTCTGCGATTCCAGCACGTAGGCTTCCTTCTGCAGGTAGGGCTTGAGCCCTTCCATGAAAACCTCCTGGCCGCCGATGATCACCGTGCCTTCCTTGGTCAAGTGCAGCGTGACCGGATAGTCCATCGGTTTGTCCGGCGGCTTGGCCAGCGTGCTTTCGGGAAGCTGGATCTTCTCGTTCTGCTCGCTTTGCGTGAAGTTGATCAGCACCATGAAGAAGGCGATCAACTGGAAGGTCATATCGATCATCGGCGTCAGGTCGCCTTCGGCCATGTCCGATGTCTTCTTGGTCGTCAGTCGCATGGCGGGAGTCTTCCGGACTACGGCTTCTTGGGTGTGCCCACGTTTTCAAAGCGGCTCATCAACCCCTCGCTCAGAATGCCCACTTCCAGCACCAGGCGCTGGACGCGATTCTTGAGAATGTTGTAGGCCGCGATCGCCGGAATGGCGATGAACAGTCCGATCAGCGTGGTGAACAAGGCGGTGGAGATACCGACCGCCAGGTCGGAGGCCTTGGGGGTGGAGCCGCCGGCGGCGATCACCTGGAACGAGCTGATCATACCTTGCACCGTGCCGAGCAGACCGATCATCGGGCTGATGGTGCCGATCAACGCCATGTAGCTCAACCGGTGCTCCAGCTTCATGTTCTCCTCCTCGCCCACCTCCTGCATCGCTTCCATGGCGGGGGCGTAACCGGCCGAGAGCTTTTCCAGTCCCGCGGAGAGGACCTGGCCGAGGAACGAATCGTCATTCTTGGCCATCTCGTAGGCTTCCTGGTAACGCTTCTCGTTCAGGTGGGCTTCGAAGCCTTCGACCAGATGCACCGGGCAGACGTTCTCGCGGCGGGCGGTCAGCAGGTTCATCACGAACAGGGCCACCAGCGTGAACGAAAGGGCCAGGAAGACCAGCGTATAGATCGGTCCCAGGGCTTCCCAGGTCCACTGCAGATAGCTTTTCTCCTCGACCGGCGCCTGGCCGGTGTCGCCGCCGGCGTCCCCGGCCGGCGCGGCCCCCAGATCCTCATCCACCTGGGCCCTGGCGGCCGAGGGAGTCAGCAGATTGGCCAGCCCCGCCGTGCCCAGCAAAAACAGTCCCAGGGCCAGCCAGCACATCAGGGTGCCCGATTTGTTCCACGCAATCTCCCGCATCAGAGCTCTCCAGAGAAGCATTCGCGTTTTGTGTGTCGCCAGTCAGATTTCGAGTTGGTCTCGGCCCGCGCTCGGCCCCGGCCCGTTATTCGCCGAAAACACGGGCAGTTATTCCAACCGCCCGGCCGCGGGCAATCCGGCATTCTAATTTGCCGCCGCGGAGTTGGCAAAGGATTCTCGGCGGCAAATGCCGCCAGGTCCGCGGGCCGGCTGGCCAGCGGGCTGTCATTGTTTGGCCCACAGGCTGCCGGAATACTTGTCCTTAAGCAGGCTGCGGGCCCGCACGGCCCGATCGGAGCGGTTGCTGGCCGCCCACAGATCGCTCAAGTAATACAGCGCCTCGGCATGCGTGTCGGGTTCCTGGTAGAACATCAGGTCCGTGTGCAGGTAGGCCAGCAGCGCGTCCTTGGTCTGGCCCAACTTGCGGTAACCGGCACCCAGGGCATTGTAAGCCCGCCCAAACAGGACGGGCGATTGCTGCGGGTCGTTGGCCGCGATCACCGCCTCGACCAGCTTGATTCCCGCGTCCGGCTGGCCCGTTTCGGCCAGGCAGTAGGCCTTGCCCACCTGGGCCAGCAGCTTCTGATTGGTGGCTTCGGCCGTGTCGAGTCCCATGCCCAGGACCTGGTCGTATTTGGTGAGCGCGCCGCTGAAGTTCTGCTGGGCCCGCAAGGCGGCGGCTTCCAGGACGGCGGACTTCATCTGGTATTCGGGCCATGGCGCGCGGGCCAGCGAACCGTAGTATTTCACGGCGTTGTCGTAGCTGCCCAGCGCCAACGCCAGGTCGCCCAGCAGTTCGGCCGATTCGAAGAAGTGGTAACTGCCCGAATTCTTGCTGGCGAAATCCAGCATCTGGCGGACGGCGGTCGCCTTGTCGCCGCCGCCGGTCAGCGCCAGTTTGCCCTGGCAATACGCCTTGTAGAACTCCACGTCCTGGCGGATCACGTCCCGCTGCAGGTCGGCCGGATTCAGCTTGTTCAGATTGTCCAGCGCGTCTTCCAGTTGCCCGCTGCCGACGCGGTCGCGGGCCGTTCGCAGTTCGCCCGGTTCGCCGCCAAACTGGATCTTGCGGATCTCGTTGACGGCGATCACCCGCGAACCGCCCGTCGTGTCGATCGTCACCTCCGCCGGCGACATGGCGGTGATCGTGCCCCGCGTCGGCGCGCCGCCCGAGGTGTAGACTTGATCTTCGAGTTGGGCCAGGGCCAAGGTTGGCAGTCCGAGCGCCAGGAGCCAGGCGGCGCACCAGGTACGAGTTGCAAGCAGCATGAGAAACTCCGCAATCAAGTGAATGTTGGTGAGTGATTGATGAGCAGGGTTGCCCGGCGGCAGCCCATCCGGGAAGGAGCGACCGGGCTACTTGCTGGCGGTCGCCGCGGCGCCCAATCCGACTACCGCTTCGTTCAGCTCCCGCTGAACTCGCCGCATCAGCTCGTCAAACTTGGGAAACCAGGTCTCGCCTCCCATGTCGGGATACAGCTTCTGGGTCAACTCGATGTCTCGCCGGGCCTTCTCGACCAGCTCGCGCTTCTGAGGATTCGACTTCCGCATGGCGTGCGAGAAGCGGGACAGGGCCAGGTTGTAGCGAGCCTCGTAGAAGGAATCCTTCAGGTGCGGATAGCGGCTCATGTTGTCCGCGCACTTCCGGGCCAGATCGCCCCAGCCCCAGACCACGTTCTTCTTGGTCTTCTTGTCCGGCCGGCCGCCCACGATGGCCCGTTCGTACAAGTCCTCCTTCTCCGGCAATTCGGCCCAGAGCTGGTAGGTGCGAGCGGCTTCGGCCTGGACGTTGATCAGCGGCTTCTCGACCAGAATCTCCTCCAGGACGTTCATCGCCGAGTCGAACTTGCCGATCTGCCGCCAGGTCATCGCCAGCCGCATCTGCACCTGCCGCCGCATGTCCTCGCTGAGCCAGCCGGCCTGCTGTTTGCCCTTCTCCAGGATCGCCGTGTAGGTGGCGGCCGCCTTGTCGAAGTAGACTCTGGAATCGGCCGGCGAAGGGTTCTGGCCACCCTGGAACGCCTCGCCCATGCCGGCGAACGTCTCCGCGACCCAGTTCAGCACGTTCAATTCGTCGGAGTCGCCGCCGACCTGCTCCAGGAACGTGGCAAAACCTTCCGAAAGGGTCTTCTTGGCCGCCGGGTCGTCGATCAGGTCGATCTGTTTTTTCAAGTCCTGGGCCAGGCTGATGTAGATCGCCACCAGCCGCCGCTGGCCTTCGGCCGTGTCGCCCACCACCTGTTTGAGCGACTCCATGACCTGCCTGGCCTTGTCGATCATTTCCCGGTTGGCGGGATTGGCGGCCAGCGCTGCGATGTAGGCCCGCAAGGCCGTCTTGTAGGTCTCCTGGTCGAAGCCTTCCTTCAGGGTGGCCGGATGCTTCCGACCCACCAGTTGCAGCAACTGCACCGGTTCGCCTTCCAGCAGCAGGACGGCGGCGTCCGCCTGTTCGGTGTCCACGTAGATCTGAGCCAGGGACAGCACGGCCAGGGTGAGGACCGAGTCGACGTTGCCCACGGCCTTCATCCGGCCGATGCCGTCGGCCAGCGTCTTCTGGGCCTGGGTCTTGAGCGTGGACAGTTCGGCTTCCTTGGCCGGGTCGGGCGAGGCGGCTTCCCGCAACTCGCTCATGCCCCGCAGATAGGCGCTCCACAGCGCCTGGCCGGTCTTGAGTTCCGATTCGCCCCGCTTGGGCGACGTTTCCGGGATCTTCTGCAGGTACTCCAGGGCCGCCGCCAGATCGCCCTTCTGGATGGCGAACGGGATCAGCGTATTCAGGGCGTCCACGGCCTCTTCCTCCTGCGGCCACTTCTGCACGATGTAGTCCGCGACGCCCATCGTGCGAGCGATCTCGAACGACTTGTCGGGGCCCGTGTTCTCGGCATACAGCTTCAAATAGGACGCCATGGCGATCTTGGCACTTTGCCGCGCGCCTGAACTTTCCGGATAGCGCCGAGCCAGAAACTCGCCCATCAGCGCCGCGTCGTAGAAATCGTTCTGAGCGTAGTACAGGTAGCAGAGGAAGTAGCGGACCACATTCACGTCCTCCAGCGGCGTGTCCTTATCCACGTACTTCAAGGCCAGTTGGAAATACTGGCGAGCATCGTCGCGGGCGGTGGCCAGCTTCTGCTGCGCCTCGTCGATCTGCTGCTGCAATTCCTGCTTGATCGCCTCGTCGGTTTCCTTCTGCAGTTGCGCGGGGATCGTCCGCAGCACGTAGCCGGCGGTTTGCAGCGAGTCGAGCGCTTCCTTGCCGGCGTCCTTCGCTTCGGCGAAGGTCTTGGGCTCCGGTTTCTGTTCCTCCTCCGTCGCCTCGCCGCCGCGCAACTGGCTGAGCAGCTTGCGGGCCTCCTGCTGCAGGTCGCCCGGATAGCGGGCCACGTCGTTGGCCAGCTTGCGGGCCTCGCTGATCGCCCGGTTCACCTGGGGATCCTTGGGCGCCGTTTTCTTCAAGTCGTCGCTGTACAGCTTGTAGGCCTGAGCGGTCAGCAGGCGCAGTTGCAGCCATTCGGGATCCTGGGCCTCGATCGGCCGGGCCTTGGCCACCCAGGCCTCGCCCTGAGCCACCGCCTCGGCGTACTTCTTCTGGCTCTCGTCCAGCCAGCACTGCATGGCCAGCAGCAGCGTCTTGGTCTTCAGGCCGCGGAAGGCATCCGGGCTGTCGGGTTGCTCCAGCAGTTCGGCGTAAAAGCTCAGGGCGTCCACCAACTTCTTGAGTTTCTGGTTGCAGCGTCCCTGGTACATGCGGGCATACAGACCGGCCAGTCTGGTGCGGTATTTCTCGTAGATGTCGCCGTACGCCGCGGCCGCCTCGGTCAGCAGGCGGGTGTGGTCCTCGGACCCCTCCTGCGCCGTGTTGGCCATTTCCTCTTTCATGGCCGCCGCCAGAATCTGCACCTGCAGGTAGTCCCGCCGCATCTGGTCGCGGGAATCGATCAGGTCTTTCTGCGTCTTGGGGTCCAGCACCGTCGGGATGCCTTCCAGCTTGACCCGCAAATCCTCCTGCGCCAGATCGAAGACCTTGAACGCCTCCTCGTACATCCCGCGGGCCTGCCCGAGCAATTCCGGCAGCTTGGCCTGGTTGCCCGGCATCTTGCCCTGGTCCACCAGCATGGTGGCCCGCTGCTGCAGCAGGTCGCCCAGGTTGATCTTGGCCGACATGGCCAGCGGATGCTGGGGCCGCTGCTGCACGAACTGCTCCAGGGCCGCCTGGGCATCGTCCAGTTGCTTGCTCCGCAAGCTCGCGTCCCGCTGCTCGCTGGCGCCCCCGATCAGTGTCACGCCCCGCTCGTACAGCAGGACCTCCTTCAACTCCACGGGAACCGCCGGATTGTTCTGCAGGCGATCCAGGTACTCCACCGCCATGTCGTGGAAGCCGTTTTCGCGGAGCGCGTTCAGAAAGTCGCGCGCCGGTTCGACCGCCCCGCCAGGTGACCCGATCAGCAACGCGGCCGCCAGGATCATCCCTGGAACGCCCCGTTTCAGCATCCGCCTGCTCATGCTCGTCCTCCTCGATTCCTCAAGATCCACGAGTTCCCGACCTTCAGCCTATAACGAGCTTCTCCGGCTGGCAACTCAAACGCCCGGCCCGTCCGGCGATCAACCCGGCGGATGACCGGCTTTCCCGCCCTGGCCTCCAGGTCCAATTCGCCGCGGGAGCGCCGACACGGCGTGCTCCCTGGCAGGCACCGCATCAGTCCGCTCGCCCCCGCTCCACCGCATCCAACTGCCGCACCATCGCCAGGAACTCGGCAAATCCCTCCCGCTCCGCCAACTTGGAATGGATCTGCTCGGCACGCGCCAACACGTGCTGCAAACCGCCGGGTCTCGGATGCAATTGAAACACCCCGGCGGCGTCCCGCTCGATCCGCGGGCGTTGCCGCAGCACTTCCGCCGTCTCGGCCGCGATTGCCGCCGCCTGCAGGCTCAGCGGAGCCTCCGCGAACGAGGCGGCGAATTGCAGCCGGCTGAGTCGCTGCTTCTGCCTGCGCGCCGGGCCGCCGGACGGGGGCCGCCACTCGATCTCGGCCCAGCCCACCAGGTCCTCCGTACCTGGCCGCAGCCAGATCTCCAGCAGCGTCGCGGCCGACTGCCCCGCCCGCAAAGTCACCGCCGAGCCGGCCGGCTGCAACGTGGCCAAGGCGTTCGCCTCGTGACCCACCAGACGCCAGGCCGCCACGGCGCCCGGGTTCAGCTCCAGCCGCAACTGCACCTGGTCGGCCACCACGCTCGAATTGCCATACACGGTTTCCAGCAGACGCCAACGGATCTCCTCGCTCCGCTCCGCGTTCCAGACCTCCCCGGCTCCCGCCCGGGCGAGTTCGGCCAACTGGGGATCCCCGTCCCGCGGTTCGCTCAAGGCCAGGAAATTGCACTCCAGACCCTGGCTCGCGGCAACCTCCAGCAAGTGCCTCAGGTCGCTCAGATGCACCTCCGACAGCCCGGCCGAGCTGTCGGTGATCACGACTAGCTGGCGGGACAGCCGGCCAGACAACGACGGCTCCAGCGCGATCGAAATGGCCCGCTGCAACCCGGCGCTCAGGTTGGTGCCACCCGCCGGCCGCCAGCCGTCGAGCAGTTTCCGCAAAGCGGGCTCCTCCTGCCGGCTGGCTTGCTCCACCTCCTGCACGACCTCCTCCTGAAACGCCACCAGCGACAAGCGATCGCCGGGCCGCAGTTCGGGCAGCAGACCCCCCAGCGCCTGGCGGATCTGCTCGATCCTGTTGCCGAACCGCATGCTGTCCGACAGGTCCACGGCGATCGTCAGATGCGTCGCCGAGGAACTGGCCCGGATCCGCGAGGTGGCCTGGACACCCAGCAACAACAACCCCGACGTCCCGTCGCCGAACACGTGCGGCCCAGCCGCCGTCCGCAGCGCCACCTCGCCCGCCTGCGGCGCGGCAAACTCGTACGGCATCGCCGCCAGAAAGTCTTCCACGCGGACCTGGTCAGGGCCAGCCAAGCGACGTTCGCTCAGAAGCTGCCGAATCCGTTCCAGACTGTTCCGCTCCGTGGTCAACGGCAGTGTGACCTGGCCCGCGGTTTCCGGCGGCCCGAGGACCCGCGGCGCGTGCAGCCCGTATCGCAAGCGGAATAGACGCTCCGCGTCCGTTCCCGCCGACAACTCCACGCCCCGCGGTTCCATTGGCGGGCTCGACTCCAGCTCCGGCACATTCTCGTCTTCATCCGCTTGCGGCGCTCCCAACGGGCCCCAACGAAGCAGCAAGACGTCCGTCCACCAGTTCCCCGGACCGTCCCGGAAGGCAACCATCGCCTCCCGGACCGGGCCCGGCGACGTCCTGGCCGGAAGCGGCGAGTCGATCGTCAAGGCGGGGGGAACGTTCCACGGCGCCTCTCCGGGCTGGTCCTCGGCCGGCGGCGCCCCGAAAGGCAGAACCAGCAGCGGGAACGATTCGTCCACCGCTTCCGCGCTGGCGGAAGCCAGTTCCAGGTACTCCACATCCGACGATGCCAGGACGGCCGGACGCATCGCTCCCGCAATCCCGACCAGCAGCCCCGTGTAGGCTCCGCCAATCAGCAGCAGCAAACTGGCGGCCACGGCGTATCGCTGGATCCGGCGGTGCGGCCGCAAGTGGGGGATCACTCGCAATCTTCCCAGCAGGCTGCGGGGAACCAATACGTCCCGCAAGCGGCTATCCAGCACTTCGTCGGCAGCCGCCTCTCCCAGCCGCTCCCGCAGCCCCGCCGGTATCGGCACCGCCCGCGCCAGCTCGTCCAACTCCTGTTCCGTTGGCTCCGCGATGCTCCGCAACCGCTCGCTCAGCCCCGGCGGTATCGGGACGTTGCGGAGGCGAGCGTCGAGCTGCCGGTGGAAGGCGGATGAGGAAGAATCGGTCATGATCTTCAGGTTCGAGCGGCAGGGACCAGCAACTGCCTGAGTTTGCGGCGAGCCCGATTGACCCGCGACAATACAGTTCCCAATGGCACTTGCAACAAGTCCGCCACCTCTTGATGTGTCAACTCTCCGACCACCACCAGCAACAACGTCTCTCGCAATTCCCTGGGCAGCACGTTCAAAGCCGCTTGAACCTTGTCGCTGTACTCGTCCGCCGCTGGATCGGGCCCCGCCATGCCCACGTCGGGCATCTCGTGTGGCGACACCGCGTCGGGCCGCTGCCGCTTGCGCCACCAGTCCACCACGCGCCGCCGCAAAATGCACGTCAGCCAGGCTCGATCGCCCCGCCCCGGTTCGTAACCGGCTCGGCCCTTCCACACCGAACGGAAGGTCTCCTGGACCAGGTCCTCCGCGTCGTGGGCGTCGCCCGTCAAACGGTACGCCACGCGGTACAAAGCGGGACCGTGAGCGTCCACCAGCGCGATGAATTCCGTCTGACTGAGTGCCACGGCCAACCCCAACTTGCTGCCGGTGCCGCCCGGTATGTTGTGCCTCTAAGTCAGCCGGACCCCCTGCGGAACTATTCGCCCGCCGACGGCCGTATTATTTCCGCACCCCCCGGCGGCTTGGGAAGGTGCGATCAAGTTCGGCCGCGCCTGGAACCGCGCGGCCCGCGAAGTGACGTCATGCCGCCGACATCGTAAACCGTGCGCGGGGCCCTCGGCAAGCGGCGAGGTCGGCTGGGCGAGGTAGCCCGACGCGTGAGTTTTGAAGTTGCGCTCTTTGTGGACTCCGCTTCGGCCGCCCTCTCACAGATCACTTCTGGCTCCCTCCCCGCTTCGAGGTCGTGCAGCCTTTAAGGTTTTATTTCTTCCGAGTTTACAGCGTTCTGGGAGCGTCCTTAGCGTTCCCTTGCGCCAAAGTCGTTGCACAGTCGCTCAACTCTCAATCTGCAATTTGCAATTTGCAATTTGCAATCACCAGTCCCGGAGTTTCGTGCTTCAATCAAGCGACGCCGAAGCACACCGTGAATTCTGGCGCACGCCGCGCTTTCTCCACTTCGAATCCCGCCGGCTTGCCCGGCGGGATTCGAATTCCCATACAGGCTGACGGGCGCTCACCGGGAGCGAATGGCCCTAAACACTGAGTTTCCAACAACTTATAAGCTGCACGACCTCCTTCGGGGAGGGTGCCAGAGGGCCTTCTAAGTTCTGGCTCGTTGCCTGAATGTGCGGATCGAGCGACCCGGATTGTGTACACTGAAGCTTGACCGGCCGGAGGCCCATCACCACCGGGATGGCTATGACAAGAACCAACCCCAAGCTGCGACCGCCACCCAACTATTTCTCGCGCGGCGTCCAGACGCGACTGCTGGTGCTCGTCACCATGTTCATGCTGGTCCTGCTGCTGATGGGCGAGGCGGCGAAGCCCAAGAACTGGCAGTGGCTGTTCGCCGACCGGCGGACTTCGGCGGGCGCTGCCGCGGACGG
>JAGFJK010000025.1 GCA_024102795.1 Pirellulaceae bacterium
GTGCCGAACGGCAGGCCCAGCAGGTACCAGGCGAAGAACAGGGCGACCCAGACCAGCGAGGTGATCGCCGCGTAGGGCAGCATCATGGCCACGATGGTTCCCACGCCGGCGTCGGGTAGCCAGCGGCGAGCGAACCCCACGACCAGCGCGAAGTGCGGTAGCAGCGGGTTGATCACGTTGGGCGGCGAGTCGCTGACGCGGTAAGCCGCCAGGACGACCTCGGGATCGATGCCGAGCTTCAGGAACAGGGGGATAAAGACCGGCGCGATGATCGCCCATCGGAAGCCTCGTCCTCAGACAAGGCTTTTGGTCATGATGTCAACCTGACGCGAGCTTAACTTGTCCAACGCGATGAACGAGCATCTTGCGCAGCGCCGTCGTTTCCCCACTACCGCCCAACATTGAGTCGCACAGACGGGTACCTTGGCAACGGCCTGTCAGGACGCCAAGGACCCTGGAATTGCTGGCAATCGGTTCGCGAATTGGTAGAATGGGGGCTCCCAGCCACTCGGAGGCACATGCCCTCTCAACCAACTGGGGTCCGGGCGCTTGTGTGTCTCTGCAGGGGACGGTCCCAAGATATGAGGACCGGAGAAGATGGCGAACGCGAATCAGGAGTTGCTCGCACGGGCCACTCAGGGCGCCGAGAGAATTCTTACGGAGTGCATTGGTCTGGCGGCTGGCGAATCGTTGACCTTGTTCTTCGATGAGACCACGCAGGCAGTCGCTGATCTGCTGCTGGCGGCGGCCTTGCGGCTGGAGATCATCCCGCATCTGTGTCTAGTTCCCGTGGTCGATCAGAAGCTTTTCCGTGAGCGGGGGGAGCTGACTCGCCAGCAGATGAATGCCTTGGAGGACGCACGTGGCATCCTCACATGCCTTACCGACGACATCGACTGCACCCCGTTCCGCAAGATGTTGATCACAGTCGGGACCAACGCCGACCGGCGCCTGGGACACTTGCCAGGCGCCAACCTGGAGGTTCTGGCGTATGCGGCCATCGACCACCGCGAGGCGGAGCGCCGTTGCGAGGATCTGGCCTTGGCGATGGCCTTGGGGCGGCAGGCGACATTGCACACATATACGTTCAACGCGGAAGGGACGGTCAGCGACGAGTACGCTTTGAGTTTGGATTTGAGGGGGCTGGAACGTGCTCCGATCACGAGCACGGGGATCATACCCCTGGATACCTGGGGCAATATTCCGGGCGCGGAGACGTTTATCGCCCCCTGGGAGCATTCGGCGGAGGGTACCTTTGTCTTGAACGGTTCCTATTCGGGACACGTCCTCTCGAAATACGAACCGCTCCTGTTGACGTTTCGCGCGGGATACCTCGAGAACGTCGACGGCCCGCAGGCGGAGGTGAGTCGATTCTGGCAGAGGCTGGTTCACGTCCGAGCGGACGGGGACGACGAGTACCTGGCGCTGGCCGAGTTGGGGGTCGGCGTAAATAGTGCCATCGGGCGGCTGACAGGCAAATCCCTGATCGACGAGAAGTGTGAGGGTACCGCTCACATCGCGCTGGGAGACAGCCGGCGTTATGGAGGTCGGACGGCCTCGAGCATCCACGAGGACCTGGTCACACTCCTCCCCTCGCTGATCATCGATGGCAAGGAAGTCCTGCGCCGCGGTGAGTATGTCCTGACAACACAAGAGTGGACTCTGCCACTGTCGTCGATCCAACTGGTTCACCCCTTCACCGCCCCCAATCTACTCATCAGTCGCACGGGCCTATCGGTGGAGGTAGGACCGCCGCTGAAAGTGCGCCACGAAGTGGCTCAGGGTCGAATCGGGGTGTACGCCCTGCAGAATTCAGATTATGGCGACCTGCTCTCCCGGATCTATGACCATACGCCCTTTCTGCCCCACTCCACGACTTTCGCGGAGCTTTGCCAGGAACTCACCGCCGCCCCCGGTGAAGCTCCGGCAGCATCCGCCGTGCGAGCGGCCCTGCAACTGTTGTGGGAGCATCGCGCCATCAGCGTCAAGGGTTCATCCGACAGCGTTCAGCGTCCGAGAGACACCCAGCCATGACCTTCAAGCAGCCTGGGGCTTTCATCAAGCACCTGATTGACAACGGGCTGAAGCGGCACCGGCCAGTGGTCGGCGAAGGCTACTTTGAAACGCACACGCTGGATCTGAGTGACCTGAAGTTGCGGACCAGCCGGTTCACGCCGTTCATGATTCCCAGGCAGTTGTCCGGGCGGGCCATGGTCACTCCCGCGGAGCTGCGTACTGTCCTGGCCGACGTTACTGCGATGGCTCGTTCAGTATCGGACGAGATCCTCGTGCTGGTCGTGGGTGGGGTAGTCGACCACGAGGCCCTGTCTCCCAGGGAGTTTGGTGAACGCGGTGTCGTGGTCCTCGACAAGTCGGATATGGACCAGATCGAGGCCGCGCGGTCGCGCGATGAGAAGCTGAATCGACTGGGAGTCGGTCTCCGCAGATACCTGGGGTTGCGCGCACTCTCGCCCTACGTCGTATCCCGCCCGGCGGTCGCTGGCCGGTTCTTTGGCCGGAGCGAGTTCCTGGACACGATCCTGGCGGGCAAGGAGGGCGCCAATTACACGTTCATCGGGAACCGACGGATCGGCAAGACGTCGCTGCTGCGCGAGATCAAGGATCGACTCAAGGTCAAGTACCTCAAGGAGGAAACCTTCCGCTTCGCGGAAGTGTACGGCGCCAATTGCGGTAGCACCTTCGATGTGATCCACGCCATCCTCTCCGATTTGAATCCCAACGCGGCCGGACGACTGACCCGCGACATGACGCTGGTCAAGCAGTTCCCCCGTCAGATCCGGGACCTCTCAGAGCGAGAGAACGTGGAGGTTGCGGTTTTTATCGACGAGGTGGACTACCTGCTGGCCTTTGACGAGAAGCAGAGTTTTCAACTGCTCCACTTGCTCCGCAGCGCTTTCGAGCACGAGTCGTGCCGCATTTTCTTCGCCGGATTTCGCTCCGCGATTGCCGCGGCCAACGACGTCAATCATCCGCTGCACAATTTCACCAAGATGCGAATTCTCAAGTGCCTGGGGATGGAGGAAACCAACGAGATGGTCACGGTTCCCCTGACCCGGTTGGGAATCGACGTCAAGGACTTGCCTGCCACGGTGTACAGGGAGACCGGTGGGCATCCCGAACTGGTCCAGATGGTTTGCGAGCGAATTGTTGGCATCATCGCCAAAACAGGCAAGGTGCCCGACGCCACTGAGTTGCTGAGGCAGTTGTTCGAGGAGGACTTCGAACTGCGTATCTTTCAGACGTTCATCGTCAATACAGATCCCTACGAACGGCTGTTATGTTATCTGCTGGTACGCGAGGCCACCAAGTCCCAGGTTGCCCGGGATCGATTCGAGTTCAGTGAAAGTGACGCTCGCAAATTGATGACGGCGCAGAATGTGGGAGTTGACTCCACCTGGATGAGAACTATCGTCAAGAATCTGGAAGTGAGCTCCATTACGAAAAAGGTGGCAGGAACCGCTCGCTGGAAATTTGCCGTGCCGCAACTGGTACGGTATTGCGCCGAGCGCGAGTTGGACGAGAGCATCGCGGTCACTCGTCAGGATGCGCTCAGCACGCCAAAGGAGACCTTACTGCACTGGCCCAAGGAACATGAACTGTCCAACTAGTGCCCTGGACCCCAGCTTGGCGGGTCGCTCGCGAAACGGCTCCAGGAACTTATTTGCTCCCCCGGCATGGCAACAGCAACTGACGGAGAGCTGCTTGGGCGACGAGTGGCGAAAAATGGACGGGAAAGGGAGAAATGCTGCACCCTGGCGTGAGTCGCTTGATAGCCGAAACCGAACGGGATGGCTGGCAAGGATGGATGCCGTTCATCTCGCTGCTGGGACCGCGAGGAAGCGGAAAATCGGAGGTCCTGCGGGAGTTTCTCGGAGAGCTTGCGCGGAACGGGCAGGACACGAAAGGCCTGCTGCTGGATCTCCGCCAGTTTCCTTGTTCGCCGGAACCGAAACTGCTGGCCGTGTTCATTGAAAGCCTTCGCGAGGCCGCCCGCCAGGCGGGCATGTCGCCGCCACCAGAGACCAATCCCGCGGTTTCCAAGGCGGAATTCGCCAGCCTGATTCGCCAGTACCTGACAACCTTTCCCGGAAGATTGTTCCTCTGCATCGACCATCTGGATTGCGTACCGCGGTACTTCGCCCGTTCCCTGTCGCAACAACTGCGAGCAATTCGAGATCAGGTAGACGTCCATTGTGAATACCAGCGGTTGGGAATTGTAGTGGCCGGAGCGCTCAGCCTGTTCGAGCTTCGGAACGACGAACTGTCACCGTTCATGCATGGTACGGTCGTCCGGCTGCCAGCGTCTGATAGCGACGAGCAACAGCGCCTGGTGCGCTACGGCCTGGAGAAGTGGCGTCCCAAGTGCAAAGTCAGCCAGGCGGTCGTCGTCCGGTTGGCCGAGATTACCGGTGGCGAACAGTCCTTTCTCGAACCCATTTTGCAACTTTTCGATGCCCGTCCAGGTAAAGGCCACAAGCTCAGCCAAAAAAATCTCGAGGCTTGTCTGCGGACCGAGCACTTGCTGTCGTTGCCAGCCGCCGCGATCCGGGACGTTGCACTCCAGATCGTCATCAACGAAGGCGTGCGCAAGGCCGCTGCCGCGCTGGTGCAGGGCGGTACAAGGGTTTCCACCGTCCGGCGAGGTGCGGAAGTGGACGAATTGCAGTTGCGCGGAATTGCGTTGACCACCAGTAGGGATGGGGCCGCTCAGTATCGCATCCGCAATTTCCTGGTGGAGGACATCGTCCGCTGGAGCCTGGATGTGTTGGCGGGCAATTCCAATTCGGCGGGACAGGAGTCAGATCTGGCGCGGGAGATGATCCAGATCAAGGAGTTTCACAGCCGATATTCCCAGGCGCTCGATCTGACATCCGCCGCCAGGTCGTTGTCCGATGCCTGGCCCGTCATAACCAGGCAGGGAACCGCCCGCTTGTTCCTTGCCGCGCGCAGCGATCGGAGTGATCACAAGTGGGGATTCGAATTTCGCGACGGGAGGCTGGAGCGTGTTCAGCTTCTGGCCGAGCAGGCCGGGCCGGCCAGTTGGATCGTGGCGCGGATGCAGCGAGCGCCTGGCGAGAGCAGGACCCGCATCGATCGCCACCTGGTGGGCGCCGACGACGAGTATTCCTACGCCGTCTCGGAGTGGCCTGTGTCACAATTCGTGGCCTGGGTTGTGATGGCAGTGCCTCGCAGTCCTGGACGCGAGCCGTTCTCGGAAGTCGCCCTCACGCCCTGGTTCGACTTTGTGAGTTCCGCCAGGGATCGGCTGGCCTTGCTGTTTTCCCAGGAGATTCTCCGGGTGATGCTCAAGGCGGATAAGCCAGTCCAATCGGCCGACCCACGAAAGGTCTTTGTCGTACATGGGCGAAACCACGCCATCCGCGACCAGGTTTTCGCGTTCCTGCGGAGCATCGGCCTCGAACCCTTGGAATGGAGCCAGATCGTGGCTGCCACAGGCAAGGGGACGCCGGCCATCCCGGAGATCATTGCCCAGGGCTTCACTCTGGCTCAAGCCGTCGTGGTCCTTTTGTCGGGTGATGATGAGGTGCGGCTGCGCGAGATGTTCCGCGGCGAGTCGGAGGCGGATGCCGAGTGCGAACTTCAGCCTCAGCCCCGAGCCAATGTGCTGTACGAGGCAGGAATGTCGATGGGTCTGCATCCGGATCGCACGATCCTTGTCAAAGTGGGACAGGTCAAGCTGTTCAGTGACATTGGCGGCTTGCACTCGCTGCGCCTGGACACGTCGCCCGAGCGTTGGGAGGAGCTGGCGCGGCGGCTGAAAACCACGGGATGCCAGGTCCCGTAAAGGAATCCGGTTCAAGTCCACGTGCACCATGCAGGTCAGCAGAGCCTGCTCGTCCACAGTTTCCCAGCAGCCGAAGCGTTGCTCTCCAGTGTGCCGCTCGTTTCTGCGTCTCACTCGCGTTACGTGCGAGTTACGCTCAAACTGGCGCGGTCCATTCAGCCTGTGCCGAACGGCAGGCCCAGCAGGTACCAGGCGAAGAACAGGGCGACCCAGACCAGCGAGGTGATCGCCGCGTAGGGCAGCATCATGGCCACGATGGTTCCCACGCCCGCGTCGGGTAGCCAGCGGCGAGCGAACCCCACAACGAGCGCGAAGTGCGGCAGCAGCGGGTTGATCACGTTGGGCGGCGAATCGCTGACGCGGTAGGCCGCCAGGACGACTTCGGGATCGATGCCGAGCTTCAGGAACAGGGGGATGAAGACCGGCGCGATGATCGCCCACTTGGGCAGGATGTTGGGCACCGGGATGCTCAGCAGAAAGCCGATCAGGATGAACGCCGTCAGCAGCGTGACGCTGTTGAAGTTGGCGTCCTTGAGCAGATTGGCCAGGCTGGCGGCCAGCAGCGTCCCCAGGTTGGTGAAATTGAAGTAGGCCACAAACTGGCCGATCACGAAGAACAGGAACAGCAGGCCGCCCAGGTCGGCAAAGGTCTGCGTGATGGCGGCGATGGCGTCGTCGGCCTTGCGGAGCGTTCCGGCGCCCCAGCCGTACGCGGCGCCGGCCAGCAGAAACGCCAGCATGATCAGGAACACCAGGCTGCTCATGAAGGGCGAGTCGCCGATGATCGCCCCGGTTTCGGGATGGCGCAGCGGCGCTCCGGCCGGCAACGTCAGCAGGCAGACACCGCCCACGAACAGCGCCAGCGCGATGGCGGCCAGCAGCAGCCCGCGCGATTCCTCGGCGGACAACGCGGCCTTCTCCGCCGGACCTTCCTCGCCCTCGTACGTTCCCAGCCGGGGTTCGACGATCCGGTCCGAGATCAGCGTGCAGACGACGATCAGCATCAGGCTGGACGCGATGCCAAAGTAGAAATTGGCCGTCAATTCGATCGATCGGGCCGGATCGACGATATGGATCGCATCGTTGGTCATTTCGGCCAGGATGCCGTCGATCGGCTTGACCAGGAAGTTTGCTCCGAAGGCGGCGGCCACGCCGGCGAAAGCGGCGGAGAGGCCGGCCAGCGGGTGGCGGCCCAGGCTGTGAAAGGCGACGGCGCCCAGCGGGATCAGCACCAGGTATCCCGCGTCGCTGGCGATGCTGGACAGCACGCCCAGGGTGACCAGGATGGCGGTCATCGCCCGCGGCGGGGCGACGATCACGATCTTGCGGATCAGGGCCCCGATCAAGCCCGCTCGTTCGGCCAGCCCCACGCCGATCATCGCCACCATGATGATCCCGACGGGGCCGAAGTTGATGAAGTTGGCCACGACCGAGGTGAAGATAAAGCGGATCCCCTCGGCCGACAGCAGGCTGCGGGCGGCGGTCGTCGCCTGTTCCACCTCATGCGTTTCCAGGTTGATCCGCTCGTACGTGACGCTGGCGCCCAGCCAGTGGAACAGGTGGGACAGCAGGACGACGACCAGCAGCAGAAACAGAAACAGGACGGCCGGGTGCGGGACCTTGTTTCCCAGCCGTTCGATGCCATCCAGCGCGCGTTGAAACAGCGTCCGGTCGGCGGGGCTTGCTGGCGGCATGAGTTCCTCCATCAGAAAGGGAACGGGAGTCATTCTCCCGAAAGAACTAACCCCGTCCCCCGCGTTCACAACAGGGGCGTGATGAGCTGTCCGGGGCGGATGAAGTGGGGGCGGCCGCCCGTGTCCTGCAGGACCTGGCTGGCCGGCACGCCAAGCAAGTGATAAACGGTCGCCGCCAGGTCCCGCGGCTGGACGGGATCGGCGGCGGGATAGGCGGCGTACTTGTCGCTGCGGCCATGGACCTGGCCGCCGCGAATGCCGCCGCCGGCCAGGACGCTGGTGAAGCAGTTGGGCCAGTGGTCTCGCCCGTCGCTGCCCGCGCCGGCGTCGCTGTTGCGCTGCCCGACTTTGGGCGTCCGCCCGAACTCGCCCGTCCACACGACCAGCGTTTCATCCAGCAAGCCGCGCGTTTCGAGATCGTCCAGCAGCGCGGAGAACGCCTGATCGGCCACCGGCATCAGACGATCCTTCAGGTCGACGAAGTTGCGGCTGTGCGTGTCCCAGTACACGCTGACGTTCTTGATCCCGTCATTGGGCCAGAACACGGTCACCAGCGGCACGCCCCGCTCGATCAGCCGCCGGGCCTGCAGCACCGACTGGCCGTGCGGGTTCAACCCGTACCGCTCGCGCACACTTGCCGGCTCCTCGCGCAAGTCAAACGCACCGCGGTCCGAGGTGGCGGTGGTCAGCAGCTCCAGCGCGCGGCGCTGGTTGGCCGCCAGCACGTCGAAGGCGGACGTGCTGGCTTGCCGCGGTTGGTTGAGTCGGGCCAGCAGCGAGCTGCGGGCGGCCAACCGCTTGGCGGACAACTCCGGTCGCAACGCGAGACCCTCGATCCGATAATCCGCCCGGCTGGGATCCTGATCGATCGTCAGCGGATCGTGCTCGGCGCCCAGCCAGCCGGCGAACTGCCCCTGGCTCTGCTCGACAAACCGCGGCACGTCGTTTTCCAGCTTGGGACGCATCGAAACGAACGGAGGCAAGGAACCTCGCCCCAGCCCCAGCCCCGACAGCACCGCGCCGACGTGGGGCCACTGGCGGGACTTCTCCGTGGTGGGTGGCGGCGGTTCGCCGGTCAGCAGAAAGTGCGTGGCCGAGGTATGATCGACGTTGTTGTGGGTCATGGAGCGGATGATTGCCAGGCGGTCGGTCCGCTCGGCCAGCCGCGGAAAATGCTCGCAGATCTGGATGCCTGGCACCCGTGTGGAAATCGGCCGAAACTCCCCCCGGTAGTCCGCCGGTGCGTCCGGTTTCAGATCCCAGGTATCCTGCTGAGCGGGCCCGCCCCACATGAACAGCAGGATGCACGACCGGGCCCGGCCAAACTTGGGCTCGGCGGTCTGGGCCGCCGCCGCCTGGCGACCCAGGATTTCCGGCAACGTCATTCCCAGCAGACTCAGGCTGCCCGCCCGTAGCAGTTCGCGGCGGCCGAGACGGTCGAGACGGCCGAGGAGACCAGGGCGGCCGGGGGGACCAGAGTCAGTGGCAGGCCTGAGCATCGGGGTTATCCAGGGACCAGGTGGTACAACAGATCGAGGCCCGTGTTGTTCACGTTCGCATCGAAGGTTCGCTGGCGAACTGAGTCTTTATACCAAGAGCCGAATCGATCGGCGACACTGACACCATGGCGACAGCGTCCGCGCCAGGCCTGCGAGCGGGCCCAGGTGATCGTGCCGACCGCCGTTCTCTTGGGCGACGGTTTCTTGGTTCGGCCAGCAGATCATCGATACGGAAAGGCGGCGCATCCCGCTAGGCAAGCTATTCCCGAGCGTGGAATTGGTCTGGGCAGGGAAACTTGAGTTGAATTCCGTGGTTCGATAGTGCATGCCGGAAGTTCCACCAATCGGAATCAACGGCATTCAACACTTCCGGCGCGTTATTGCTGCCTATCGCGACCGCTACGAATTTACGGTCCGAGCGATCGAAGTGTGCCAAGGCATCATCCACTGGGAACTCCGCAAAGTCGTCCTGGTCTTCTGACTGTTGCGTCAACGGAACCAACTCGCATTGATCTGCAACAGCCTGATTGTCGAAGACCCACTTCAGAAACAAATCACCGGCACCTGGTTGTCCCGACATGCTCAGATTGTTCATATACTCGCGAAGTATCCGCAGGCCATCGTCTAGAACGACGATACCCTCGCGTGCCGTGCGCAGTGCGGCAATACACGCCGATACGCACGCAGGCCCGGCCTGAGGGGTTCGTCCGTTGGCGACGACGGCGACATTGGTATCGACAACAAACGCACTCATGCGCCTCCCGCCTCCTTGCGCTTCATTGCGGCCTCCGTCATGGCCGCCATTTCTCCGAACTCATCGCCAAAGAAGTCCTTCGGCCAGTTGGCGATGTTTCCAAACAGATCAACTCTCAGGTTCGACAGCGCGGATGAATCCTGGGCGACATCGCAGAAATAAAGGGCCACGTCTTCCGGCTGCAATACCTGCTCGGCGATGCGCCTCTGCAGTCGTCTGAGCAAGTGCTCGCTGTGGCTCTCCAGAACAATCTGCAGATTCCGATGCCTGGCGGCGTCAATCAACACATCGGCGAGTCCGGACTGCACGCTTGGATGCAGATGTATTTCCGGCTGCTCCAGTAAGATGGTTGATCCTTTGGGAACGTAATAACAGAGCACAAGTACCGGCAGCACCTGGGACACGCCGAAGCCAACGTCGGTGATCAATACTTCAGACGAGTTGGGTGACTTCTTGACTCGCACTTCGTAAAGATTGCTACCCTTGGCAATTGCCTTGACCGTAAATGAACTGATTAAGCCCAGCTCCTTCAACCAATGAGCAATCCGTTCCTCCAGCGTTTGCTTGGGCTTTCGGGATCCCGGCGAGATATACTTTCCGCGTTCACGCGATGCCAAAACTGCGTCAATGGCCCGCTCGCCGCGTCGTCCCATATCCGCTGGCTCGGAACCAGACCAAACGTAATGCCTTTGTGGAAAGTCTCTGAGCGGGCCCAGGTAGAACAATCGGCCGAATAACTCTTCGAACGCTAGCTGTAGGTCCCCCAGAAAGCTCGCGTTCTGAAAATACGCAAACGTCTGATCAGGGAACCCGTAGCATCGGGTGGGGGCCGGTAAGTCCCAAGCACGGCCAACGGTGCGTTTGAAGGCAAAATCACCAGCATCGGCATGAAGTTCGTACTTCGCGCCGGTTGTATCTTTCCGGTTCATGGCAAACTTGTTGCCTGCCAGATCATACGAAAGTTCCTGCACATACAGCTTATCGCCACCGCTGCTGCGCACCTCGGCGGAAAAACAGACGTCCCGACCGGAGAACAATGCCCGTCCCGCTTCGCTCGGATCGACGATCCTCATTTCGCTCGGCAGTCGCCAGCATAGCCGCAGTCCGAGCGGGGCATCCAATTTGTGACCAAAGATAACGTCACGGAAACTGCCCAGTTGTGTCAGGCTCCGCTCGCCACCGAACTCCAGAACAGCGGCGCGGTCCGACGATTCCACGGTTTGCCGGAGCATCAGCAGAAGCTGGAGGATACTCGTCTTGCCGGAACTGTTCGTGCCAAACAGGCCGGTAATCTGGCCGAGTCGCATCTTGTCGATCGACCGCCACGACTTGAAGTTCGATGCGGACAGTTCGGTTAACATGTTAGTTGGACAGCGCCAATCCCGACGTCAAGACGTCCACTAAAGCGTGTCAGCACAAGGTGTTACGGCGATCGGCGGATTGTCAATGTCAAAAGTGCGCAGAACCAGCGATCGTCCGTATTGCTAAACAGCCACAAGGACTTACGGAGGACCGTCACGGATGACATTAGAACAGATTCTGGGCCTGGCATCGACAGCGACCGAATCAAGTCGCGCCTCCCCCACCCCTGAGATCGTGAAAAGTGCGTTGTAAAAAATACGATTTACGACGATTTCGGCCTGCCAAATGGCGCTGTCCAACAGCATTCATCGAAGCCGAAGGCGTTGCACAACGCGTGTGATAACGCCTGCGGCGTAGAGAGGCCTGAAAGGTGCCGTTAGTCGGCGGCCTCTCCCTCCGACCGGCCGCTCCGTCCGCCCACGCCGGCGAACCTGGCCGAGGGCAAAAACTGGTGAACAGCCAAAGAAGGGGATTGACAACGAATCGGGCGGCGTTTATCTCTTAGGGAATCTGCGGGCGGTGGACTTATGCGCCCCGCGCAGCAGCCTGCCTGCCTGAGAGCTCCCGCCGCAATAAACTCGCCCCCTGAGCGGTAGCGTTACCGCTTCTAAGTGTTTGGTTTGAAGACTGTCGCGTAGACCTTACGCTGGAGACTTCGGACGCCCTGGTGCTGGACACCCCTGCGACCCGTCGCCCCTGCCGAAAGACACGCGCCATCCCTGATCGTTGGCCCCCTGCTACACGGAGAGAGAGACTGACCCATGAGGTGCAAGGGAAATTTGGTGAGCCGTCGCGGTTTCATGCACGTCGGATTCATCGGCGGGATCGGGCTGACGCTGACCGATTACCTGCGGATGCAGGCCCGTGCCGAGCAGAAGTTCTATGAGAGCAAGGAAGGCACCGCCAAGTCGGTGATCTTCATCTTCATGCCGGGCGGCATGTGCCACCAGGAAACGTTCGATCCGAAGCCCTACGCGCCGGTCGAGTATCGGGGTCCGATGGGCAGCATCGCGACCAACGTGGAAGGCGTGCGGATCAACGAGACCTGGCCGCAGACGGCCCAGATCGTGGACAAGATCGCCATCTGCCGTTCGATGAGTCACGGCGAGGCGGCTCACGAGCGGGGCACGCACAACATGTTCACGGGCTATCGTCCCAGCCCGGCCCTGCAGTTTCCCAGCATGGGCAGCGTGGTCGCTCACGAATTCGGCCCCCGCCACAACCTGCCGCCCTACGTCTGCATTCCCAACCAGCCGAACGAGTTCGCCGGGACGGGCTATCTCAGTTCGTCGTACGCCGGCTTCAGCCTGGGCAGCGATCCGGCCAGCGGCAACTTCCAGGTCCGCGACCTGAAGCTGCCGGACGGCGTGGACGACTCCCGCTTTGTCACCCGCCGCCGCATCCTGGACACGGTCAACGGCTACTTCGCCGCGCGCGAGAAGGCCGATTCGCTGGACGCCGTGGATTCGTTCTATCAACGGGCCTACGCGATGATCAGTTCGGAGAAGGCCCGCGAGGCGTTCGACATCAACAAGGAAGACGACAAGGTCCGCGACGAGTACGGCCGCAACACGGCCGGTGCCCGCCTACTGCTGGCTCGCCGCCTGGTCGAATCGGGCGTGCGGTTCGTCACCACGACGTACGGCGGCTGGGACATGCACGACAATATCGCCAACGGCATCAAGAGCCAGGTGCCGGCGTTCGATCAGGCGTTCGCCACCCTGATTCGCGACCTGGACCGCCGCGGCCTGCTGGACTCGACGCTGGTCTGCATCGCCAGCGAGTTCGGGCGGACGCCGAAGATCAACGGCACGGCGGGCCGCGACCATTGGCCCAAGGTGTTCAGCGTGGTCATGGCCGGCGGCGGCATCAAGCGGGGCATCGTGTACGGCTCGTCCGACTCGACGGCCAGCGAGCCGGATGAGAACGAACTGAGCGTGATGGACTGGGCGACGACGATCTACCACTGCCTGGGCATCAACGCCGACAAGGAGCTGATGGCTCCGGGCGATCGCCCGATCGAAATCGTGGACGGCGGCAAGGTTCGTCAGGCCCTGCTGGTCTAGTCCGCTCGACAATACCGAAACCACACGAGATCGCGAGTCGAGCGGGACGCCCGGCTCGCGATTCTTTCCAACGGGAGGAACGTTATGGCTCGACAACCGCTGGACTCGCGGGTCCTGCTGCTCGGTACGCTGGGAATGCTGCTGGCCTCGCTGGCCTGGGCGGCATCTCCCCGGCTCAACACGATTACGCCTCGCGGCGTGCAGCGCGGCCAGGAGCACGTGATCAGCTTTAACGGCTCCAACCTGGCGGATGCGCAGGAGATTCTGTTCTACACGCCCGGATTCGAGGTGACGGCGCTGGAACCTGCCGCTGGTGCGGTCAAGGTGACGGTGAAGGTGGCTCCGGACTGCGTGCTGGGCGAACACGTCGCGCAGGTGCGGACCGCATCGGGCATTTCCGACTATCGCACGCTGTATGTCGAGGACCTGCCGGCGATTGACGAGAAGGAGCCGAACAGCGACTTCGAAACGCCGCAAGCGATTGACCTGAACGTGGTGGTGGCCGGAACGGTGGCTAACGAGGACGTGGATTATTATGTGATCGAGGCGAAGAAGGGGCAGCGGATTTCGGCCGAGGTGGTGGCGATGCGGTTGGGTACGGCCTTGTTCGATCCGTACGTGGCCATTCTGGATCTGAAGCGGTTCGAGCTTTCGGCCCGCGACGACACGGCGCTGGCCCTGCAGGACGCGTTCGCCTCGGTGATCGCCCCGGAGGACGGCAAGTACGTGATCGAGGTCCGCGAGAGCGCCTATGGCGCCGGGAACATGTACCGGCTGCACGTCGGCACGTTTCCCCGGCCGACCGCCGTCTTCCCGGCCGGCGGCAAGGCGGGCGAACCGACCGAGGTGCGGTTCTTGAACGATCCCACGGGCGAGCTGAAGCAGACCGTCACGGTGCCGGGTGTCAAGGACGAGAATTTCGGCGTCTTCGCCGCCGACGCCGGCGGCGTTTCGCCCACTCCCAATGCGTTCCGCATCTTCGAGCATGGCAACGCCTTCGAAGCCGAGCCGAACGACGCCCTGGCCCAGGCCACGGCGGCCGAACTGCCGCTGGCTTTCAATGGCATCATTCAGAACGACGCGGACGTGGATTGTTTCAAGTTCACGGCCGCCAAGGGACAAGTGTACGAGGTGGAGTGTTTCGCTCGCCGCCTGCGCTCCGCCCTGGACCCCGTGATGAACCTGTACAACGCCAGCGGCGGTTCGATCGCGGGCAACGACGATTCGCGCGGGCCGGACAGCTATTTCCGCTTCACGGTGCCGGCGGACGGTGAATACGTGATTCGCGTCACGGATCACCTGGGCCGGGGCGGTCCCGATTACGTCTACCGGGTCGAGTTTCATCCGGTGCAGCCGACGCTGGCGCTGAGCATTCCGCGGGTGGAACGCTACGGCCAGTACCGGCAGCAGATCTACGTGGCTCGCGGCAACAAGGTCGGCACGTTGATCAACGCCAGCCGAGCGAATTTTGGCGGCGAACTGGTCCTGGAAGGAGCCGATCTGCCGGCCGGTGTGACGATGCACGCCGAACCGATGGCGGCCAATCTGAGTTCGATGCCGGTGGTCTTCGAAGCGGCGGCCGACGCGCCGCTGAGCGGCAAGCTGGTCGATTTCACGGCCCGCCACGCCGACCCCGCCCAGAACATCCGCGGCGGATTCACCAACAACGCCGACTTCATCGTGGGCGGCCCCGGCCAGTCGATCTACAAACAGGTCGCGGTCAACCGCCTGCCGATCGCCGTGGTGGACGAACTGCCGTTCACGCTGGAGATTGTCGAACCCAAGGTGCCGCTGGTGCGCGAAGGCGTGATGCAGTTGAAGATCCTGGCCCACCGCAAGGAAGGCTTCACCAAGCCGATCAACGTCCAACTGCCGTTCCGACCGCCGGGACTGAACGCCACCAGCTCGGTGACGATCCCCGAAAACGGCACCGAGGTGCTGTACGAATTGAACGCGGCCGGGAACGCCCAGGTCGGCAAGTGGAGGATCTTCGCGCTGGGTTCGGCCGACGTCGGCGGAGCTGGCTGGGTTTCGTCGCAACTGGCCAACCTGGAGATCGCCGAGAAGCTGGTGTCGTTCGCCATCCAGCGGACGGCCTGCGAGCAGGGCGAGGAGGCTCAGATCCTCTGCACCGTGAATACGGCCACGGCGTTCGAAGGTCTGGCCAAGGCCCAACTGCTGGGCCTGCCGCCCAAGACCGAAGTGGCCGACATTGAGTTCGACAAGGAAGCCAAGGAAGTGGTGTTCGTGGTCAAGACGACCGCCGAGAGCCGCGTGGGCAAGCACGGGTTGCTGTGCCAGTTGACGATCATGCAGAACGGCGAGCCGATTATCTGCCGCGCGGGAACGGTGGAACTGCAGATCGACCAGCCGCTGCCCGCGCCGGCGGCCACGGCGGCCGCTCCCGCCCAGCCCATGCCGATGCCGCAACAACCGGCCGCTCAACCGATGCCCGACGCGCCCAAACCCAAGCCGCTCACCCGGTTGGAAAAGCTCCGGCTGGAGGCCAAGAAGCGGGCCGAGGAGCGGGCCGGACAAGCTGGCGGGCAGTAACCAGGCCGAGGAAACGCCCACTGCTCGCGGCCGGCGGTGATCGCCGGCCAGGCAGTGATTCACTGAAACGCACGAGATTCAATCTGGACTCACGAGGGATAGTCAGCCATGCGATATGACCACTGGATGTTCGCTGCCGGCTTGCTGCTGCTGGCACTTGCCGCGCCGCGGCCCGCCGCGGCGCAGGAGCCGTCGCCCGCTTCGATCGGCGTATACCCCGCCGACGTGCACCTGAACACGGTGCGCGATTATCAGTCGCTGATCGTGCAAGCGGTCTATCCGGACGGCATCACCCGCGACGTGACCGACGAGGCGACGTACGCGCTGAGCAACCCGGCGCTGGCCCGTCTGGAAGGCAATACGCTGCATCCGCTGGCCGATGGCACCGCGGAACTGACGGTGGCCTACGGAGGCCATACCGTGAAGCTGCCGGTCGTGGTCCAGGATGCCGCGGCCGATCCGCCGATCAGCTTCAAGCTGGATGTGATGCCGGTGTTCATGAAGTCGGGCTGCAACACGGGCAGTTGCCACGGGGCGGCTCGCGGCAAGGACGGCTTCCGCCTGTCGTTGTTCGGTTTCGATCCGGATGGCGATCACCACCGGCTGACCCGCGAGATCAACGGCCGCCGGATCAACCTGGCTCTGCCGGCCGAAAGCCTGCTGGTCGAAAAGGCCGTGGGCGCCGTGCCGCACACGGGCGGCAAGCGGTTCGAAATCGACAGCCCGTACTCCCAGACCCTGATCCGCTGGCTGCAGGCCGGAGCGGTGAACGATCCCGGCGCGGTGCCGGCGGTGACCGATGTGGAGATCTATCCGCCGGGCGCCGTGCTGGACGGCGAGGGGGCCACGCAGCGGATCAACGTGCGGGCCAAGTACGCCGACGGCACCGACCGTGACGTCACCCGGCTGGCCTATTTTTCATCCAACAACGACAACTCGGCGGTCATCGACCAGGAAGGCGTTGTCGCGGCCACGAACCGCGGCGAGGCGTTCATCATGGCCCGCTACGACACCCATACGGTCGGCACGCATTTCATCTCGCTGCCCAAGGGCCTGCAGTTCTCGTGGACGGACGTGCCGGAACAGAACTACGTCGACACGCTGATGCACAACAAGTTCAAGAAGCTGCGGATTCAGCCGTCGGAAGTCTGCAGCGACGAGGAGTTTCTCCGCCGGGCCTCGCTGGACATCACTGGCAAGCTGCCGACCGTGGAAGAGTACCGGGCGTTCATGGCCAGTGCCGATCCCCAGAAGCGGGACCTGCTGGTCGACGACCTGTTGAGCCGCAAGGAGTTTGTGGAAATCTGGGTCATGAAGTGGGCGGAGTTGCTGCAGATCCGCACCACGCAGCAGATCAGCTACAAGTCGATGCTGCGGTACTACACCTGGCTGCAGGAGCGGATCGCCAGCAACGTGCCGATGGACAAGATGGTCCAGGAACTGCTCGGCTCCAGCGGCGGCACGTTCAGCAACGCCGCCACGAACTACTACCAGGGCGAAACGGACACGCTGAAAGTGTCCGAGAACGTGGCGCAAGTGTTCATGGGCAACCGCTTGCAATGTGCCCAGTGCCATAATCATCCGTTCGACCGCTGGACGATGGACGACTACTACAGCTTCGCCGCGTTCTTCTCGCAGATCGGGAGGAAGCGGGGCGAGGATCCTCGGGAAACGATCGTCTTCAACAGCGGCGGCGGGGAAGTGCGGCACCCGGTCGGCAACCGCGTGATGCAGCCCAAGTTCCTGGGCGGTGACGTGCCCGACGTGGCGGGTAAGGACCGGCGAGTGGTGATGGCCAAGTGGCTGGCCTCGCCCGACAATCCCTACTTCGCCACCAACCTGGCCAACATCGTCTGGGCCCACTTCTTTGGCCGCGGCATCATCCACGAAGTCGACGACGTGCGGGTCAGCAACCCGCCAGTCAACAAGGAGTTGCTGGAAACTCTGGGCCAGAAGTTCACCGAATACAACTATGACTTCAAGAAGCTGGTCCGTGATATCTGCACGTCCCGCACGTACCAGTTGGCCACGCAGACCAACGAGACGAACGAGCGGGACGACCGCAACTTCTCGCACGCCAATCTGCGGCGGATGCGGGCCGAAGTGCTGCTGGACGCCATCACCCAGGTGACGGACACCAAGAACAAGTTCGAAGGTTTGCCCGCGGGTGCCCGCGCGGTGCAGATCGCCAACGGGAACACCAGCACCTACTTCCTGACCGCCTTCGGACGCGCGACGCGGGAAACGGTCTGCGCCTGCGAGGTGAAGATGGAACCCAACCTGTCCCAGGCCCTGCATCTGCTGAACGGCGAAACCCTGCACACCAAGATCCAGCAAGGCAAGCTGGTCGAACAGTTGCTGGGCGAGGGACTCTCGCCCGAGCAGGTGGTCGAGGATCTGTATATCCGCTGCTTGACCCGCAAGCCGACGCCGGAGGAAATGGCCGAGCTGAGCAATGTGCTGGCCGAGCAGACCGACAAGAAACTGGTGCTGGAAGATGTCTTCTGGGCCCTGATGAACTCGCGCGAGTTTGTGTTCAACCACTAACCATTGCCGCCTTTCGTTTCGCATAGTCGCCTTTCGCTCCGCGAAAGTAGCGGGCGCAGGATAGTCGCCACGCCACGTTTGTAAGGATGCCTGGAACGCAGCGCAGCGCTACTTTCGCGGAGCGAAAGGCGACAAAACGCTACTTTCGCGGAGCGAAAGGCGACAAAACGCTACTTTCGCGGAGCGAAAGGCGACAAAGGGCGACAATACGGGAGAAATAATCATGCGACGCACAATGCTCTTCGGACTGGCCGCTGCCGGACTGCTGCTCGCCGCCGGCCACCTGTCCGCTCAGGAGAAGAAGCCGCCGAAGATCACGTTCGACGAGCACGTGTTGCCGATCCTGCGGCAGAAGTGTGCCTCGTGCCATAACCCGGACAAGAAGAGCAGCGATCTGGACGTGACGAACTACACCAGCCTGATGCAAGGCGGTGCGTCCGGCACGGTGATCGAAGTCGGCGATTCGTCGGCCAGCTACCTGTACAAGCTGGTCGCGCACGAAGAGGAGCCGTTCATGCCGCCGGAATCGCCCAAGATTCCGGACGAGATGCTGGAAACGTTGCGCAAGTGGATTGACGGCGGCGCGCTGGAAAACGCCGGCAGCATGGCTCCGGTGTCCACCAAGAAGAAGTTCGATCTGGCGCTGCAGGATGCCCCCACGGCGCGGCCCGAAGTGATTCCGCTGCCGGTTCGCCTGAGCCAGCAGCCGGTCGTGCATACCGACAGTTCCACGGCGGTCACCGCCATGGCGACCAGCCCCTGGGCTCCGGTCGCCGCCATCGGCGGGCAGAAGCAGGTGCTGTTGTACAACACGCAGACCCTGCAGTTCCTGGGCGCGTTCCCCTTCCCCGAGGGCACGCCGTACGTGCTGAAGTTCAGCCGCAACGGAAACCTGCTGCTGGCCGGAGGCGGTCGCGGCGGGGCCAGCGGCAAGGTGGTCGTCTGGAACATCAGGACGGGCGAACGGGTGATCGAAGTGGGCGACGAGCTGGACGCCGTGCTGGCGGCCGACATCAGCGCCGATCAGACTCTCGTGGCTCTGGGCGGCCCGCAGAAGGTCGTCCGGATTTACTCGACCGAGTCCGGCAAGCTGCTGCACGAACTGCGCAAGCATACCGACTGGATTTACTCGGTGGAGTTCAGTCCGGACGGCGTGCTGCTGGCCACGGGCGACCGCAACGGCGGGCTGTTTGTCTGGGAAGGCTGGACGGGACGCGAGTACCTGGCCTTGAACGGCCATACGGCGGCAGTGACCGGAGTATCATGGCGAGGCGACTCGAACGTGGTGGCCTCGTGCAGCGAGGACGGCACGGCTCGGCTGTGGGAAATGGAAAACGGTGGTCAGATCCGCAACTGGGCCGCTCATGGGGGCGGTGCGCAGGCGATCGAGTTTGTTCGCGATGGCCGGCTGTTGACCTGCGGGCGCGACAAGGTCGCCAAGCTCTGGCAGCAGGACGGCAATCAGATCCGGGCCTTCGAGGCGTTTAACGACGTGGCGGTCAGCGTGACCTACTGCGACGAGACGAACCGCGCGATCGCGGCGGACTGGAGCGGTGTGATTCGAGTCTGGGATGCCAACGACGGCAACCGCCTGGCCGAACTGACCGCCAACCCGCCAACGCTTGAGCAACGGCTCGCCGCCGCTCAGAAAGCGATCACCGACCAGCAAGCCGCTCACCAGCCGCTGCTGGTCGCTTACCAGCAGTCGGAGGCCGAAGCCAACAAGGTCAAGGCGGATCTGGCTGCCGCGCAGCAGGCGATGGTCAACTCGCAGAAATTGATGGATGCCGCCATCGCGAAGGCCAATACGGCAAAGGAAGCGATGGCCAAAGCCGCAGCGGCCTACGACGCCGCTACCAAGGCCGTCGCCGCCGTCGAACCGGTGGTACCTCTGATTCAAGAGTCGTTGGCCAAGGCCCAGGCCGCGGTGGCCAAGGCGCCGGCCGACAAGGAACTGGCCGATCTGACGGCCGCCTTGACCGCATTGACGGCCAAGCGTGCCGCCGAGTTGGACGCTCAGCGGAAAGCGCAGGCCGATCAAGCCAAGCTGGTGGAAACGGCCAAGACGGAACTGGCCGCGGGTGAAAAGGAAGCGGCCGACGCCAAGGCGGCACTCGAAACGGCCAAGAAGAACGTCGAGACGCTGACGCCGCTGGTCAAGCCGGCCGAGGACAAGCAGGCGGCGGCGAAGCAGGCGGCCGACGCGGCCGCCCAGGCTGTGGCCGCCGCGCAGCAGGACTTGGCTCGCTGGCAGCAGGAAATCGCCTTCGCCACCCAGCTCGCACAACTGCTCGAACAGCGGACCGCCGCGCAGCAGAAGCTGGACGAAGTGCAAACGCAGCAGGCGGAGCTGGCCGCGGCCGCTCAGCAGGCAGCCGCCGAAAGCCAGAAGGCGGCCAGCGACCTGGCGGCGGCTCAAGCGGCAGCCGCCGCGGCTCAGAAGCAGGTCGAGACGGTGACCGCCAATGTTGCCGCAACCAAGAAGGCCGACGCCGACGCCGTGGCCGCTCACCAGGCCGCGGCCAAAACCGTGACCACGCTGGAAGAGGCCCTGCCGCCGCTGACTCAGGCCGCGAATACGGCCAAGGATATCGCCGCCAAACTTCCCGATGATAAGGAGCTGGCCGACGTCGCCGCCAAACTGAAGGCCGTGTTGGACGCCAAGCAACCGGAACTCGAAGCCGGCAAGAAGGCGGTAGCCGAGAAAGCTCAAGTGGTCGCGACCACCAAGCAGCAAGTGGCTGACGCGGAGAAGCAACTGGTGGCGGCGCAAGCCGCCCTGGCCGCGGCTCAGAAGGCAGCCACCGACACGGCCGTCGTGGCCAAGGCGGCGCAAGAGAAAGCGGTCGCCGCCCAGCAAGCGGCTGATGCCATGACCAAGAGCGTGACCGACGCGCAGCAACTGGTCGATGGCGTGCAGAACCAGATCAGCCAGGCGCGCGGCATCAGCTCGTAAGACGCTGTAAAACGATGACTTACCGGATTTGAGATAATCTTCACTCGCAATCTGGATGCATCTTAGTTTGCCACTCGCCTTCAAACGTTGCGCGGTGGATGTTCAGGTCGAGTAACTGAGCGTCGGGCAGCTTTGCTCGCCTCTTGATATTCGCGTTCGTCAAGCGAAGCGCGTACTTTCAACCCTACATTTCTCGCTGCCGAAGCATTCAGATCCCTCTGGCTCCCTCGCCGCTTCGAGGTCGTGCAGCTTTTAGGGCTTTGAAAACTCGGGATTTAGGGGGTGACGCTACGGGGACCTTGGGGTGGCCTCCGCTTCGGCGAGCGAGCCCCCCCTGAAATCTCTCTGGCTCCCTCCCCGCTTCGGGGAGGGCTGGGGAGGGGCCTGCGGAATGAGAGGGGTCAACAACGAGTTCAACGCATGCGATTCCCTACTGTGCTCACGGATTCGTACTGATTCGTGTTCGAAATCCAGGACCGGATGTATGCGTTCAGCTGGAATTTGAGCGGATACGGCGAGGGCGGGTTGTGTTTGGAAGTGCCGGAAGAGCCCCTCCCCAGCCCTCCCCGAAGCGGCTCGTTGTACCACACAAGTCGACGCGGAGCCTGCTGGGTGGACCACAAGTGGGGGACTGGACTTTTTGCTGGACCGTGCGAATGAATGTAGCGTGGACTTCGGCGCCAGGGCGTCCGAACAGAT
>JAGFJK010000026.1 GCA_024102795.1 Pirellulaceae bacterium
GGCCAGCCTGGAGACCCGGCACGAAATGCTGCAACTGTTCCGCCAGCTCTGCGACGAGGCGGCGCGCGAGCTGGGCGGCTACCTCCTGCCCCACGGCGGATCGGCAGCTCAAGTCTGTTTCGGATACCCGCGGGCCTGGGAAGATGGCGCTCAGCGGGCGGTCCATTGCGGCCGGCGACTGCTGCGGGAGATTGGCCGCCTGGCCGGCCGGGTCGAAGCTCCGTTGGACACCACGTTCGCCGCCAGTTGCGGAGTGCACACCGGGGAAACGCTGATCGAAGCCACGCGAGAAAGCCCGCCGCGCGACGTCGTGCTGGTGGGCGACGTGGCGGCGATCGCCGAGCGGCTGGAGGCACATGCCGAGCCGAACGCCGTGCTGGTCAGCCGCCACACGTACCGCCTGCTGCGGGACCGTTTTCGTTGCGAGCCGGCGGCGCCGTGCGCCTGGCACCGGGATGCCGAACCGATCGAAACGCTGAAGGTGCTGGCCGCGGCGGATGAAGGCACCAGCCGCCTGGCGGGAGCGGCCGGCTCGGACCGGGATGAGCTTTCCTCGGACACGGCGACGCGGGAGAAATCCGCGCTGGGGAAACCGGCGCGAGCCCGTGCGCCGCGAAACAAGTCGTTGCCGGGCGGCGCCGTGCTGGAACTGCTGCGGGAGCGGTGGGCGCAGGCCCAGGAACGACTCGGCCAGGTTGTCGTCCTGGTCGGCGAACCGGGGATCGGCAAGACCCGCCTGCTGAACGAACTGCAGCGTTCCGCTGAGAAACGCGGCGGCGAACCGATCGTGATGCGGCTGCGCTGCTGTGCTCACGACGCACGCCCCGTCCTCAATCCGGTAACCAACATGCTGGAGCGACTCTGGCGGTTTCAGCCAGAAGACGGGTCCGCCGTGAAACTCGAAAAGCTGATCGGCCAATTGGAGCGCGTCGGGCTGGCGGATCCTCGCGGCATCTCGCTGCTGGCGGCGCTGCTTTCGATCCCGCTGGACGATCGCTTTCCCTCGCTCTCGATTTCGGTCCAGCAGCAGAAGGAACAAACCTGCCGCCTGCTGCTCGACTGGCTCTGGGCATGCGCCGCACGCCAGCCGGTGTTGTTGCTGGCGGACGATCTGCAGTGGGCCGACACTTCCACTCGGCGGTGGCTGGCAGGCGCGGCCGAAGCCTGCGGCGATCAGCGGCTGCTGCTGGTGCTGGCGCGACGACCTGAGCCGGATGAGGGCTGGAACGTCTCGCCGAGCCAGACGCAGATCAGCCTGCCGCGGCTGACGTTTTCGCAGTCCATCGTCCGCGCTCAGGAGTTGTTGGGCCATCCGCCGGCGGATGATCCGCGGCTATCGGTGGTCGCCCGGCTCAGCGACGGGATCCCGCTGTTCATCGAAGAGCTGTGCGCGCGGCCGGAGACGTTGCCCGGCTCCGATTCCGAGCCGGTTGCCGTGCCGCCCCTGCTGCGCGATCTGTTGACGGCCCAGTTGGATCGGGCGGTGGAGCGGCCGGAACTGGTTGAGCTGGCGGCCGTGATCGGTCGCAGTTTTGACCTGTCGGCGCTGGTCGCCGCCTCGGCACAGGACCCGAACTTCGTGCAACAGCAGGTGGACGGGCTGGTCGCGGCGGGGCTGGTCGAACGGACCGGCCCCGCCGGCGATGGCCGCCACCGTTTTCGCCACGCACTGACGCCGCACGTCATCCGGCAGTCGCTGCCGAGCCGTCAACTGCAACAGCGACTGGAGGAAGTCGGGCAGGGCCGAGAAACAGCGGGCTGACGCCCGCCGCTCGCCTGCGCGGGCCGCGACGGCGGTCGGGCAGGGGAGAGAAACAGCGGGCTGACGCCCGCCGCTCGCCCTCTCCGGATCAGCGGCCAAGCTTTTTGCGGATTGCCGCGGCGACCCGATTCGCTTCGTCCTTCAGTGCCGCGTCGCTGGCGGCACTTTCGGCCAGCGTCAGCATCCCGCCGCTCGGATAACGTTCCATCACTTCCAGCACCAGTTTCCGTTCGTCGGGGCGAGCGGCCGCGTCCCACGCCGCGCGGCACATGTTGACCCGATCCGCGTCCGGCATGTTGAACTGCCGGGCCAGACGGATGTACCCCCGCAGGGCTCGGATGTTGTACTTATTTCCCGATTCGCCCGCCAGGTCCAGCAGCACGGGGCCGGCGTCGACCGTCATCCATTCGCCGAGCAGCCGGCTGGCGGCGTCCTGCACTTCGGGGGCGCCGGTCTTGGCCGCGGCGCCCAGGGCCGCCAGGGATCGGGTGTTCCCCATCGCTCCCAGGATCTCCACCAAGGCGACCTGCGCGGCGACTGGGCTGCCGGCCATGGCGGCCGTCAACTGTTCCGCGCAGCCCTCTCCGTCCGGCATGCGGATCGCCGCTTCGCGCAGAGCTCGCCACGCGGCCTGCTCATCACCCGGCTGCTTGGGCGACGTGGCGCGGGCGATCAGCAGGCCCAGCTCGCCGGGACCCGCCGTGGCGCC
>JAGFJK010000040.1 GCA_024102795.1 Pirellulaceae bacterium
GGCACACTTGCGCTGCGCAAACGCCAGGCCCGCCAGCTTGGGCTGCGCGAACTGCTCCGCCTGGCATGCCGCACAGCGGCGCTGCACCAGCGAGACCGGCTGGGCGAGCAACTGGTCGTCGAGCATGCCCGCCGCGCCGCCGGCCGGCAGCGACATCCGCAGCACGCGATCGGCCACCCGGTCGGCTTCCATTTCGTAGACGTCGTTCGCCGGGCCGACGGTCAACTTCGGCTGCACCAGCGTGGCCAGCGCGTGCCAGGCCGGACCGGGAGCCGCATCGCGGGAGGCAGAGTCACGGGAGGCAGTGCCGTGAGAATGGGGGCGTTTGCCGCGCGACCGTTCGGGCGCGGCCGTGGCCTGCTTCTTGCCTGCATCCCGCGCCGCGGACTTGCTCATGCGTCAGGCCTCGCCGTCAACGTGCATGTTGGGACCCTGCCGAGCGGCCGAGGCGGATGTGGCCTCGGCGGGCGACAGGCAGCCGAACCAACCAGCTCGCAATTCGTTCTCGGCCACCCGATTTTCGCCCTTGAATCCCCAGTCGTCCACGGCCTGGCGCGCCGCGCGCTCCTGGCTGTCCCGCGCGGGCTGGTCCAAGTCCTCCAGCCGATGCCCCAGGATCACATGCGCCAACTCGTGCGCCACCACCGCGCGATTGACCGCCGCGGATTGCCGTTCCAGTTCGGGCGCCAGGTAAACGAATGCCGCGGGCGCCGAGTCGCCGCGGGCCGCTCGTGGCGCGCCGGGAAACACCTGCCCCAGGACGCTCGCGTGCGGCACGTACCAGCGCAGGCGCCCGGCCCGCCGACAGAGCACGGCGTACGGTTCGTCGGGCAACCGGCACAGCACGTCCTCGATGGCCCGCAGCCGGCGGCTCGCCTGGCCCGCTTCTCTCACCGTGGCCGGCGCCGGCCAGACACCGTCGGCCTGGCACTGCTCACGCTGTCTCAGGCGACGCGGGCTTGGAACCGCGGCCCGTTGCCGACTTCGCGACGCGCCGTTACAAGCAACGAACAGAGCCCGGCCCACTTCGCCGATCAGGCCCAGGTCGCGCTGGCAGTCGAACTGTTCGACCTGCGCAAAGCCCGCTTGCCGCAGGGCGTCGCGGACTTCCTGGGGTTCGTAGCAACGCTCGACGAATTCCCACTGCTCGATCGCTTCGAAGGCCGACGAGCTGCTCGCTCGGCCGCGCGGCACCGCGGTGACCAGATTGCGGGCCAGACGTGTTTCGGGACAGTATACGGCCCGCACGGTAAAGTCCCGCTGCTCATCGCTGATCTGCCAGACGCCCCACCAGCGCCGCCGGTAGCCCTCGTCCAGGTTCAGATCGAACACGAACCGGCCGACTGGAGTCAGCGAGCGGGCGACGTTGGCAAGCGCGGCCCGCAGATCGCCGTCGCCGACCAGGTGGTTGAGGCTGTCGAACGTCGACACGGCCAGCGGAAACCCCGTGGGCAGCGGCGCGCTGCGGACATCGCCCAGCAGAAACGTCGCGGCCGGGGCGTTCGCGCGGGCCAGCGCCAGCATGCCCGCGGAGGCATCGATGCCGGTGACGGCAAACCCGCGGCGTGTCAGCTCATGGGCCAACTGGCCCGTGCCGCAGCAGACGTCGAGCACCCGCAGCGGCGGTTCGATGCTCAGCCAGCGTTCCAGCCGCCCGGCCAACCGCCGGGCAAAGTCTCCCAGGTGCCGGTTGTAGGCCGCCGCGAACTGGTCGTAGGGACTCTCAGACTGCTGCTGGCTCGTAGTGTCTGGCGGGCTTAGTGATTCACTGGGCATGGTCGGTCTTGATCTCCCTTTGGCTCCCTCCCCGGCTTCGAGGTCTTGCAGCCTTGAAGTCCTTTGCCAGCAGGATTCAGGATAACTTGGTCGATTATTCCATCCCACCACCACGCCGCGCCAACCCCACAAATCACTTCCGGCTCCCTCCCCCCTTCGGGGAGGGCTGGGGAGGGGCTCATGGCCCTCATGCCAAACGCAACCCACAGCAGCCACATCTCCACTCGACTACCTGCTGGAAGCATCCATCGAGGTCTTGATTCCGAATATGAATCACTCCGAATCCGCAGGCCCTGCAAATCAATGTATGCGCTGAATCTCTTGTGACCCTACCAACCCCGCAGGCCCCTCCCCAGCCCTCCCCGGAAGCCGGGGAGGGAGCCAGAGGGATTTTAGAGGGGGAGGCTTGCTCGCCGAATCGGAGGCCGCTCCAAGCTCCCCGTAGCGCCAGCCCCTAAACACCGAGTTTCCAACGCCTGATAAGCTGCACAGCCTCCTTCGGGAACGGGGCCAGAGAAAGTCAGGTTGCTTCTACGTTGCCTGTGTACAAAAGGAACTAACCGATCCGCGTGATGATCGCCACGGTGGCGGCAGGACAGTTGCTGGGGAAACCCGTGTCCGGCCTGCTCTGGACTTGGATCGCGGAACCTCGGCCGCCCAAGGCTTGCCGTAGCGTCTCGCTTTGCTGCCGGTGGCCGGCGAGCAGGTTGGAGTCCGTCCCGCCGGGTGAAACAGCCAGGAACGTATCGGGTCTCTGGGTGTTGGCCGGAAAGTCCCGCTTCCAGCGGCTCACCATCTCATCCAGCGATTCGGGCCGCGGAGTGTGTGCCGGCAGTTCGAACAGCACGCTGCCGCGCGAGTCGCGACCTCCCAAGGCGCGGGCCAGGCCTTCGGATTCGATCTGCTTGATAAACGCATCCAGTCGCCCCTCCAAAACGCTGGCCACGAACACTTCGTTGCAGACCGTTTCCGTTTGAGGCGGCGGGGCGGTAGGCAGTGTGGCCAGGATCAGGACTCCGTCGTACGGCTCGACCGAAATGCCGGAACCGTCCGGGAGGGCGTCGAGATACTCCAGGCTGGCATCGGCCAGCAGTGGTGTGTCCGTGGCCAGGACGCCGGTCAGATGACCCAGTCGGGCTCGCGCCAGTTGCTGGCCTTCGTCCCGCGCCGCGCCGACCGTGGCCACGGCGCCGAGGACGATCTGGACCGGTTCCGCGAATCCAGCTCGCCACTGGGCCCGCACGTCGTCCGGCTCCGAGTGCAGCGTGTGAATGCCGGCCGCGAACTCCACCACGCTCACGATCCGCGTCCGCTTCGGATCGATGGCGCCCGGCTGGTTGACCCGCAACGCCTCGGCAAATTGCTTCAGCTCCGCGGCGTCCCGCAGCGGGATCGCAACCAGCCGGAACCGGCGGACCGCCAGTTGTGGAGGCAACTCTTCGGGTGGCGAACAGACCTTCTCCCGCCGGCGATGGAACAGCACCCAGTCGTTCGTGGCGCGGATCACCAGGTCCTCCGAGGACGGCGGGGTCGGCGGGAACAGCCGCCGCGTCGCCAGCTCCTCGAACTGCGGCTCGGCCAGCACGGCGGCAATGGCGCGAATCGCGGTCAGCGACGCGGCGTGCAGCGAGTGGCTGGGAGACGCCACGCCGGGATTGCGGCGCTGCGCGGCGCGATACAGCGGGATTGCCGGGCTGATCGTGAAGCTGGGCGCGGCCGGAACGGGCTGCCCGAACGCCTGCAGCGAACCGTCGTCCAGCATCTCGCCGGTCGCGGACGTGGTGCGAACGCTGCGGAACGCGGCCAACTTGCGCGCCGGTCCCAGCAGCCCCGGCGAAGGCAGCGTCAACTCGATGACTGGCCCGCCGGCACCGTCCGACTTGCGCTGGATGATCACCGGTTCGCTGATGGCGATCGGGTCGGGAAGCGAGGTGGGCGGCGTGTTGCCGGCCGCGGTGACGACCAGCGTGCCGCTGAGCCGGGCGGCGACGCGCGCTTCGGAGCCGCGCGCCGGCGTCTCGACCACCTGCAGGTCGCCGAGCAGGCGGAGGCGAATCACGATTTGCGAAAACAGCAGGGCCAACTCGCCCGATACCCGCGTGCTCTCCAGCCGCTGCATGGCCAGCGGATCGCGCGTGGTCTCCATGGCCAGCCAGACCGCCGAATTCCTCAGCAGTTCGACCAGCGTGAAGGCAGGCGTCACCGGCACCGGCGATTCGAACACGCCGGCGCCGCACCAGGCGAGCCCGTTCGCCGCGGTGCGTTCGCTGCGGGCTGCTCCGCGGAATGTAAACTGCGGTCCCTCCTGCAGCAGCGCCTGCAGCAGCTCGGCGCCCGCACCGGCGTCCCCGTTGCCAGCGGTCGCGCCGTTGATGGTCAGAACCAACAGTCGCCAGGCGGGCGTCAGCAAGTCGAGCGTCAGCTCGTGCAACTCGCCAGGCGGCTGATTCACGGCGGCTTGCACCTGACCGTCGGGCACCAGCACGTCGACTTGCGGCCGTTGATCGGGTTGGTGCAGTCCCGCCAGCAGTGAGATGCGTTCCATGTGCTGGGCCGCTTCCAGCGCATGGGGGACGAAGTCCGGTCGAACCGCGCAGAACCGCAGGTCGACTCCTTCGCCCAGCATGGCTCGCACCTGCTGATTGACCGACAACGGACTGCCAGGAACCACGGGCAAGTAACCCGCGCTGGGCAGTTCCACGATGCCGCACTCGATCAGCCACTGCGCGCCGGTGGCGCCCTGGGGCAAGGACTGGAGTCGCGATTGGATCGCCCGCATGCGTTGCAGACCGGCTTCGATCTGGGCGCTGGCCGAGCCGCCCGCCGAGCGTTCCGCCGCGCCCGCCAGCCGTTCCGAAATGGCGGCGTACTGCGGCAGCAGCTCGGCCATCAGCCGCGCCGCCTCGTCGACGATCTGCCGGCAGGGATCGTCGCCGGCGTCCGCGGGCGGTTCGCTGAGGCAGTGCCGCAACTGGCACTGGAACTGCAGAACTTGAGCCAGGAACACGTTCCAGGGGCGCATCGCCAGGCGTCCGGCCCAGTAGTGCCGCGGGGGAGATTCCATCCGTTCGCGGCGGACGGTCCAGATGTCCAGGAACGGCGAGCTTCCGGTCGCCAGCAGACCAATCGCCAGGTCGCCGCCGGCCAGTTCCAACGCTCCCTGGCACCAGGCGTTCGACTCCAGCCCCGCGCGGCTGATCAGCGGGCCGAACCGCTGCCGCTCCCAGGCGAACCAGGCCGAGGCGACCAGCGACCGCAGATGCTTGCCGGTCAGTTCGGGATACTGCGGCCAGGCGAGCGGCACGTCGAGCGGCACGGCGCGGATAATCACGCCTTCGAGCAGGTATGCATACGCGCTGCTGGACTCGCACGCCGCGCGGCAGGGGTCGGCATAAATCTCGGACTGCCCGCAGGCCGCCTCGGCGTGCCCGACCGTGATCAGATACAGCTTGCGTAGTTGCAATGTGGGCGGCTGGTCTTCGCCTGGCCGCACCTGGCAGCGGACAAACTCCGCGGGCACGGCGCCGGCCGGTTCGCCCGCCGCGGCCGCCGGCTGATCCGAACGCGACTTGCGAATCAGCTCGTCAATCCCCACGGTCACCGGCTGTACCAGTCGCAGGACGCGCCCCGACGGATCGATGGCCAGCCCTGGACCGATGGTCAAGCTGCCGCCGGCGGCCGAACAATCGAAGCCGTGCACGATGCCCGCTCCGCCGGCCTGGTTGGACAACTGCGACAGGTTCCGCACATACTGCTGCTCCCGCTGGAGCGCGGCCGACCGCAGCAACATCCCATCGTGGTAGTTGAGCCGCGTCAGCGGAGTGGCCTGGATTTCCACATGGCCCGCCCGGTCGGTGAGCGGGACCAGCCTGGTATCTTGACGGATGGTGCTCGACACGGTCCGCTCCTTGGGCTCAAGCCTGGGGGATCATCAGGGAAAAGTCACGACCTTCGTGCGGACCGCGGGGTGGCCCGCCGACGATTCCGGCGAACGGCAAGCGGCGGCCGGGCCCGCCTCCCAGCACCGGCGTATCGCCCGTGCCGCGGACAACCAGCCGCAGCGTGTCGCCGCGTTTGGGACCGGTCAGCGTAATCGTGGCCTGATTGCCGCCGCGGTCGAAGGTCACTTCAAAGGGCTCCGCGCGCCAGCCGCTGGCCACCTCGAACGAGTGGACCCGCAGTCCGTTTCCCTTCAGGCTGTTGGTCAACACATCGCGGTCAAACGACAAGCGGATCGTCCTGGCGTCCGCGTCGAACAGGACTTTTTCGGGGTCCAGCCGCGGCCCGCCGGCATCGACCGCCACGCGTTCGGACGGCGCAACGCCGCTGTTGACCTCTTCACCGTTGCCACCGCCGTTGTTGCCGCCGCCACCGTTGTTGCCGCCGCCACCGCCATTGTTTCCGCCACCGTTGTTCCCACCACCTTCGCCGGCCGGCAGCGAGCCGGCCAGCAGTTCCTGGATGGTGGCGGTGTCCAGCAGCGCGGCGCGGACCGAATTGTCGTCGTGGCCGCCGACCAGTTCCCAACCGGCCGCCGTGCTGCGTAAGGTCAGCTCGGTCAGATGGGCCAGCACCAGCGGCGCGGGTTCCACGGCGGGGAACAGGGCCGCTGGAGCCTGGTTGTCCACTTGAGCCGGGCGTCGCTCCATGGCATCCAGGGCGGCCAGGGCGCGGAACGCCGCCAGCAGCGCGGCCGGTTGCTGTGGCGGCGGCAGGGCCTGAATCGCCGTCCGCCGGTCGAGCACTTCCTGATCGGCCGCGACGACGGCGCCGTCTTCCATCCGGGGTTCGACCAGGCTCAGCAGCAGCCGCAGCCGGTGGAAGCTTTCGGGGCCGGGCGGCGCATCCGCGGGCGGCGCATCCGCCGGCTGGGCATCCGTGGGTGGGGCGGGTGGCAAACCGGGCACCAGCCGCAGTTCGATGGCCTGCCAGACCCGCGAGTAGCTGGTGGTGGTCGCGGCCCCTTCGCACGGTTCGGCCAGGGCCGGTACGGGGCGGGCGAGGCAGGCCTTGAACTGGGCCACCACATGGGCGTCGAAGCGGTGCAAGGTCGGGTCGTCGTCGGGGTGAGTCACCTGCAGCGCGTCGTGCTGCCGATGTTCCTCGAACCAGCGACCCAGGTTCAGACAGACGTCCTGGTCCAGGTGCAGCTCGCGGCCCAGCGCGTCGAGTGCCAGGCCGGGCAGGACGCGGATTTCACCATGCGGCGGATCGAGCTGCACGTCGAGCCCCCAGACGGTGCCCTGGCCGTGCAGCCAGGCGTTGTGCAGCCACATTTTGCCGCGCTGGTAGGCGCTCAGGATCTCGATGTCTTCCACTCCCAGCAGCATGCCGAAACTGGCCCGCAGCGAACGGTACGGCTCCACCGGCAACAGCGGGCCGCGATCGTCGTCGCGATCCGCGACAAGCGTTGATTCCGAGGTTTGCGACACGTTGGTGTCCCCTTTCATGAACTGCCGCGCACGGCGTCCAATCTCCGACGCCGGCGCCGTGGACCGGAACGGATCACGACGGCTCGACGCCGCCGGGATAGCCCGGAAATGGTTGCCCGCTCTTGTCGTACTCGCGTCGTATCGCTTGCATGAAGTGGCTCCGCCGGATCCGCGGCTGGCCGAGCCGCGGGTCGTCGAACTCGTGTTCCGCCCGTTCCGCCCGATGTGCGTGCTCCTCGGCCGCGGCAAAGGCGGCGGAGACGGCCGCGTTGCGGATCAGCCCGCCCACCAGCGGAAAGTAGGCCGCCAGCTCCGGCAGGTGCACGTCGTCGGCCAGCAAGTCGGTATCCGGCAGGTGGCACTTCCAGAGCGCCAGCCGCTGGTCGCTGTCCGGCTTCTCGAACTCCACGACAAACTCCATCCGCCGCGTGAACGCCGAATCGATGTTCTGCCGCAAGTTGGTCGAGAGGATGGCCAGCCCCTCGAAATGCTCCAGCCGCGTCAGCAGGTAGGCCGTCTCCAGGTTGGCGTAGCGGTCCTGCGCGTCGCCCACGTCGGTCCGCTTGCCGAACAGCGCATCGGCTTCGTCGAACAGCAGCACGGCCCGCGATCGTTCGGCGGCGGCAAACGCCTCGGACAGGTTCTTCTCGGTTTCGCCGATCCATTTCGAGACCACCCGCGACAGATCGACGTGCAGCAGATCGACCCCCAGCGCGTGAGCCAGCACTTCGGCCGACAGCGACTTGCCGGTGCCGGGCGGTCCGCTCAACAACACGCGCACTCCCCGCGCTCCGCGGCGGCCTTCGAGAAACCGCCATTCGTCCAGCACCCGCACCTGGTGCCGGATGCGGGCCACCGCCTCGCGCAACTGGGCCAGGCGTTCGGCGGGCAGGATCAGTTGCTTCCAGGTGGCCACCGGCCGGACCAGCGTGACACCGCCGGCCACCAGTTGCCCGGCGCGCGTCCGCAGCGCTGCGGCCACGTCCTCGACCGACAGCCGCG
>JAGFJK010000045.1 GCA_024102795.1 Pirellulaceae bacterium
CCCACCACGAGCTGCCCGCGCACCACGAGCTGCTAGTGCGACAGTTGCGGCACTTGCAGGCGGCGGCCGAGAACCTGGCGGCCGCGGGCCTGGCGGACCAGGCGGCCGCGTTGCGGTCGCACGCCGAGCGGCTGGAACGCGAACTGCATCAGCAGCGCGGCCCGCAGCAGGAACCGCCGCCCTTCGTGCGCGAGTTGCACGAACGGATGGAACGGCTCGAACGCCAACTGGCCGAGCTGCGTGAGATCGTCGAAGACCTGCGCCGCCGAGCCGCAACGCCCTAGTTGGACAACGCCCATCGCCGTTTTGGACTCAAGGGGAACCCGCGACGTTAGCGAGGGATTTTGCCCGTCTCGGTGGACCCCTCGCCGCGAAGAGTTGGCTCACGATTTCTTGGGTGTGCCATGCTCGGAAACGCAGAAACTTGGTTCGCAGCAAGCGTTGAGCGATCGCTGGGCTGCTACGATTGACGGAACCTGTGGGAGGATGAACAGCGTGATGTACCGTGTTCCGTTGGTGTTTACTCCACAACCGGAGGGAGGCTATACCGTCACCTCCCCAGTGTTGCCGGAACTGATCACTGAGGGCGATAGTCTTGAGGAAGCGCAAGCCAATGTCCGCGATGCGTTCGAGGCGGTGATCGAGCTGTACGCGGAGCAGGGGCGGCGCTTGCCAGCCGCGATTTCTCTACCCGCGTCCGGCGAGATTCTCTGGATTGAAACCTTGGTGGATAGCCCATGACGTACCGCGAGGTGGCCCGGAAACTCACAGCGCTGGGATGCATGGAGCTACCGCGCAAGGGAGGAGGTTCGCATCGCAAGTGGCACAATCCCGCGTCCAACCGTTCGACAATCGTACCAGACTGGGGTGGTCGTGATCTGAAAGCGGGTACAGTGCGAGGCGCTGTTCGCCAACTGGGAATCGAGTGGTCAGCCTTCGACAACGCGTAGTCTTTGTCTGTCAATTCGCAGCAACTCGGACTTGGCCACTCGAATCGAGCGGCCGTCCTTCACGACCGCTCACCACCTCTCAAGTTGTCCTCTGGCGAAACGTCATCTAACGACATTTTCGAGAGCCGGGCAACACGTCGTCAGACGACTTTTTTCTTCGCGCCGCGGGCGGTCTTCTTCTTGGGGACGGCGCGGCGCTGGGGTGCGGAGCGCGCATCGGCGTTCGCTTTGTCCGTAGTCGCGGTGGCGGCGCCCGTCGCTGGGCCGCTGGCCGGACTGGCGGGTGGAAGCGACAATTGCAAACTGAACTGCACCAAGGTCCCCGAATCGAGTGCCGCCCGGTCCTCGACCCGAATCGTCCAGGTTCCGTCGCAGCGCTGGCCCGCGAAAGCGGCCAGGCCTGGCGTGGTCGTGGCGTCGTACAACTGGTCGATGTCCCGCGTGCGGCCGCCGCGGCGATTGTGCAGGACCACGTTCTTGAGGCCCCGGCCGGCGGGCGGAACCAGCGTAATCACCAGGTCCCCGATATACGTGTGCTCCACCCGCAGATGGACCACCAGCTTCTCCACGGGCGTCGTCTCGCCGACCTCGATCGTGCCTTCCACCCGGCCCAGATCCGGGATTGGCTCCATCAACAGCTTGTTGATGATCAGCAGGCGGCCGCGCGACGACTTGGCCAGCTTGACCGCCGTGTCGGCGTTCAGCCGCCCGTATCCGTACAGGTCGCTGTGCCCGTCGGCGTCGTAGTTTCCCTGAGCCGGATCGATCCGGTCGCAGGCCTTCTTCAGAATCTCGCGCACCTCGGCGCCGCGCAGGTTGGTGTTCGCCGCAATCACCAGGGCCGCCACGCCGGCGGCGCCTGGGCACGCACTGGAGGTGCCGCCGAAACTATTGGTGTAGTTGCCCGCGGCGTCACCGAGCCGCGAGCTGCCGAAATTGTAACCGGAGCTGCCGCGGCGGTCGGTGGTCCAGATGCCGGTTGTCAGCGGCTCCGGATGGTTGAACGGCGGATGGCCAAAATCGTTGCTGGGAAAGGCACACCACACGGAAGCGCCGAAGTCGCTGTAAACGCTGCGCCGGCCGCTGTCATTGCAGGCGGCCACCGCGATGACATGCTCGTAGCTGGCATAGCCGTCCAGCTCGACCGATTCGTTGCCATTGCCGGCCGCGAACAGCACGACGCAGCCCTTGCCACCGCGACCCTGAGTGACGCAGTAATCGATGGCGTCGCGCGTGCTGGCCGGCAAAGCCACTGGCCGGTTGTGCATGGGATCCTGGAGGTTGAACCATTCGCCGTCCTCCGGTCCCCAACTGCAGGAAATCACGTCGGCGCCGTTGTCCGCCGCCCAGCGGAACGCCTCCGCCTCGCGCACGGATCCCAGCCCGGAGGCCAGCCGAATCGGCATCAAGCGGGCCTCCGGAGCCACGCCCGACGCACCGTGAACACCCGCCGCGCAGGCCACGCCGCTGCAGGCCGTGCCGTGGTCGTCCCCCCGCATCGGTCGCGGGTCATTGGTGCGCCGCGTGGCGTCGCGAGGGGCGACAATCTTGCCGGGCACGGCCAGCTCCGGATGTTCCAGGTCGCAGCCGTCGTCAATCACGGCGATCGTCACGCCGGCGCCCTTGGTGGTCTGGTGCGCCGCCTCGACGTTGGCGTGAGCGTTGATGGCCGCGTTGCCGATCGTGGTCGTTATGAGGTGCCACTGCTGCGGGAAGATCTGCTTCCGCGCCCGCTGGCGAATCAGCTCCGGGTGGCAATACAGCACGTCGTCGCGTTGCAGCAGTTCGTTGGCGATCTCGAACACCTTCTGCCCGGTTCCCTCGGGTGCCGCCACCACGTAGGCGTTCGACGCGTAGTCCACCTGCTCCTTGATCATCAGTCCTGCCGAGCGGAGGATTTCCTCGCAGTCGTCCGAGTCGGCATCGTCGCGAAAGCGGATGTAGATATTTTCGGTATACAGCACGGGTTCGCGGGTTTCGGGATCGACCAGCACCGATCCGGCGAAGCGGACATCCGGCGCGGCTCGCAAGGCCTGCTTGCGTTCGTCCATCGATCGCCCCTCATCCGGAACGCGGAAGACTTCCACGCCGGCGTCCTCGAAGTGCGCCACGCGCTCGCCGTCGGCGACCTCCGCCGCCGTGGCCAGCATCACGGGCCCTCGCGCCCGCAGCGGCTGCTGGCTGCGGGTGCGAACCGCAATCAGATCGGGGCTCTCCACCAGTTCAAACGCGGGTTCGTCTTTCCTTCCAAAGTGGACTCGAGGCATGCGACCGCTCCTTGTAGCTGGCAACCGGTAAGGTTCAACCAAACTCGAGTGAACCTATCCCGGCGGCGGTGCCCAAGCAAGTGGCTGCCCGCATTGCACAAAGAAGATCGTGCAGTTTTTTAAGTTGTTTTGCTGAGGGGGCTTGCGATATGACCGAGGGAAAACGTGGATGGTCTCCATTTCGGCGAGCGCACCCCCTTGAAATCCCTCTGGCCCCCTCCCCGGCTTCCGGGGAGGGCTGGGGAGGGGCCTGCGAGGTTCAAGCGGACAAGCATGTGTTCATCCCGCGCACTGGGCTGCGGCGCACGCGGATTCGTAGTGATTCATCTTCCGAATCTGGGTCCGCATGTATGTGTCCAGGTGGTAGTTGAGTGAATGTGGCAGTTGCGGGTTGAGTCTTGCACGGCACAAAAAAGCCCCTCCCCAGCCCTCCCCGAAGCGGGGAGGGAGCCAGAAGTGATTCAAGGGGATTCCCCGGCCGGTTGAGAAACCGATTCAAATTGTCGATCGAAGTGTCCTGAATCTTGATGGCAAAAAGACTTCAAATCTGCACGATCTCAAAGGGGGACAAGATGATTTCCCCTCAAGGGCCGAGAATGACGCCCATCCCCCCTGTTCTCGATCACCCCAGAATGTCTTGCACGACGCGGCAGTCGCGGCCGTCGGTAAGCTGCTGTTCCTGGCCGTTGTAGTGGTACCGCACTTGCTGGTGTTCCAGGCCGAACAGGTGCATGACGGTGGCCTGGTAGTCGTTGGGAGTTACCTGGTTGATCACCGCCCGGTGGCCAAACTCGTCCGTTTCGCCATACGTCATGCCGCCCCGCACGCCGCCGCCGGCCAGCCAGCAACTGAAGCCTTGCCCGTTGTGGTCGCGTCCGGCCTGGTCCGCCGCGCCGTGGTTTTCGGTCACCGGCAGGCGGCCGATTTCCCCGCCCCAGTGGACCAGCGTGGTGTCCAGCAGACCGCGCTGCTTCAGATCCATCACCAGCGCGGCCGACGGCTGGTCGGTGCGCTGGCAGACGGCGGCCAGGTTCTGCCGGATGTTGTTGTGATTGTCCCAGGGCTGGCCGCCGAGGAATAGCTGCACAAAGCGGACGCCCCGTTCAACCAGCCGCCGAGCGATCAGGCAGCGGGTGCCGTATTCGCGCGTCGCCGGGTTGTCCAGCCCATAAAGCTTGTGTGTGGCGGCCGTTTCGCCGGAAACGTCCAGCGCCTCCTTGGCGGCGGTCTGCATGCGGGCCGCCAGTTCGTAGCTGGCAATCCGCGCCTCCAGGTCCGCCTCGCCCGCGTGCCGTTCCAGGTGCTGGCGGTTGAGCTGTTCGAGCAGCGCCAGGTTCTGCTGCTGCAGCGCCCCGCGCAGGTAGGACGGCGGATCCAGGTTCAGGATCCGCGGCTCGTTCGGGCGCAGCACGGTGCCCTGGAACAAGGGCGGCATCCAGCCGTTCGTCCAGTTGTGCACGCCGTCCACCGGGTGGCCGCCCGGATCGGTCAACACCATGTAAGCCGGCAGGTCCTGAGTTTCCGAGCCCAAGGCATAGACCAGCCAGGAGCCAAGCGTGGGCCGGCCCAGCACGGCCGGGATGCCGGAGTGCCAGTAACGGATCGACACCTCGTGGCCGTTGAAGCCGGTATGCATCGAACGGATCACGCACACGTCGTCCACGATCCGGCCCAGATGCGGCAGCAGCTCGGACAGCTCGGTCCCGCACTGCCCGTGCTTTTGGAACTTCCAGGGGCTGCCCAGCAAGGTCTTGCTGGCGCGGTTCACGAAACTGTACTGGATGTCGCCGCTGTAGTCGGTGCCGTGATGTTTGGTCAGCTCCGGCTTGGGATCCATCAAGTCCATGTGCGACGGGCCACCGTGCATGAACAGCGAGATCATCGCCTGGGCTCGCGGCGCAAAGTGGGCCGCCCGCGGCTGGGTATCGAAGACCGGGCGGCCGCGGGGCAGATCCCGCGGCGTGGCCAGCAGTCGGTCCTGCCGCAAGAGCCAGGCCAGGGCCACCGACCCGATGCCCATGGCGTTGTGAGCCAGAAACTGCCGGCGAGTGGACGGTTGGATGCGATTCATCAAAAGCACCTAATCGACATACAGAAATTCGTTGGAACTGAGCAGCACCTGGCAGAGACAGGTGAGCGCCAGCAGTTCGGGACTCGTATCCGGCGGCAGGTTGCCTCCGGCCCGGATCTGTTCGACCTGCCGGGCCAGAAACTCCTCCGCCGCCCGGCGCTCGGATTCGCCGATTTCACGGCAGAAAGCCAGTTGCCAGGCGCGATCCAGCAGGCCCGCGTGTTCGTCCGCGGCGGCGGTCGAAGCCGCTCCCTCACGCTCGACGCGCTGAGCCATCCGACGCGCCTGCTGCAGCATGAACTCGCTGTTCATCAGCATCAGGGCTTGCGTGGCCACGGTCGACGACGCCCGCCGCTCGCAGTTGGTTTCCATCACCGGCGCGTCGAACGATTGCAGCACGGCCAGCGGCTGAGTGCGTTTGACCTGGATGTAGATGCTCCGCCGGGTATCCTCGCCCGGCACGACCACCTGTCCCGCGTCATCCGGCTGCACCGCCACCGGCGGCCCGAACATCCGGTCGCTCAGCGCGCCGCTGGCCGCCAGAATCCCGTCCCGCACCACTTCCGCATCCAGCCGTTGCACGGGCCACTTCCAGTACAAGCTGTTGTCTGGATCAAGGGCCAGCTTGCCGGGGTCCGCGGCGGCCGACTGGCGGTACGCGGTGGAGGTCATGATCCGCTTGTGCAGCTTCTTCAGGCTCCAGCCCTGCTCCATGAACTCGGCGGCCAGCCAGTCCAGCAGTTCCGGATGGGTCGGCCGCTGCCCCAGCACTCCGAAGTCGGACGGCGTGCCGACTATCCCGCGGCCGAAATGATGCAGCCAGACGCGGTTGACCAGCACCCGGGCCACCAGCGGATGCCGGCCGCTGGTCAGCCAGCGAGCGTACGCCAGCCGGCGACCGGTGGTCGGCAGCTCGTCCGCCTTGGCGGCGATCTCCCACCGCTCTCCCGGCGGCGCCGTGATGCTCAGCGCGGCCGGGCCGACCACTTCCAGCGGCTGATTCAATTCTCCGCGGTGGAAGATCCGCGTTTCGGGCACCTGGCCGGGCACTTCGTTCAGCACGCGCAGAAACTGCTCGGCCGGTTTCTTCCGGCGGACTTCCGCGATTCGCTCGTCGTACTTCTTCAGCTCGTCGGCCGCCTGCTGGTTGTACTGGTACAGCGTGCCGGCCGAGATGTTGACGCTGGGGTGCATCTTCAGCAGCGCCTGCTGCTCGTCCGTCCGCTGGTCGGCCGGCGCCTCGTACGCCGCCCGCAACGCGCCGCGCAGCGACTCGTCGAATTTCGCCAGCTCCGCGGTCAGCGCGTCCGCCAGGTACTGCCGCTGCTTTTCGTTTTTCTCAGCCGCGATCGCGTTGGCTTCCGCCTCCACCTCGGCCGCCCGCTGGCGATCGGCGGCCGTGTACAGGGAGACCAGCCGCTGCTGCGGCGTTCGCCACTGTTTCCAATTCAGCGCCGGCTCAAACACGGCCCGCAACTGGTAGTAATCCCGATGCGGAATCGGATCGTAGCGGTGATCGTGGCACTGGGCACAACCGACGCTTAATCCCAGCAGGGACGTGGAGACAATCTTCAGGGTGTCGGCGATGGTCTGGTTGCGGGCCGCGTCGTCGCTGGCTCCACTGCCCGTGCCGTCGGCTGCCATCCGCAGAAATCCGGTGGCCGTCAGCCGCTCGATCTGCTCGGCGGTCAAGTCGCCTTGCGGCGGCGGCACCAGCTCGTCGCCGGCCAGTTGTTCGATCAGGAACTGGTCGAATGGCTTGTCGGCGTTCAACGCCCGGATCACATAATCGCGGTACTGCCAGGCCCACGGCCGGTCGGCATCCGCGTTGGTGTATCCTTCGCTGTCGGCATAGCCGGCCACGTCCAGCCAGTGCCGCGCCCAGCGTTCGCCATAGTGGGGCGACTGCAGCAGCCGATCGATCAGCGCCTCGTACGCCTCGGGAGACTCGTCGGCAAGAAACCGCTCGACGTCGGCTTTCGATGGCGGCAGGCCGAGCAAGTCGAGCGACGCGCGGCGGATCAACGTCCGGCGATCGGCCTCCGGCGAGAAACTCAAACCGCTCGGCGCCATCCGCTGCAGCAGGAACGCATCGATTGGCGAGTGAACCTGGGCGGCAGGTTCCACGGCCGGGACCGCTGGCCGGCGGATCGGCTGAAACGACCAGAACGCCCGCTCCTCCTCGGTGATCGCCACGCCGGCGGCCAACGTCTCCGGCTCGGCACGCGCCGTGGGAGCGCCCGCCTCGATCCATTGTTCCAGCACGGCCAGGCTGGCCGCGGGCAGCTTCTTCTCGCCCGGCGGCATCTCGCCGCTGCGGACCCGTTCCAGCAGGTAGCTGTCATCCGTCTTGCCAGGCACCACCGCCGGACCGCTGTCGCCGCCCCGCACCAGGAACCGCCGCAAGCGCAGGTCGAGCCCCCCTTCGAGCTGCTCGGCCGCGCCGTGACAGTCCAGGCACCAGGTCTTGAGGATCGGGCGCACGTCGCGTTCAAACGTATGCCGAGCGTCCGGGCTCACGTGCTGCTCGTCGGCCGCCACGGCCCCGTTCATCACGCACAGCAGCAGCAACAGGCACAGCGGCAGCAATGGCAACGGCACGCCAAAAGCGTTGCGAACCATAACAACGTTCCGGGGAGTAACGAACAGGAGGGAGTCGCGGCGGCGGGGCGGCAGCATACAATTCTTGGCGGGAAGGCGGCGGCCGTCGCCAGCCACCTCTAACTTCTATTCTCCCGCATCTTTGCTCGGCGTGCAATGCAAGTCCGCGCGGTGGCAGGTCCCAGTGCCGTGGATTACGATGCATCCACAACCACTTCCCCCCGAATTGGAGTCCGCCCCATGATCGACGTTACCTTGCTGCCGCGACTGGGCGCCTGCTGTCTGCTGGGCTTGCTGCTGGCCACCGGTTCCGCGCCGGCCGCCGAGCGACCCAATTTTGTCTTCTTCCTGGTCGACGACCTGGGCTGGGCCGACGTCGGCTGCTTCGGCAGCACGTTCTACGAAACGCCGAACATCGACGCCCTGTGCGCGTCGGGCATGAAGTTCACTCAAGGCTACGCCGCCTGCCCCGTATGTTCCCCCACGCGAGCCAGCATCTTGACCGGCCGGCACCCGGTGCGGGTGGACATCACCGACTGGATTCCGGGCAATGCGGCCGGCCGCACCGCTGGGGCGAAGTTTCTGCACGTCGAGGATCGCGACAACCTGGCGCTGGAGGAAGTTACCATCGCGGAGCTGTTGCGGCAGAACGGCTACCAGACGTTCTTCGCCGGCAAGTGGCACCTGGGCGACAAGGGCCACTGGCCGACCGACCAGGGATTTGACATCAACATCGGCGGCTGCGACAAGGGTTCGCCGCCTGGCGGCTACTACGCTCCCTGGAACAACCCCAACCTGGAAGCCCGCGAGAAGGACGAATACCTCACCGAACGATTGACCGAGGAATCGCTGAAGTTCCTGCGGCAGCGCGAGACCCAGAAGCCGTTTCTGCTGTACCTGTCGTACTACAACGTGCACACGCCGATCACGGCCTATCGCAAGCGGATCGACCACTTCGTGCAGAAGGCCCGGCGCACGTTTACCGATCCGACACCCGTCGGCCAGGAACACGCGGGCCAGTCGCGTCTGCGGCAGGACTTTCCCGACTACGCCTCGATGATCGCGGCCGTCGATGACAGCGTGGGAGCCGTTCTTGGCGAACTCGACAAGCTGCGTCTGACGGACAACACGGTCGTGATCTTCTTCTCGGACAACGGCGGCCTCTGCACGCTCGGCCGGCCGGGACCGACCAGCAACCTGCCGCTGCGCTCCGGCAAAGGCTGGCTGTACGAGGGTGGCGTGCGCGAACCGATGATCGTGCGGGCTCCCGGCGTCGCCCGGCCCGGCGCTGTCTGCGAAACGCCCGTGGTCAGCATGGACTTCGCTCCCACCATGCTGGAACTGGCCGGCCTGCCCGCGGAGCCCGAACTGCACGCCGACGGCGTGAGCCTGGTGCCGCTGCTGCGCGGCGAGCGGTTGCCGGAGCGCAAGTTCTACTGGCACTATCCGCACTACCACGGTTCGACCTGGACGCCTGGAGCGTCGATCCGCGATGGAAAGTGGAAGCTGATCGAGTTCTACCACCTGGACAAAGTCGAGCTGTACAACCTGGACGACGACCCAGGGGAACGGCGCGAGCTGAGCCAAGCGCATCCGGACAAGACACGCGAGTTGCGCGACGCGCTGCGAGCCTGGCAGCAGCAACTCGCCGCGCGCATGCCGCAACCGATTCCGTAGGGCGGGCCTGCGATCCGCCACCACCGCCAATGCGGTCCAAAAGACATTGGCTTACCGAATGTGATAACCGCTTTCGGGAAGAGATCGTGCAGCCTTTAAGGCGTTGGACCCTTGGTGTTTAAAATTTCCAAAGCGCGCGACTCTAAAACAGATGGGTGGCCCTTCGGTTCAACTCCCGCGCTGTCTTTACGCCGCAGGCGTTGCACAAGGCGCCTTGTGCAACGCCTTCGGCGTACAAGAGATATCAAAATCACGGCCCCACCCCGGGTGCGCCCGAAGCGGGCGACCCTGGGCTGTGACTGTGGAACGCCTTCGGCGTACGGGTACGCCGAGGACGCTCTTGCTACGCTCTAAACTCTGACGATGAAGAAACTTAAAGTCTGCACGATCTCAGAAGCGGGGAGGGAGCCCAAACGTGCCACCTCGCAACTACCACAACTCGGTAACTCTTTATCTTGCTCGCCTCTAATTCCTGCCCATGGGCCGGCCGAGCGTGACGTCCAGCGTCTGTTCCTTGCCATCCCGGCGGACGACGACCTTCACCGTCTCGTCCGGTTTGTACTTGCGCAGCGCATCGAACAAGCCTTGGATGTCGGCCACCGCCACGTCGCCGAACTTGATGATCACGTCACCCGCTTTCAACCCACCCTTGGCGGCGGGCGAATCGGCGTTCACGTCGGTGATCCGCAGGCCTTCGCCCCCGCCCGCGTAGTCGGGCACGACGCCCAGATACGCCGCCCCGCCGCCGCGCTGGGGCGAGGACATGGGGCGGCGAATGAACTCAGGTCGCTGCGGCAGGCCGACCACTTGTCCCAGCAGTTGCTCGGCAAAGTCGATCGTCCGCACGACGCCCGGCACGTCGATCGTTTCAAAGTCGTCGTCCGGAGTGTGGTACAGATCGGTCATTCCCGTGAAGCAAAAGAACACGGGGATGCCTTTGCGGTAGAATCCGGCATGGTCGCTGCCTCCCAGCGTCTCGGACGGCTTGACCTTCACCTGGCTCGCTTCCGCAGCTTTTTCCACCAGCCCGGCGAACTCCTTCGCCGAACGCACTCCACCCACCAGCAGGCCGTCCTCCTTCAAACCGCCGATCATGTCGAAGTTGAGCATGGTGACGGTCTGGTCGAGCGGCACGACGGGGTGTTCCAGGTAGTAGTTGCTGCCGATCAGTCCGCGTTCCTCGCCGGTAAAGCCGACGAACACCATCCGCCGCGCGGGGCGCGTGTCGCGCTGGGCGAAGCGTCGAGCCAGTTCCAGGACGGCCGACGTGCCGGTCGCATTGTCGTCGGCTCCGTTGTGAATCGCTCGTACGCCGGGCCGACGAGAGCCGAACGGGCCGTAGCCCAGGTGGTCGTAGTGAGCGCCCACGACGATGGTTTCGCCGGCCAGCGGTCCCTCGCCTTCCAGCACACCGATCACGTTGGCCACTTCCGCCTGCACCGCCTCGAAACCGCACTTCAGTTCGGCCGTCCAGCCGGCCAGCGGTTGCGTGACGGGCGCGAGCTGTTCGTCAATCCTTTTCTCCACGGCGGCCAGCGAGTCGAGCGTCTGGTCCTCGCCCGCTTTGAGCGGGCTGGCCTTGAGCATCCGATCCACGATCGCTTGCGACACGTGTGCGAACGGGATCCGCAGCGAACCCGTGCCGAATCCGCTCGGCTCGGTCAGCTCGTCCTTCTTTTCCTGCGCGGTGGAGAACGGATCGTTCACCATCAGGATGGCGGCCGCCTTGCGCTGCTTCGCCTCGCTGACCTTCGTGCGGATGAACGAATACGAGGTGACCTTGGTGCCTTCGAACTTGCCGCTATCCTGGCCCTGCTGGGGCTCGCGGCGCACGATCAGCACGATCTTGCCCTCGACGTCCGCGTCCTTGTAATCGTCGTACTCCAGGTTGGGAGCCGAAATGCCGTAGCCGGCAAACACGATCTCGGCCGCGGCCTGGCCCGCGCCTCCGGTGGCCAGCGGCTGGAAGTCCTGGCCCAGTTCCAGGCGGATCTCCTGGCCGTCGGGCCCCTTCAGCACGAGCGACGTCTGTTCCGCCTGGACCCGCGTATCAATCGCCATCTCGAACTTCTGGAAATACGATCCGTCCTCGACGCCGCTTTTCAGCCCCAGCCGCTGGAACTCCTCGCGAATATAGTCGGCCGCCTTCTGCAGGCCGGGCGTATCGGGTCCTCGTCCTTCCAATTCGTCCGAAGCCAGGTAGCGGATATCCTCGCCCACCCGCGCTTCGGCCGCCGCAGTGGCGGCCAGCTCCGCGGCACGAAGCCGCTCCGCGGGCCGCGGGCAGATCGCTAGACAGGCAACGGCGACAACGATCAGAACGCGGAATCGTGGCTGGTTCACAAGCGGGTTCCTTGCAGGTTCGACAGACGTTTACAGACCGCGCAAGCTGGTCTCGAATTTGACGCGTTGTTCGTTCAGCACCTCCATTTGCGTGATTTTCCAGGAATCCTCGCGCGGCTCCACCGCGAACACGGCTTCGTACTGGTTGGTGCGGGCGTGGATGTGTCCCCAGTGCTCGACGGTGCCCGCCACGTCCCAGCGACAATGGTAGCGGAAACCGCGGGCATCCCCCGCGTCTTGCGGCGGCAGGGGCCGCGAAGAACCTTCCAGAAGTGTAACATCCCGAATCCTGGAAATCGCCCCGCCCTGTTCCTGCATTTCCAGTCCCCGGCGGATCTGCAGATAAAGCTGCCGGTGCAGCTGGCCCGCCACGCTGGTGGCCAGCGCGTCGTACACGTCATCCTCCGCCTGGTACTCGAACGCCCGGTAGGTGTTGCGGTGCAATTGCGCGAACACCTGGCGCGCCTCATCGGGCGACAGTTGCGGAACCGGCGCCCAGGGGTCGGCCGTCTCCCATTGTGCCAGCGGCCAAGCCGCGACCGCCGCCAGGGCCAGCCCGCCGGCAACCAGCAGGCAAGCGGCCAGTGAAACACCGCGCAGCCAGAGCACCAGGCCGGCCAGCGGCATGGCCAGCAGGCAGCCGACCGACACCAGCGGCACCGACCAGCGGGCCGGCGACGGCAGTTGCACCGGCACCGGTTCGGGCCGCGGCGGGTTCGTATAACCCGGATTGCTCCATTCAAACACAGCGTTGTTGCCCAGCCGCGAGAGGGTCTTCTTCGTGATGTCGTCAAAGGCAAACACGACCATGTTCACGGCCCAGACATAGTTGTTGAAGCGGTTCCAGGTCAGGCGGACCGATTGCGGCACGCTGGCCGTGGCGTACGTCAGGATGATCCCCACGCGGGCGCTGGCCAGACCCACGTCCCTCCGCTCGGCCCGCTGCGCGAAGTCCTTGAAGTCCAACCCGTAGAAATCGCAGCGTTCCACCACCGGCTCGACGACCCGGCCGTCGATCTCCAGCGGGTTCCCGCTGCGGAAGTAGGCTTCGATCTGCTGGCGAGCGGCATCCTGTTCGGCCAGGTCCAGTATCTCGTCGTCGTCCCGCGCGATGAGCACGCTTTCCTCGAGCGTCAGCAGCGGGATCAGGATCTCGTGCCGCACCTCGTGCCGCTCGATATACAGGAAGGAGTAAACCGAACTGTAGCTGGTGATGCCGAGCGTCTCTTCCTTCTGCCGCTCCAGCCAACCGGCGCGCTCCTCTTCCGAAGCCTGCGGCGACAGCGGCGGATTGGTCCAGCTCAAACGCACCGTCTCGATGTCGCCCGGACGCAGCTCGGCCGTCTGGACCGCTCCGGCATTCTCCTGCTTCAGCACGAGCTTCATCTCCGAAGGGATGATCCCCTCCTCGTCCGTGAACTGCTGGCTGAACGTCAGGAATTCCGGCGGCGCTTCCAGCACGAACTGAAACTGGTACGTCAGCGTGTGAGCCATCAGTTCGGCCAGCGGCACGCCCTCGTCCGGCATCTCGAACAGCTTGACTTCCGTCAGCTTGCCCGCCAGCCGGTTGCCCGACACGTCGCGCACCACGAACCGCTCGGCCAGGAACTGCTTGTGCAGTTCGATGCCGCGGCGGATCACATCGGGTTCCAGGAAGTCCTGCTGGTTGGGCCTCAAGTTATGGAACAGCAGCAGGTCTTCCAGAAAGACTTCCAGCCGCACGGTGGCCTGTTCGGGACTGACGTAAACGTAGGCCCGGCTGACCGAGACCGGATGCGCGGCCAGCGGCCCGGCCGAGAGCGCGACGCCGAACCAGGCCGCGGCCCAGACCCAACCCGGCCGGACAAAATGGAAACAGCGGGACCCTGGCGTCAACTCAGTTCTGCTCCAACGTGATCATCGCTTCCACCCAGTCGCGGAACTCCATCCCCTCGGAACGCACGTCGGCCGTGACCAGGTACTGTCCCGCTTGCCCACCGGTCTGGACCGGCACGCGAACCGTGCCCGATTGGCGCGGTTCGAGCGCCAGGCTGGTCGGATGCGGGCCAATCCGCAGCTCGCCGGAAGCACGCGGCACCACTTCGAACGTCCGCGGCACGGGCGAATGATTCGTAATCCGCAATTCCAGCTCAACGGTTTCCCCCGCCTTCCGCCGCACTCCATACGGATAGAACACGGCCCACTGTTCATCGACGCCGTAATTCGGATCGTCCCAGGGGAACAATTCCTTCTGCAGGGCGATCCGCGCCCGATACCGTTGTTCCAGATAATCCAGCTCGGCGTCGCTGAAGGAAAACACGTGCTGGATGTGTTCGTTCACCAGCCAGTAGTCGTGCGGCATCTGCCGCAGCTTCCGCAGGCACAGCAGATAACCGCTGTCCTCGTGCAGCAGGTTGCGGTTCAGCACGCAGTAGTCGTCCAGACCCGACGGCGCGAACGAGTCGCCGATGAAGAAGATCGGTTTCTCGTCCGCCTTGCGAGCCAGCAGTGCTCCGTGGTACCAGGCCTGGCCCGGATAGAAGTGAAAGGTCAGTTCGAACTCCTGCCACTTCAGCTTCTGGCCGTCCTTCATCACCCGCACGTTGCGGATCGGGTTGGCCGTCTGCGCCGGCAGGTGGTAGGCTTCGGGATTCTCCAGCAGGTCGGCATATTCAGAGGTGGCGTACACCGGGCATTGAAACTTCTCGGCGGCCGCCTGCACCATGTCGGTGTGATCGTCGTGAAAGTGAGTCACGAAGATCCCGTCGACCTGCTTGACCAGCCCCTTCTGCATCAGATCCTGAATCGCATCGATCACACGCTGGTAGCCGCAGTCCAGCAGAAAGCCATGCCCGCTGTCCGACACCAGCAGGCGGCTGGTCGAATGTTCGAACACCCACGAGGGCGTCGCTTCGTGCCGCGAGTACGGCATCAGCTCGATCCGCGCATCGGGTCCCAGCACCCGCCGGCCGCAGGCCGTCATCCGCTCTTCCTTGAAGTACCAGTGCAGGGCGTTGGTCGAGAGGTAGTTCTGATACACGGCCCGCACGCGCGTGATCAGCCGCTCGATGGCCGCTTGCGGCTCGCGGATCAGCGGCCCGCGAGCAGGCACGAGCAGGTCGGGTTTAGCGGCCGCCAGCTTCTGCAGGCTGCTGACCAGTTCGGACAATCGGCTGCCATAACCGTGATAGCCGCGAATCTGGGCGTCGGGGATCGCATCCTGAAAACTATACAAGTCCAGGATCTGCCCGTCGCCGTAGATCAAATCGCCCGTAAAGGCCACTCGCCGGCCGTCCAGCTCCGTCAGGTACGACACACTGCCCCGCGTGTAACCGGGCGTTTCCAGCACCTGGAACGCCAGTCCCCGCCACTCGATGGTTTCGCCGTCCGTCACCCAGCGGGCGACGGGCAGCGGCCCAGCGGCGATCTTGGTGGACTGCTGAGCGTAATCGTGGAACCGCGTGGTGGTGAAGGTTTTCCAGAAGTCGTCCGGCCGCTCCAGACCGTATCGCTCGCGGGCTGGCGCGGTGGCCGCGGCGCCGGCTTCCACCAGCGGCCGAGCGGCCCAGATCACGTCCCGGCGACCGTGGGCCAGCAGCACCGATTCGACCTGCTTCGAACCCTCGCCGTTCCAGCCATATACGGCCAGCGCGTGCCCGTCCCGCTCGATCCGCACACCGTTCACCGGTCCCGGTTGAAACAGCACGCCCTCCGCCAACGGCTCGGCGGCCAGGACGCCGCCGCACACGCTCAGCCAGCAGAACCACGCCATGAACATTCGCATCGCTAGTTTCCTCCCGCCGGTCCACGCCGCAACTGGCTGAGCCGAATTCGCTTGTCCATCTTGGGTTGTCCCTGCAAGTCACGAATCTGCAGCACGAGCTGCGGGTCGTCCGCCCGCCAGTCGATTTCGATCGCCCCAAAGTTCTCCTGGTGCCAGGTCGGCACGTTGTCCCGGAAGCGATTCTCGGTGGGCGTGCCGCGCGGATGCGGCTGATTGAAACTGCTCGAAGTCAGATCGTACAACGGATACGGCAGCGCATCGCGGTTGACCGACAGCTCGGCCCAGTGCCGATCGCCGCTGATCAGCAGGACGCCCTCGGCGCGTGTCTCGTCGAGCAGGCGATAGAATCGTTGCCGCTCGTGAGGCAGGTTGGCCCAGCACTCCTGCCCCGCGTCCTGAGCCACGCACTGGATGCTGGTTGCGATCACGCGCAGCTCGGCGGGAACCGTCAACTGCTCGCGCAGCCAGGCCCACTGTTCCTCGCCCAGCAGCGGCACCGCCGGATCGTCGCCCGGCACGTAGGGTCCGCCCTCGCGTTTGGCACCCTGGCGAAGCGGCCCGCGGAAGTATCGCGTGTCGAGCAGAATGATCTGTACGCGCTGCCCGACGGGACCGAACACGCGCGCGTCATACACGCCGGCGCGCGAACGGCGCGGTGAATCGGCCCGTTCGGACCAGAAGTCCAGGAACAACCGCCGCGAAGCCTCCCGCTGAGGATAGTCGGCCCCGGCATCGTTCTGGCCGTAGTCGTGGTCGTCCCAGGTGGCCAGGTTCGGGCAGGCCTTGCGCAGCCGAGCGAATCCCGGATCGGCCTGCAACTGATCGTACTTGGCCCGCATCACCCGCATGTCGGTTGTGTCGGCGTAGATGTTGTCGCCCAGGAACACGAACAGATCGGGATGCTGTCCCACGATCGTTTCAAAAATCGGCATCGGCCGCTCCTGCCGGGCACAGGAACCAAACAGAATGCGGGTCCGCAGCAGGCCGCGATAGGCGGCCGCGTAGCGCCGGCCAAGTTCGCGATAGCTGGCCGCATCGAAATGGACCTGGTCGCCCTTGTGCCCCAGCCCCTCGGAGCTCACAAGCGCCGTCCGCGGCACCTGGGCGGGCAGCGACTGATGAGCCGCGTCGACCAGTTTGTGAGCCGCATCCCACGGCCGCTCGGCGAATTGCCCCATCTGGCCCGCGATAAATGGCACCTGTTCGGCCTGCAAATCCTTTCGCAGGCGAGCGATCAACTCGTGCAGTCGCTGCTGGTACTCGCCCGCCAGTTCGGGCGTGGCGTCCGATTCGCCCTGATGCCAGAGAATGCCGCGGAGCTGGCCGAATCGCAGCGCGTGGCGAGCGCGCCGCAGCGCGTCGTCGTAAGGCTGCGTGTTGGTCTGAGCGTGCCGGCCGCCCGGCTGCCAACTGGCGATCGGCGAACCGCCCACGGCACAGGGGATCAGGCCCACGGTGATCTCCGGATCCGCCTCGACAAGCTGCAGGCCGAAGGTGCGGCCCAGCCCCACGCCGACCACGGCCGGTTTGTCGAAATGCAGCGGATCGACAGCCGGTTGCCACTGCAGTTCCTTGTCCAGCGTCAGCAGGCGCGGATGAGCGACCTGGTCCTGGGGTTCGACCCGGCCGCGTCCCGCCATGTTGGACTGCCCGACCAGCAGAAACAGATGGAACTTGTCCTTGTCGGCAGGCGGCGTCGCCGCGGCGGTCTGACCAGGGCAGCGCGCGGCGGACAGCGAAACCAGCGACGCGACAAGCAGGACCAACCAGGCAGTTCGGCGGAAGATCGTAGCGGTAGCGTGCATGCGGCTTGTGTGATTGGAACTCAAAGGGGACCAGGATCGGTTTGCGAGGGAACGGGTTGGGAACGCAGTATCGGCGCGCGGCCGCCGCTTTCGCGGGGCGAAAGGCGACGATCGCGAGGTGCGACGCCGGTCACTGTCGGGACCGCGGCCGGGCAGGCGGCGGAGTGTCGATCGATGGCAGCGGGAACAGCTTCGAGGGCGTATGCTCGCGCTGCATCACAGCGGCCAGTTCTTGTACCACGTCAGGATGCTCGCCGGCCACATTGCGTTGTTCGCCCGGATCGTCCTTCAGGTTGTACAGTTCGATCTGCAGCTTTCCCTGGCTCAGGTTCTGGCGCACGCCCTTCCAATCGCCGACGCGGACCGACTGCTGCCCGCCGTAGCTGGGGAATTCGCGATACAGGAACGGGCGATCGGGCTGATCGCGGCCCAGCAGCGTCGGCGCCAGGCTGATGCCATCGATCTGCCGGGGAGTCGCGTTGGCGGCGCCAACCAGCTCCAGCAGCGTGGGCATCCAGTCCTCGAAGCCGCTGATCCGGTCGCTCGTTGAACCGGCTTCCACGCGGCCCGGCCAGCGGACGATCGTGGGCACGCGGACGCCGCCTTCGTACAGCGAACCCTTGAGTCCGCGCAGTTCCCCGACGCTGGCGAAGAACTCGAAGTCGACCTCTTCCTTCAGATGCGTCGTGCCGTTGTCCGAGCTGAACACGACGATCGTGTTGTCGGCCAGTTGCAGTTCGTCCAGCAGCTTCAAAACGTTGCCCACGTTACGGTCCATCCGCGAGATCATCGCGGCGTAGGCGGCCCGGGGAGTGAAGTGGGGCGTATAGCCGCCGCGGGCTCGAGTGAACGGCGGATCGTTCCAGCCCAGCTCCAGGTACGGCTTGAGTTCCTCGTCCGGCACGTGCAGGGCCACGTGCGGGATGATCGTCGGATAGTAGAGAAAGAACGGGCGGTCCCGGTTCGCGCGGATGAACTCCAGCGCCTGCTGGTTGATGCGGTCCGGAGCGTAGTCCTGCCCCTTGAACGCATCGTAGCTGCGGGGATCCTTCGGATCGGCGCCCTGAGGCAAGCCGGCATGTCCGGGAACGGGAGGCTTGTTGTTCAGCGGCAACTGTCGATCATTATCCCACAGGTAGGGCGGATAGTAGCTGTGAGCGACGCCCTGGCAGTTGTAGCCGAAGAAGCGGTCGATTCCCTGGCGCAGCGGCTCGCCCTCGGAGCCCGGTCCGCCGAGCCCCCACTTGCCAAACGCGCCGGTCACATAGCCCGCCTCGCGCAGCTTCTCGGCCAGCGTGATTTCATCGTTCGGGATCGGCTCCTGGCCTTCCGGCGGAGTGCTCTTGTTGGTGCGGATGTAGGCGTGGCCCGGATGCTTGCCGGTCATCAGCACGCAGCGCGACGGCGCGCAGACGGCGTTGCCCGAGTAGTGCTGCGTGAGCCGCATGCCTTGCCGGGCGAGTTCATCCAGGTTCGGCGTGCGGATTCGCTGCTGGCCGAAGCAGCCCAGTTCGCGGTAGCCCAGGTCGTCGGCTACAATCAGCACGATATTCGGGCGATTCTCGGCGGCGCTGAGGGCGTGACGAGCGGGGCCGTGGGCGACGAAACCGACAACCCAGCAGACCAGGGCAGGCAACAGAAGAACATGCGGACGAAACCAGGCTGGCAATCGCATCGGGTTGGCTCCTGTGGGTTGGCTGATCTTAACCCGCCGTGCGCCGCGTCGCAAATCGCGGCCCCAGGGACGGGGATATTTTCCAGAAGACTGCCCGCGGCCCTTGCTGTGCTGTTCGTCTGCCTGGCCTGGCCGGTCGCGGAGCTGCGGGGCGAAACCGTGACGCTGGCCAGCCGCGGCCAGGCGACGTGGCCGGTCGTGGTGGCGCCCGAGGCCGGCGAGGAAGTCCGGCAAGCGGCCAGCGAACTGGCTCGGTACCTGGGACGGATCGCCGGCGCGGAATTCTCGGTTCAGGCCGGCACCGGCACCACTGGCATCGCCGTCGGTACGGCCGGCGATTTTCCGGAACTGGCGTACGGGGATCGGTGGCCGCAAGCAGCAACCTCGCAGCGGGAACATTATCGGCTGCGGTCCCACGCCCGCGGGCTGCACCTGATCGGCGCCACGCCGCTGGCCGTGCGGCACGCTGTCTGGGACCTGCTGCACCGGCTGGGATACCGCCAGTATTTCCCCGGTCCCCATTGGGAACTGGTGCCCAGCACGCCCGAGCTGGCGGTTCAAGTCGCCGACGACCAGGCCCCGGACTACGCGGGCCGCCGTATCTGGTACGGCTTTGGCGGCTGGGACTACGCGGCCGAACCGTATGACCAGTGGTGCCAGCGGAATCGAGCCGTGCAGGGCGTGGCGCTCAGCACGGGGCACGCCTACGGCGGCATTATCCGAGCCTGCCAGACGGAGTTCGATCGGCATCCGGAATACTACGCCCTGGTGGACGGACGCCGCCACGTGCATCCCCAAGCCAAACTCTGCATCAGCAATGCGGACCTGCGCAAGGTGGTGGTCGATTACGCGGTGCGCTATTTCGAGGAGAACCCGGCGGCCGACAGCATTTCCATGGACCCCAGCGACGGGGGCGGCTGGTGCGAGTGCGAGGCCTGCCGGCAGGTCGGCCCGCCCAGCGACCGGGCGCTGCTGCTGGCCAACGACGTCGCGGCGGCGGTCAACGAGCGGCATCCGGGCAAGCTGGTCGGCATGTATGCCTACAGCTACCACTCGCCGCCGCCCTCGCTGCGCGTGCACCCGCAAGTCGTGATCAGCGTGGCCACCGCGTTTCTCAAGGGTGGGCTGACGCTCGACGAGATTCTCACGGGCTGGCAGCGACAAGGCGCCGCGCTGGGCATCCGCGAATACTACAGCGTCCACACCTGGGACCGCGACCTGCCGGCGGCCGCGCGCGGCGGCCGGCTGGACTATCTGCAGCAGACGATTCCGGATTTTTATAACCGCGGCGCCAGGTACCTGTCGGCCGAATCGAGCGACAACTGGGGACCCAACGGGCTGGGTTACTACCTGGCGGCGAGGATGATGTGGGACGTGGACGAGGCGCAGCGGCTGGACGAGCTGGTCGAGGAATTTCTCACGCGATGCTTTGGTTCGGCCAAGGAGCCGATGCGGACCTTCTACAAGCAGCTTGACGGTTCCCGCCCGCACCTGGTGTTCGACGACCAGTTGGGGCGCATGTTCCGAGCGCTGGCCGACGCCCGCTCCCAGACCGACGACCCGGACGTGCTGACCCGGATCAACGACCTGCTGCTGTACGCCCGCTACGTCGACCTGTTCGATCGGTACCGCCAGGCCAGCGGCGACGATCGGCAAGCCGCCTTCGAACAGCTCGTCCGGCACACCTATCGCATGCGGACCACGATGCTCGTGCACGCCAAGGCCCTGTACCGGGACCTGGCGGCCCGCGATAAAAGCGTCTCGATCCCGGACGAAGCCCGCTGGAACGTTCCGGAGCCGAAAAATCCCTGGAAGTCCAGCCAGCCGTTTACAGACGGCGAACTGGAACGGTTCCTGCGCGAGGGGATCGACGGGCGCAGGCCGGTTGAGCTGACGTTTGATCCGGTCCAGTTCAGCGACGACCTGGTGCCGGCCACGGCCCTGAAATTGGCCGCGGTCCGGCCGTCCGAGGCGATTCGCGGCCGGGGGCATCAAATGTTTCTGGCCTATGTGGAGCAGCCGCAGCGCCCTCTCGAACTGCACATCACCGGCGGCCTGATCGCCCACTACCGGGACCGGGGGAACGTCCGCGTGCAGGTCTGGCAGGTCGGAGGCAGCAGTGCCACGGGCGAGCGGGAGACGCTGGTGGCGGAGGATCGCAGCGTGCCGCCGGACGGCCAGGAGCGAACCATCCGGCTGGCCGTGCGGGAGGCCGGACTGCACCGGATCGACGTCACCGACGGCGGCGATCTGACCCGAGTAAGCTGGCCACCGGGCCAGCGGATCTGCTACCAGTCCAGCCTGGACCAGCCGCTGAAGCCCAACGGCCGCTGGACGCTTTATTTCTATGTGCCCCCGAAAACCCGCACGATCGGCCTGTTCGGCGGCGGTTCGCCCGGTACGATCGTCGATCCCGCGGGCCGAAAGGCGCTGGCCCTAGGCGAACTGCCGACCGGTTACCACTCGGTTCCGGTGCCGGAGGGGACCGCTGGCAAGCTGTGGCGGATCGAGCAGGCGGCGGGCGACGTCCGCCTGCTGACGGTCCCCCCGCAACTGGCCCGCAGCGGCGAGGAACTGCTGTTGCCGCGGGAAATCGTGCCGCGGCCGTAGCCGGGCACCATTGGGGATGGGCCTCTGGCCTGTCAGGACCTGGTTTCTGGTTTACCCCCAACGAGTTGCCCCCAAAGAGTTGCCAGGCCGGAGGCCCGGCGCGGCCGAAAAAACGCCGCTCGGGGGCTTGCCGGTCCCCTGGACTTTGTGCCATATTTCACGATCTTCGCCGGGGACGGAACTGCGTCGCACCGCGCCGCGGGTTCTTCGGAGGCAGAGTTGCCCGGCCGAAGAATCCTGAGCCGAGCCGCCAAACCAGCAGAGGACAATCGGGTCGTGGGCGAATTCATCAACCGCACCATCATCCACGGGATCGTGGGCCTGTTCGGCCTCTCGTGGCCCGAGGACTCGTGGTTCGGCTACACCATTGCGGCGGTAATTCAGTGCATCTTGCTGCTGCACGTGGTGGCGGTCGGGGCGCTGGTGTTCATCTGGATGGAACGCAAGGTTTCGGGCCGGATCCAGGACCGCCTGGGGCCGACTCGCGTCGGCGGCAAGTTCGGCTGGCTGCAAACGCTGGCCGACGGTCTGAAGCTGATCACCAAGGAAGATATTATCCCCCGCGACGCCGACCGGCTGCTGTTCCGGCTGGCGCCGTACGTGAGTTTCGCGGCCAGTTTCGCGGCCTTCCTGGCCCTGCCGTTCGCCAATGGCTGGGTGGGGCAGGAGGTGAACACGGCCGTGTTCTTCATTCTGGCCGTGCTGGGGCTGGAGGTGTTCGGCGTGATCCTGGCCGGTTACGCTTCGGGGTCCAAGTGGTCGCTGTTCGGAGCGATGCGCGAGGCGGCGCAGGTGGTCAGCTACGAAGTGCCGATGGGGCTGTGCGTGGTGGTGCCGGTGATGATCTGCGGCACGATGAACCTGGTGACGATCGGCAACATGCAGGCGGGTCTGTTCACCAACTGGCTCGTGTTTCACGACCCGTTCACCTTCCTGGTGTTCTGGGTCTATTTCACGTGCGCCACGGCCAGCGTGAATCGGGCCCCGTTTGACCTTGCGGAAGCGGAAAGCGAGCTGGTGGCCGGGTTCCACACGGAGTATTCGGGGCTGCGGTGGAGCTTTTTCTTCATGGCCGAGTACGGGTCGATGTTCCTGGTGAGCGGCCTGGCGACCATCTTGTTTCTGGGGGCCTGGAACGGGCCGTTGCCGATTTTCCTGCCGCTGGCCGACGGGCCGTTGTGGATCGTCTCGAACCTGGCGGGATGTGCGAACTTCATCTTCAAGGCGGTCCTGCTGGTGACGGTCATGATGTGGGTGCGGTGGACGCTGCCGCGGCTGCGGATCGACCAGGTGATGACGACCTGCTTGAAGTATTGTGTGCCGATCGCCGCCTTCTGTTTCCTGGGCGCGCTGGCCTGGCAGCTTCTGGGCGTGCCCTCGCCCAACGATCTGCTGCCCGTGGCGGGCAAGGGCAGGTGGGCGGTCCGCGAGAACTGGGTGATTCAATCCGAGGCGGTTGCCGGCGACAGTTCGGGTCCACCCGCCGCGGAAGAGGCCGCCAAGCTGACGAGGACCGAGGGATGATGCTGGCTGCCGCATTCGAATGGGAATCGTTGTTCTTCGTCTTGTTCGCGCTGGTGGCGTGCGTGTTCGCCGTGGCGGTGGTGTTCACCAGCAACGTGGTGCGGATGGCGTTCTATCTGACGCTGTCGCTGGGTTCGACCGCCGGGTTGTTCTTCCTGGCGGGTGCCGAGTTTGTGGGTGCCATGCAGTTGATGATCTATGTGGGCGGCACGCTGGTGCTGCTGATCTTCGGCGTCATGCTGACCGCGCAGGCCCGGTTCGTGTCGATGAAGACGGCCGGCGGCGAGTGGGTGCTGGCGGTGATTCTGGGCAGCGGTTTGTTGCTGCTGCTGGTGCAGGCGGCGATGTCGGTCGGTGACTGGCGAACGGCCCATCCCTATCCGCGATTGGCGCGGGCCGCCGGGCAGCTTGGCGACGCCGCGGAGAGCCTGCGGGAGATCGCGCGCCAGGCCAACGAAGCGACGGCCGACGATCGCGGCCTGAACGCCGGCCGAGTGGCTCGCATGTCCCGGCAGCAGGCGC
>JAGFJK010000047.1 GCA_024102795.1 Pirellulaceae bacterium
AGCAGCAGTTGTCCGGCCTGGGCATCGTGGCCCGCGAGCCGCTGCTGGCCGGTTTGCGCCACTCCGACCCCGAAGTCCGCCGCGGTTGTCGCCGCGTGCTGGCCGAGGTGCTGGAGTTGGACTACCAGCGGCGGCTGGAGCTGTTCTTGCGGGACACGGCGGGCCAGCACGAGCCGGACTTGCCCGGCTGGAAGTGGTATCGGGCCGTGGCCGGGGACGGCCCGGAAGCTCGCCAGCTATTTGCCGACATGCAGCGGGAGGAAGCCGCGTTGCTGGAGTCGTTGGAAGTCGGCTCGCTGGCCGCGGTCCGAGCGCGCCTGGTCGAAGTGGTGCAGGCCGCATACGGGCAAGGGGTGCCAGGGCGGCAGCAGAAACAGCAGCCGCCTTCGCTGGCCACCTTGGCCACGATGCTGCTGGCCCAGGTCGCCAGTCCGTGGGAAGGCGCCGAGGCGGATCAGCACTGGTCGCAACTGGCCAACCTGTTCTTTCAGCCGCCGCTGCAGGAAGCCTTGCAAGCGGACTCCAAGCCCGGCCCCTTGCGGAACCTGGTGGGCCATTGGGCGCGCACGCCCTCGAACGGCCAGTCGCAGTTGCTGTCGCAGAAGCTGCGGCTGGTGCTGCAGTATCGATTGGATGAGGCGGGCCTGGACATTGCCTTCCGGCTGATCAAGGAGGCTCCGCAGCGCGCTCCGAACGAAGTTGCCATGGCGATCGAGGTGGTGGCTCGCCTGGGCGGCAAGCCGCACGCCGCGCGGCTGCTGCCGCTGCTCGGCGACCAGCGGCAGATGATGCAGCGGATCGTGAACAGTGTTCCGCAGGAATTGCAGGTCCGCGACGTCGCGCTGGCCTGGTTGCTGCAACTGACCGGACAGGACCCGGCCGACTATCACTTGAAGCAGGCTGCCCAGTGGTTCGCCATTGTAGAGAAGCATCCGCAGAACGCTTTCAATTTCGGCAACTTCTTCCTGGAGAGCGAGTCGCAGCGCGACGAGGCGATGCGCAAGTGGGACGCGTGGTTGCGTGGCAATCCACAGCCTGCGGCTCCGATGCTGGAACTGAAGCCACTGCCGGACTATCGCAAGCTGGCCGGTGAGACGTTGCCAGCGGCTGGGGCGTCTGGCTTGGCGCAGGCCGGACCGCGGCCCGCCCCGGTCGGCCTGCGACCAGCCGAACGGGAGCAGGTGCGGAGCTTGTCGCTGGCGCGGCAACTGATCGACCAGAAGAATTACGGCGAGGCGTCGCTGCTGCTGGGTGAGATCCTGGCGGCCGACGAGGATTTTTACTTTCAACCTGATCGGGAAGTACCGCTGTACAGTCAACTCAAGGCCCAGGCCGAGCGGATGTTGGGGCAGATGCCGCGCGGCGGCCGGGAGGCGTACGAGCTGCAGTATGGTGCCTTGGCCCGCCGCCTGTTGGACGAAGCGCTGGAGCGCCGCGACCTGGCGGCCCTGGCCCAGATCGAGCGAAAGTATTTCTACACGTCGTCCGGTGCCGACGCGGCAGCCGTGCTGGGAGCGGCGCATCGGCTGGCGGGGCGCAATATGCAGGCCGCCTTGAGCCTGCAGCCGTTGTGGGACCGGCCGGACACGGCCGAGCGGTTTGGCGAGGGGCTGGCCCTGCAGTTGGCGGTCGCCTGGCAGCGGGCTGGATTTGCCGAAAAGGCGCGGGAAACGCTGCAAGCCGTAAGCCGCGTGCGGCCGGCTGGCG
>JAGFJK010000075.1 GCA_024102795.1 Pirellulaceae bacterium
TGCAGCGGCACGGCTACCAGGTGGACGCCGACGTGGGCAATTCCCGCTTTCGCTGCGATCTGGCGGTGCGGTCGGCCGGCGACTCGCACTACCGCCTGGGCATCCTGATCGATCACGATGCACACTATGGCCAGACGGATCTGCTGGAGCGGGAATGGCAGCGGCCGCGGCTGCTGGAACAGTTCGGTTGGCGGGTGGCTCACGTCCTGGCCAAGGATTGGTACGATAACCCGCAGCGAGTGCTGGATGAAATCTTGACGCGATTGCGCGAGAACGCAACGGATTCCCTGACGACAGAGAAAGAGAACTCAAATGGCCAAGAGAACGATTGCTGACGTGGATGTGGCGGGCAAGACGGTCTTGATGCGGGTGGACTTCAACGTGCCGCTGGACGACCAGCGGCGGATCACCGACGACCTGCGGATCCAGATGGCCCTGCCCTCGATCCGCTCGGTGCTCGACCGGGGCGGCAAGTTGATTCTGATGAGCCACCTGGGACGGCCCGAGGGTGGCCCCGGCGACGAGAAATACAGCCTGCGGCCGACCGCCGTGCGGTTGGCGGAATTGCTGGGCCGCGAGGTGCGGTTCGCCACCGACGCGGTGGGCGAGGACGCTTGCGCTCAGGCCAGCCAGTTGACCGAAGGCGGCGTGCTGGTGCTGGAGAACCTGCGGTTTTACAAGGGCGAAAAGAAGGGCGACCCGGAGTTCGCCCGCAAGCTGGCGTCGCTCGGCGACATCTACTGCAACGACGCCTTCGGCACCTGCCACCGGACGGATGCCTCGATGGTCGCCGTGCCGCAGGCGATGCAGGGCAAGCCCAAGGTGGTCGGGTTCCTGGTGGCCAAGGAGGTGCAGTACCTGAGCGATGCAATCGCCAAGCCGGCCCGCCCGTTCGTGGCGGTGTTGGGGGGAGCCAAGGTGGCCGACAAGGTGAACGTCATTCAGAACCTGCTGGGCATTTGCGACCAGGTGCTGATTGGCGGGGCGATGGCCTACACGTTCTCGCTGGCTCAAGGCGGCAAGGTGGGCGGCAGCCTGGTGGAGCCGGACAAGGTCGAGCTGGCTCGCCATCTGCTGGCCCAGGGCGGCGACAAGCTGAAGCTGCCCGTCGACACGCATTGCGGCGACGCCTTCCGCGGCGACTGCCAGAAGCTGGTGGCCAGTGCCGGCGAAATCCCAGACGGCTACCAGGGGCTGGACATCGGTCCCCGCACGGCCCAGTTGTACGCCGACATCGTGCGGCAAGCGGGCACCGTGGTCTGGAACGGGCCGATGGGCGTGTTCGAAATGCCGCCGTTCGACGCCGGCACGCGCGCGGTCGCGGAGGCGATTGCCGAGGGGAGCGGGACCAGCATCATCGGCGGCGGCGACAGCGCGGCGGCGATCGCCCAACTGGGCTTCGCCGACCGGGTGACGCACATCAGCACTGGCGGCGGCGCGAGCCTGGCGATGCTGGAAGGCCAGAAGTTCGCCGCCGTCGAGCTGCTGGACGATAAGTAGAGGTGAAAAAACGCTTGCTCAGACGTGGCTGCCACTCCGAACAAGTGAGGAAGCCGAATCGTCATCGACGTTCCAGCAATTGTCGAACTGACGAGGTGTGCTTCGGGAGCAAAGGAGCAGGCTCGTATTGAGACCCTGACTCGCGAGGCCGCGAAAAGCCACATCGACGGGCGCTGGTGGCACGGCCTGACTTCGATTCTGCGAGACCCCGATGACGAGCCCGATCGGCACTGGGAATGGCGTGTGATCGTGGCCAAATTCCAGAACAAACCCTTCTACCGGTCGAAGTGTGTCGTAACGGAGGACAAGTTCATTCAGGCTGCAATGTTGTTCCGGGTGGATGCCCTCTCGGCTCTGTCGACGGGGAAACGGGCGGTATTTGTCGATCGGCTGGCTACCGCACCCCAAAACCGCGACAAGCTGGTCAAAGCCCCGGTTTTTCGGGGTGGCGGGACGGGACTGTTGGTCTATGCGGTCGCCCAGAGTTATTCCCTGGGATTTGAGGGCAGGGTAAACTTGTTTCCAGTGGCCAACGAACACTTCTACACGGGACTGGGATTCCAGCCGACGGACGTATCCGAAGGCCAGGATGTACTTTTCGAGCTTCCCGCGGCGTCTGCAATTCGCCTGCTGAAAGAAAGGGGACTGATCGATGGCTAAACGAGTCAAACGTCAGATCGGCGACGCGACTCCGGTAACTGGCGGAGTTCCACTTCCCGCGCGCCTGGTCGACACGCTTCCCTGCGATGATGATGTTCCGAGCGACGACCTGGGACGGCAGGCGTATTGGTTGTTGAAGATGAACGCGGACAAAGTCGCGCTGAAGTTTCGACAATCGGACCTGGTGGCAATGGATGACAATACCAAACGGCAGTTGATCGGCGACATTCAACGCGCGATAGGTGTCGCGCCGTTCAACAGGGCCGTGCTGTGATATCGCGGAAAGCCGCGCTCCGCCTTACATCGGCTAGTTTTCCCAACGGCCCAGAGGCGTTGGCGAAGCATCTCTCTGTCGAAGTGTCGGCTTCTCCGTTAGTTGGCGTAGAAGGCTGGTGTGTTCGCGGGGTGAACACCATCGTTCGGTTGAACTCCTCGTCTTCCAAATCTCGGCAGCGGTTCACTTTGTCACACGAGCTTGCGCATCTTGTGCTGGGCACCGAGCCGGACATCGCGACTGAACCATTTCGGTCCGATCGACGTGAGGAACGCGATGCGGATCAGTTGGCGTCGGAGTTCCTAATCCCCAGTGCTCAACTGGAAGTATGTCTCCGTGGCCGCCTGCCAGTTGATGCGAAGACTCTCACTCGATTGGCAAAGGCCGCGAAGGTATCGCCTGTGATGGCCGCATGCAGAGTTGTCAGCGCGACGGAGGAACTTGGACTGCAAAACTCGGCCGTAGTCTTCTTTGTCAATGGTCGCGAGCAGTGGCGATATTCTCATGGTCTGCGTTTCGACGAAGACGATGCGCGTTCCCTCCTGAGTGAGGCACTCAATCACAAGCCGGATCTTGTTCGGGCAGCGAATCATGACCGGAACGTCGTTGTCGGTTCAATAATTGATGCGCCAGCGTACCAGGTGCTGTTCATACAGTTGCTTCCAGCAGACGACGCAGCACGGCAGACTTATGAGGAGAGGATGCGATCGCTGGCCAGCAAACTGTTTGGTGCCGACCACAGCTTTCGCCAAAGCGTCGCGGCGAGCCTGGGAATAGTCAAGAAAAAGTGTGCTGGCCAATCTCTAGGTCAGGCTTTCGGTTACTTCATGCAACACTATCCGGGAGTCAAATATCCAGGTGACAAGGGCAGCAGGCTTGAGAGTAAGTTAGGACGTGAATACATTCGTCTGTATCTGCAGCGATGGTTTCAGTAAGTGCATGTGATGACGTCACAAGAGAGGTCAGACCCACAGAAATCGGACGGCTGGGAGGATGAACCAAAAATCGACTGATTCGCCAATTGACGAAATCCATCGGACCGGTCGCGAAATATCGGACCGACTTGGCGGAGACATCTTTGCCATCGCAGAGGACGCCGCCCGTCGGCAAGCGGCGTCGAACCGCCCGATATGCAAACCGAAACGCGACCAGCAAACGGATGCACGCGAGCCGGAATACGTCTTGCGGAATGGCTGACTTACTTCCCGCCGCGCGATCCGCGCCGCCGCTTGAGACTCCCATGGAACCCCAACGTCAGGCTCATTCAGCCAGCAGGCGTTCCATTCGTTGAGCGACTTCGTCGGTCAAGCGTTCCAGGCAACCGGCGGCCAGGACCGCCACCGACTCCTGGTATAAACCCTGGCCGTAGCACCTGGCGGGCACCAGGTACGAAGGTCCCCAACTGTTGCACACCGTGCTGACCAGGATCGGTCGCGGGTGGAAGCGGCGGCGCAGTTCCTGCTGAAACTGGCTGTACGGCTCGCCTTGGACGCCGACCCAGACGGCATCGCCCAGGCGCCCGACGACGATTTCCAGCGGATAGGATGGACCGGCGGGCAGGCCACCGATCCGGCTCAGCAGCCGTGTCTGCCGTTCGATCATCGCTCGGCAATCGGCGGCCCGCCGCGAGTCACCTTGTTCGCGGGCCGCATGTTCCTCGGCCAGCCAGCGGTCCCTTTCGGCCTGTACCTGGGCCGCTCTGGGCAATTCCGCTCGGTAATCCAGCGGGATCTCCTCCCGCAGCACGTTCCAACGGGCGATTTCCCGCAGGCGGCGGTCGTCGAGCGGCTGATAGTGCCAGGTGCCGATCGTCGCGCCCGAGATGACCGGGCCCGCGTAGTCGTAGCGCGTGGCTGGCGGCGGCAAAGCGGCCAGCGCCGCCAGCGCCGCGTGGCCCAACTGCTGTCCATTCCGGTCGGCCACGGACGCGTCGCCGACAAATCCTTCGCGAGGTCCCAGGTCGCCGGCGGCGCCTTGCAGGAAGACGCAGGCGGCGCCCGTTTCGCGTTCGATCACCTCGCGCATCGCGCCGGGATAGTCGGGACTGATCAAACGATTGTCCCAGGCCAGCGTCGTGGGGTGGCAGGCGTAGTTGACCAGCACGGCCAGCGTGCGTTGTCGCGAGTCGCTGGCCCGGACGACCAGCAGCGTATCGTCGGCGGGCTGAGCTGGATTGTAGCCGCAGACGAATTGCCGCCGATCGGCGTCCCAGTAGTCGCGGTTGGCCGCCAGGCCGCAGCGGCCTTGACCGAAAGCCAACGTGCAGGGAACCGCGTTGCTCACGGCTTCGGCCACCAGTTCGGCCGCCTGCTGGTACAGCCTGGCCAGATAGGGCGCGATCCGCTCGCCGCCGGGCAGCTCCTGGCGGTCGGGCAACATCAGGCCGGCCGCGTGCGTGTGGCTGAAGTGGACCAGGATCGCCGAGCGGGGCACGGCCACTCGCCGGCTGACCGCGTCGCGCACGGCGTCGATCGCCTCCGCTCCCAACAGGCAATGATCGATGGCCAGCAACACCTGCACCTGCCGGTCGCTGTCGCCAGCGGCGGCGGCATCGACGCTGGCGGCATCAACGGCTGGTGCGGCGTCGAGCGGTTGCAGTACGACGGCCGTGGCGGTCAGCGGACGGTGGATGCCCTCGGCCCGATCGTGGCTGGCCGCGCCCCACATGCGATGATAGATGTCGGCCGGCGGCGTGATGTCGGCCCGCGCGACGCCCAGCCGACAGGCCGCCTGGGGAAACTCCACGCTGGTGGGCGGCGTGCCGTTCACGCGGTCTTCTCCGTCTTGCTTGGGGATTCGAAGAACGTGCCGTTGGGATTCAAGAGCATCCAGCAAACCGCGGCAGCCAGCGTGATCACGATGAACACCAGCAGCACGGAGTCCCAGTCGGGCGATTCAATTTCGGCGAACGAACCGCGGTTGGCGACGAAGGCGATGACGATCGGGCAGAGCGCGGCGCCGAAATTGCCCGACATGTTCATCGCTCCGAAGACCGGTCCCACAAACTGGCCGCTCTTCTCGATCGTGACCACGTAACCGCACGCTCCGGCCAGCGAAGCGAACAGCGAAGCCACGGCGATCAGGGCCACGGCCGGCACCGCTCCCTGCACGAACCAGGCCGCCGCCAGAAACAACGCGCAGCCCAGCATCGACGCCACTCCGACCGCTTGTCTGCTCACCCGGCGGCTGCGCGTCCGCTGCCACAAGCTGTCCACGATCAGGCCGCCCAGCACGCCGCCGACGACGAACGAGATCAGCGGCACTCCGGTCAGCACGCCCGACATCGACGTGGAGACGCCGCGCGCTTCCTGCAGGTAGGTGGGAAACCAGGTGGCGAAGATCACATAGCCGGCCGCTCGGAAGAACTGCTGCCCGCAGACCAGCCACATGTCGCGATTGCTCAAGATGGCCAGCCAGGGAGTCGCGCTGGCGGGCCCGGTCGCCGGCAGGTCGCTGTGGATCAGTTCCAGCTCGGCGGCGTTCACCTCCGAGTGCTGTGCGGGTTCATCGCGGAACCAGAGGTAGAAACCCACCGCCCAGGCCAGCCCGGGAAGGGCAAACAGGGCGAACACAATCCGCCAGGAGATCGGCGATAGCCAGACCTGCGGTGGCGCGTCGCTCGCCTCGGCCGGCCAGGTGATCCCCGAGATCAGGATCCCGGTCAGCGCAGCGCCCAGGGCGCCGCCGATCGACATGAAACTGGTCAGCGCGCCGCTGGCCACCGCCCGCCGGGAAGTCGGCACCCAGCGCGCGATCGTGTTGGCACAGCACGGAAAGATGCCGGCCTGGGCGATGCCGAACAGCAACCGGGCCAGCAGCAGACTCACCAGGCCGCCGGTCAGTCCCATCACGGCGGCGGCCAGCGACCAGACCACGGCGTACAGCGTCAGCGCTCGGCGCGTGCCCCAGCGCTGTCCCAGCCAGCCCGTCGGAATTTGAGCCAGGGCATAGCCCCAAAAGAAAGCGCTCAGCACCCAGCCCATCTGCTGGACCGTAAGCTGCAGTTCGCCACGAATCGTCGATTCCGCGGCGCTGATCGAGTTGCGGCTGATGTAGGCGATCGTCGCCGCCACGCACAACCAGCCAAGCACACAGTACCGGACGCGCGAGGGCTGTGGTTCCTGCTCAATCGTAAACTGGGTCGGTTGGGTCACGCGCGGGGCCTTTCGCTCCGCGGGCGGTGCGCGGCAAGGAGTGTCGGAGGGCGCCGGGAGTTTTGAGTCCGTCCTGGCCGGTTTCGCTACTTTCGCGGAGCGAAAGGCGACTATTCAATTCGGCCCGCGCAACGTTCGCGGAGCGAAAGGCGACTATGGTCGTACGGTGTGCGAGGCGAACTTCCAGGCAGTCGCCGACGGCTGCCCGGCCGGGGTCGGCCGCTGGGCCCACCGGTCGGCCGGCGCCGCCCGATTCCGCAGGAACACTTCCAGGTGCGTGGCGTCGCCGCCCGACAGGTCGGCGGCCCGCTGGAAAAACGCCCGAGCCCGCTCGACCTGCCCCTCGCCGTGCAGCAGCACGCCCAGCAGAAAGTGCAGATCGGCGTCGGCTTCGGCCTGCAACGCGGTGCCCGCCAGCATCTCGATGTGCGCGGTGGGCTGAGTTGCCTGAGCTCCGAATAGTTCGGATGACCGGAATCCCGACCGCAGATACTCGGCGTCCCGCCGCAGGCTGTCGCGCAGCGCGGCGGCCGCCAGCGAGTACCGCTGCAGCGCAAGCAGGGCGTAACCGCGGCGCACTTCGATCTCCGCCGCATGGTCCGTCAGCCTCGCCGCCGCGTCGTACTTCGCCAGCGCCTCCGCGTAGAACTCGCCGCGAAACAGCCGGTCGCCGTAATTCACCAGCCGCGCGGCGGGCGTTTCCCACGCCGGATCGCTGGCCGCCTGCGGCAACGTGGCCCGATAACCGGCCAGCAGGGCGCTCCACGCCGCGCGATCCGCTCCGACATCTTGCCCGACATCCCGCCCGAATTCGATGATCTTGGATTGGTTGAACGTCCGCGCCCCGGGGACGGCCGACGCGTAACTGGAGCCGTAGTCGGCGCCAAGAGCCGGTTCGTTCGCGGCGCACAGCGGGTAGCCCGAGTACACCGGGCCCCAGTAGACCGGAGACGAATAGACCGGAACCGACCAGACCGGCGACGAAAAATGATAGCTGCCAGTGGGAAACACCACGTGCCGCCGCACGACGCCGTGCCAGGGGAAACCAACGTGGCCGTGGAAATGCGGATGACGATAGACGAAGCTGCGAGCGTAACGGTGGTGGAAGTGGTGCCGAACCACCGGCCGGTACACCCAGTGGCGGTAGGCATGCCCGACGTGGCGGACATGCCCGAAATGATGGCCCACTCGGAACCAGCCCGCACTGGCCGGACGAACCAGGCCCAGGCACAACACCATCAGCAGCGTCCACACAATCGCTCGGCGCATCGCTCGCCCTCCGGTTCGTGGATCGATCGGTCTGTGCCGTTATTTTGGCGCGGGACGCAGGTTCGTGCAAGCTCGCTCCCGGCAGGTTCGTCTCAGATGCTGAACATCAGACGCTTCAGCCGCTGAGCGTTTTGTACGGTCCTTGAAACACGTTTTCCGGCGGCCGCAAAGTTTGCGTGTTTTATCGATCTTGCCGGTTGTGCGGTCCGCGGGTGTAGACTACAGTCGCCTTGCGGGTGCCGCTTTGTTTGGTGGCCACCAGACCGCCAGAACGCGCGTCCCAGCCAAGCGGATACGACCAGCCGTTGCCGGCTGTTGCCCTGTCATTCTCGTACCGTCCTCTTCCGGTTGCCGAGGTTCCGTTCCATGAAACGCCAAGCCGCCCGTCCGACCCGTCGCCGTGAACATCGTACGCTGCGCCGCCTGCTGCTGGAATCGCTGGAGGACCGGCAGTTACTGGCGACCATTAACGTGCCCTTCGATCAGCCGACCGTGCAGGCGGCCGTGAATGTGGCCAATCCCAACGACGAGATCGTGCTGGCCGACGGCGTGTACACCGAAAGCGTCAACCTGGACACGATGTTCATGGAGGGGAACATCACCATCCGCGCCCTCAACGCCGGCATGGCCACCATCGACGGCGGCGCCGGCAGCGCCATCAGCGCCTCGACCTTCAGCGGGAATATCACGATCGAGGACCTGGTGCTGGATCAGAATTTGGGCAACGTCGGCGGCGTGCTGAACTTCGTCGACGTCAGCGGCACGATCACCGTGGATGGTAGCACGTTCGCTGCCGGCTTCGGCGGAGACGGCATTTACGTCGACGCGGGCAACAGCATCACCACGGCGCTGGTTGTCACCGGCAGCACGTTCCTGGCGCAGGCGGACAGCGATGACATGGTTCTGGTGGAGATCACCGACAATCCCATGGTGACCGTGAATGTGAACAACAGCATCTTCACGGGCGGCATGGATGAAGTGGTACAGATTAATGTGCAGAACCCATCGGGTCCTGCCGGTCCGACGTTGATGGCATCGATCACCGGCAACATGATCACCGGCGCTGCCGACAGCGGCGACGCGATCGCTATCGACCTGGGCGACGGCACAAGTGACGGGACGAACGCCAACATCACGATCGCCAACAACACAATCACAGACGCGATGGGCGACGCGATTTCTGTAGATCTCGAAGGGACTGGGACGAACGCGGTGGTGTCGATCACCAACAACACGATCTCCGGGGCGGACGACAACGGAGTCCGCGTTGAAGGTGGCAGTCCCAGCGTCGGAGTGTCCGCGGATGTGACCATCAGCGACAACATGATCACCAATTCCGGTGCCAGCGGCATTCGCGTCCTGGGCGATGGCGGGGTCGGCCCGATGAGCGACTACAACGTGGTCATCGATAACAATACGGTCACCACGGCGGCCGATCACGGGATCGCCGTGGAAACCAACGCCAACGACAACTTCACTCTGACCGTGGAACTTGTCGACAATACCGTTGCAGGCACGATCGGCATGTCGGCGTATTTGATCGAGCAGGAGATGGCCAGTATTGTCAACCTCAAGCAAGGCGCGTCGGCCTCGCTCGATCCGGCCACCGTGATCGCCGACAACAACAACACGGGCGCGCCGATCACCATTATGGGCACCGTGAACGTCCTGATTCCGATCGAGACCGACATCGCACTGGTCGGCGACGTGCTGACCATCACGGACAGCGATGGGGCCGACAGCGACGATACGCTGACCATCCAGTCCGACGTCCCCAACAGCCGGTTCATCATCAGCGACCCCAACAACTTGCTGGGAACCAGCATCGCGGGCTCGACCGGCAACGGCACGAACACGGTCACGATCCCGTTTGCCGGAATCAACTCCGTGGTGGTCAACACGCTGGGCGGCGACGACACGCTGACCGTCAGCTACGCGCTGGGCAACTTTGGCGTGCCGCTCTCCTACAACGGCGGCACTCAGAACACGATGCCCAATGGCGACACCCTGGTCCTGGCCGGCGGCGGGCTGTTCGCCCTGGCCATCTACAACTTCGCCAACGCCAACGACGGCACGGTGCAAGTCAGCGGCAACGGCCTGCTCACCTACACCGGGCTGGAACCGATCAGCAGCACGATCACCGCCTCCGACGTCACGCTGAACTACAGCGCGACTGGCGAGACACTGACAGTCACCAACCCCGGCGGCGGGATGACCACGGTGACGTCCGACGTGGCGGCCGAGACGATCACCTTCAACAATCCCAGCGGCACGCTGACAATCAACGCCGGCGACACGGGCGACGACATCATCAACATCAGCAGCCTGGCGGCCAACTATCCGGCGGCCATCGTGCTGGACGGGCAAGGCGGCAACGACACGGTCAGCATCAACGCGGCGGGCGGCTTGAGCTTGACCGACCTGCTGGACATCCGGGCCGAGAATGTCCTGCAGTCGCAGCCGATTTCGGGCACCGGCCCCGTGCGGCTCGTGACCAGCACGGCGCTGTTCAACCAGAACAACAGCTACACGGCCGGCACCACGCTCAGCCAGGGAACGCTGATGGTGACGCAAAACAACTCGCTGGGCACGGGCCCTGTGACCCTTGGAGACTCCAGCAGCGGCAGCGCGGCGATCACGCTGGTCACGGCTCACGGCGGCGGCGATGTGATCATCAACGAACCGATCACGGTCAGCGCGATGGGCACCGGCACGGTGACGATTGGCGGCCAGCATACGGGCGGCCGAGCCTTCTATGACGGGTTGGTCACGCTGAACCGCGACGTGACCTTGCGCGGCGCGGGCAACGACCGCACGCAGTTCCGCGGCGGCATCACGGGTACCGGTAACGTGACCGTCGATGGCGGTGGGCGGGTTACGTGGAGCACGACGACGGCGACGGCCGAGGCGGGCGACGGAGCGGCGCCGTACGATTTTGTCGGCAGCGTGACGATCACCGGTAGTTCGCGGCTGCAGACCAACAGCAACTTCACCGCCGGTTCGTCGTCGCTGGCCACCAAGGACTTCACGATCAACGCCGGTTCGCGGCTGATCATGGCCTACGATACCGACGTCACGATCGACGGACTTTCCGGCAACGGCCAGGTCGACGCCACGGCCTCCAGCGGCTTTCCCGATCCCAGCGTTTTCACCGTGGGAGCGGACAATGGCAGCTCGACCTACAACGGCACCATCCTCAACGGCGACCGGCAGATCTCGCTGGTCAAGACGGGCAGCGGCACGATCACGCTGGCCGGCGGCGCTGGCAACAACACGTACACGGGGCTGACCCACGTCCAGCAAGGCCTGTTGGCCGTCGGCGGCGCGTTTGGGGGCGACGGCGCGATCCGGGGCAACATCACGGTGGAGAGCGGCGGCACGTATCGCATGCTGCAGGACAACGTGATCAACAACACCTCGCTGATCACGCTCAGCGGCACCGGCACGCTGGACCGCAACGGCCGCACGGACGTGATCGGAGCCCTGGCCGGCAGCGGCCAGGTGATCGGCGGCGGCACGCTGGTGATGGCCCTGGTCAGTGGCACGCAGCAGACCTTCTCCGGCACCGTGACCGGTGGTTCGCTGAGTGTCCGCGGGGACAACGACAACGGCACCAGCGCCAGCCAGATCCTGACCGGCACCAGCACCGGGCTTGGTTCCCTGACCGTGCAGCGGGGCAACAGCGCCAACGACGTCCCGCTGCTGGTCCTGGCCGGCGGCGGCTCGACCACCACGGGCTCGGTTGCCGTGGGGCAAACCGGCAGCGGCCAGGGGATGGCCACGATGAACATCCAGGACACGCACACCCTGAACACGGGCACGTTCTTCCTGGGCGAGCAGAACGGGCACGCGGGGTTCGTCAACCAGACCGGCGGCACCGTCAACGCCAGCGGCCACATGCGAGTCGGCCATTGGCCGAACGAGACCAGCGTCTACACGCTGGATTCCGGTTCGATCAGCATCACGGGGACACCAGCGGGTGGCACCGAGCAGAATGGCGGGCTGTATATCGGCATCGACGGCACCGGCATCTTCAACCACAACGGCGGCGACATCAGTACCCGCTTCCTATGGCTGGACAATCGCGGCGCCACGACGGGCACCGACGAATACAACATGACGGGCGGCCTGCTGGTCTTGACCCACCCCATCGGCATCGGCAGCAGCAACCCCGGTTCGATGCAGATCAACCTGGGTGGCGGCACCATCCGCACCGACGTCAATACCCAAATGACGGCTCCCGGCATCCTGACCGGAACCAATGGCGATACCACCTTCAACACCAACGGCAACAGCTTCAACGTCACAGGCTCGCTGTCCGGCGGTGGCGGGCTGGTCAAGACCGGCGGCGGCACGATGACGCTTGGCGCCGCCAACAGCTTTATGGGAAGCGCGGTGATCAACGGCGGCACGCTGCTGGTGAATGGCAGCACGGCGGCCGCCAGTCCGATCATGATCAACGCCACCGGCACCCTGGGTGGCACCGGCAACGCGGCTGGCACGGTCACTCTGAACGGCGGCACGATCGCTCCCGGAACCAGTCCCGGCATTCTCAGCACCGGCAGCGTCGACATGTCGGCCGGCGGCGTGTTCTCCGTCGAGCTGGAAGGGGCCAGCGCGGGCAATGGAGCCGGCTTCCATGACCAGCTTGCCGTCAGCGGCACGGTCGCCCTGGGCAACGGCGCCGCGACGCTCAGCCTGTCCGGAGCACACGTCCCGGCGCCCGGCGACGACTTCGTGATCATCGCCAACGACGGAGCCGAGGACACCACGGGCTTCTTCGCGGGCCTGCCGGAAGGGAGCGAGCTGACGTTTAACGGCGTCAAGCTGTACATCACCTACAACGGCGGCGACGGCAACGACGTGGTGCTGAACACGGGCCCCGTGGTCAGCGGCACCAGCGGCAGCGACACGCTGGAGGTCACTCCGCTGCCCGGCGGCGATCTGCAGTACCAGTTCCTGCCCGGCGGCCCGATCGTGGTGCTGGACAACCCGACCAGCTTCACTTTCAACGGCCGCGGCGGCGACGACGTGATGATCGTCCAGGCCAATGGCAATCCGTACGCACCGCTCAATTTCAACGGCGGCGGCCAGGACTTCACCAATCCGCCCACGCCCAGCAATGGCGACCTGCTGCAGGTGTTCGGCAGCGGCCAGGACGCCGCGTACTCGCCTTCGTCCAGCACGACGGGCGACGGTACGGTCGCCGTCTCGGGCGGCGGCACGATCATGTTCACCGGACTGGAACCGGTCGATATGAGCGGCTTCGGCCTGGTCACCTTCAGCCCGGCCGGCGCCAACGACATCCTGGCGATCGACAACGGCTTCGACGCGGGCACGGGGCTGATCCCGGCCCTGGTGGTTAGCGGCACGACGGGCGGAGTGCCGGTCGAGGCCCTGCACGCTTGGAACAACACGACGCTGGCGATCGACACCTCGGCCAACGACGGCACGGACGCGGTAACGATCAACAGCGCCAGCAACGCCAACGTCCACACGAACCTGCAAGTGTTGACCGGGCTGGGCGCGGACACGGTCACCGTGTCCGGCAACACGACGTTTCCCGGCACGGTCACGCTGAATTCCGGCACGATCAACGTGAACGCGCCGATCACGGCCGGCCCGCTGGTGGATCTGGATGCCAGCGTGGCCATCACCACTTCGGGTCCGGCGACCGACATCGTGGCCACGCTGCTGCAAGCCAACTCGGCTGGCGGCATCAACCTGGACACCAACGTGGACACAATCGAAGCCGCGGGCAGCGGCCTGGTGACGCTGGACGAATCCAGCGCCGTGACGCTGACCAACGTGACCAGCAACAACAATCCGATCGCCATCACGGCCGGCGGCACGGTCACGGTCGAGAACGCCGATGCGGGAACCTCGCTGATTTCCATCTCGGTCTCCGGCGGCAGTATCGTCAGCGGGCCCGCCGATCCGGGCGTGGCCGATATTGTCGGCGCCACAATGAACTTGACGCTCAACACAGCCGGCAACAACCTGGGCGTCAGTCCCGCCAACCGCTTGGAAATCAACGCCGACGTGCTCACGGCGTCGACCAACGGAGCGGCCCTGAACAACGCCTTTATCGTCGACACGGCAGGCGGCTTGCAGATGCACGATAGTTCGGTCGGCGGTCAGATTGGCGCGACCTTCGACCTGCTGGTTCTGAACGGCAACCTGACCAGCGTGGTGGGCGGCCCGCGCGACATCGGTGGCGATATCATTGAGCTTCAGGTTACGGGCGTCGGGACGATCGGCACCAGCACGGCCGCCGCGCTCGAGATCAACGCCCTCAGCTCGACCACCGCCACCACCGCTGGTGGCAGCATCTGGATGCGCGACACGATCACAGACTTCCCCGTGGCGCTGATCAATGCCAATGGCGGCAACGTGGACCTGCGAGTCAACGCCGGCGACTTGCTGAGCGTGGCCGGCGATCCGGGCGTGGCCGACGTGGTGGGCAACGTCGTCGTGCTGCGGGTGGACGCGGCGGGCAACACGATCGGCGTCAGCGCGGCGAATCGCTTCGAGCTGGACGCCAACATCCTGCAGGTCCAGGCTCTCAACAGCAGTGCGTTCCTGGTCGACACGGCGGGCGGCCTGGCTCTGCGCGATTCAACGGTTGGACCGGGCGTCAACGTCTACGACTTGCTGGCCATCAACGGCGGCATTGTCAGCGAAGTGGTCAACGGCGTGCGCGACGTGGGCGCGGGGATTCTGATCCTGGAGACCACCGGCATCGGCGGCATCGGCATCAGCACGGTCGCTCCCCTGGAAATCAACGCCGAGACGCGCTTCGACGCCACGACCAACAACGAAAATATCTTCGTGTTCGATCCGGTCAGCCCGTTGCCGCTGGGCATTGTCACCGCGGGCACGGCCAACGTCGATCTGCGAGCGACCGGGCCGATCAACGACGCGAACGGGGTCGCCAATAACCTGGTGGCCAACGCCGCGTCGCTGCGGGCCACCGCCGGAATCGGCAGCGGCAACGCGCTGGAAACCCAGATCAGCATGCTGGCGGCCAGCAACACGGGCGGCGGCAATATCGAGATCCTGAACAGTGTCGGCGGACTGCTGACGATCGGCATGGCCAATGGTTTCTCAGGCATCACCAACACGGGCGGCGCGGTGAGTGTCACGAACCTCAGCCCGCTGACCATCGCCGCCAACATCACGGCCGCGGGACCGATCACGCAGACCGCCACCGATTCGGCCGCGCCGGGCGACGACCTGACCGTCAACGCCGGCGTCACGATCAACTCCACCGGCAGCAGCGTGACGCTGAACGCCGGCGACGACGCCTTGATCGACGGCAACCTGTCGGCGGCGACCATCGTCACCATCAATGGCGACGACGGCGACCTGGATCTGGGCGTCGGCACCACCGTGACCATCAACGGCGTGGTCACTACTTCGGGCGGAGCCTTCGTCAACGGCAATCCCGACAACGACACCTTCAACCTGGCGATGCAGACCACCAGCAGCTTCACCGTGGACGGCCGAGCGCCCTCGTTCGGCGCGGGCGTGCCGCCGGCGGTGGGCGACACGTTGAACCTGGCATTCGGCGCGGCGACCGATCCGACGCTGACCATTGATGGGGTCACCGCCGGTTCCGGGACCTTCACGACCAGTTCGGGCGAGCAGCCGGTCACGTTTACGGACATCGAGCAGTTCGATACCAGCGGGCCGTTCCACTTGGTGGTGGACCGCAGCGCGGTCGGACTGGACGGCGACGTGATCGACGCGCAGCTCAATGGTGCCGACCTGGAAATCCGCGTCAACGGCGGGCTGGTGCTGAGCGCTCCGCAAGTCGACATCCTGTCGCTGACCATGATCGGTTCCAGCAATGACGAGACGTTTTCGATCACCGAGACGGCCAGCGGGCTGCCCAGCTTCCTGACCACGCCGCCCAGCTTCATCCCCGGTTCGAACGGCGGGCATTTGAACCCGACGGCCTCGCTGCGGATGACCGGGGCCTTGGGAGCGCCGCCAGCGCTGACTGACGTTTCGGTGCATATCGACGGCGGCAACGCCGGGGATCTTGACGACCTGCTGATTACGCTGATCAGCGGCCACGACGTGCTGTACGCCTCGGACACGCTGGACTCGGCCAACAGCGGCAACATCGGCATCGTCTCGCCACCGTTTGCTGGTCCCGCGCAGAACCTGGACCTGCTGTTGTCGTTCGCCAACCTGGAACCGATCACGCTGGTCGGCGCCGGTGGCGGATTGCTGCTGGATGCCTCCAGCACCCCGGCCACCACGGCGCTGATGATCGCCGATGCGGGCGCGCCCGGCGACGGCGTGTCGATCGTGACTGGCAATGGCGGATTCGAGGACACGACGTTCAGCGGGTTCAATGTCCTGGCGGTGGTCAGTGGCACGGGCAGCGAGACCGTGACGTTGGCCAGCGTCGATCCGGCTCCGTCCAACGGCGTTGCACTGGGGCTGATCTTGATCGACACCGACAATGCAACAGGTACCGACACGGCGGCGGATGTGATCAACGTCTGGAGCCTGCCGGCAACGGTTTCCTTGCAGGCGTTCGCTAGCGCCGGCGACGACAGCTTTAACCTGTTCGATCCCGGCTCCACGGTGGACAACATCGCGGGGCCCGTGCAGCTCGATGGCCAGTCGGGCAGCGATACGCTGACGGTGCTCGACACGGGCGACGCCACGGGCGATACCGTGCTGATCACGGAAACCACCATCGAGGGCATGACCAGCCATGCCGGCATGCCGGACATCATCTATGCCGGTATCGAACAACTGGACGTGACCACCTCGTCCGGCAACGACCAGGTCACGATCGACATGACCAGCGGCGGCAGCTCGCTGATGAACGCCGTGATCAGCGCCGCCGCGGGCGACGACCAGTTGCGGCTGGAGAGCTTCATCACCGGCCTGTCCACGATCACGCTCAATGGCAATGCGGGCAACGACACGTTTAACGATCCGACGGGTCCGCCCAACCCGAACCCCAACACGGATCCGCGCGGGAAGCTGGAACCGAGCTTGACCACGACGATCTTCGTCAACGGCGAGTCGGGTCCGACCGGGTCGGGCAACCCGACCAACCCGCCCGACGGCGATCGGGATACCTTCAACCTGGATGTGACCGTGCTGGTCGCTCCCGTGATTGTCGACACGGTGGCGGGCATCGCCACCAGCGCCGGCCCGCATCAGAACGTGCACTTCAGCGGCATGGAGGACCTGTGCCTGGACGACGTGACTCGCGACGACGTGAACATCAACATCGGCGAGCTGTACGTGCGGACCACCAACGATCGCGAGCGGATCACGTACACGTCGTGGAACGACACGGGCGTCAAGCTGCGGATCGATAACCTGGATCTGGGCACCTCGACCACCTTCCCCGAACACTTCGGGCTGGCCGGCGGAGTGCAGATGCTGCAGCGGATCGTCACGTTTGCCCAGGGGGGCGACGACCTGGTCAGCATTGCCGCCCACGTGGTGGATGGCAATAACGATCCGATTCCGGTGGAGTTCCACGGCGAGGACGGCGACGATTACCTGACGGGAGCCAACGGCGACGACATCCTGGTCGGCGGTCCCGGCCGGGACCGCGTGCTGGGCGGCGAGGGCGACAACCAGTTGTACGGCGACGGCAACGTGCCGGACCCGGATGGCATTCCGATCGAGCTGCCCACCGACGGCAACGACAATGTCAGCGGCCGCGGCGGCAACGACATCATCTTTGGCGGCGGCGGCATCGACCAGCTATTCGGCAGCGACGGGGACGATTACATCCACGCCGGCAGCGGCAACGACCTGGTCGATGGCGGCCTGGGCGATGACGTGCTGATCGGCGCCGCCGGCAACGACAACCTCAGCGGCAACTACGGCAACGACATTCTGCTGGGCGGCGCGGGCGATGATCAACTGCTCGGCCGGCAGGGGGACGACGTGCTGCTGGGTGGCAGCGATCTGGACCGCGTGCGGGGCGACGCCGGCAACGACCTGATCGTGGGCGGCAACGCCGCGAACGTCAGCGACGCCACCACGGACGCAGCTCTGCGATCGATCCTGGCCGACTGGGTGATGTTCCGGCCCGCCGTGCCCGCGGGCCTGGGTACGCTGTTGACGGATGGTTTCCGGGACCTGTTGATTGGCGATCAGGGCGCGGACGCCTTCCACCGCAGTATGTTGCCGGATCTGCTGGACGAGGACCGGGTCTACGACTTCCGCGCCGGCGACGGCGATTCGCTGCTGTAGACTTGCTGCTGCCGATCCTGGGGAGCTTTCCCCGCGGCGGACCGGCTGCGATAATGGCCGGAGCCTGAAGTGAAGCCCGTTCCCGCCACGCATCCTCGGAGCGCTCGCATGTCGCATCCTTCCCGCAGTTCGCTCGATCGCCGCCAGTTTCTGGGAGCGACCGTGGCCGGTGCGGCCGTACTGGCCGCGCCCGCGGTGGTCACCGCCAGCAAGACCGACTCGAAGACCATCGTCGGCCAGGGCGACTACCGTTACGAAGTGCTGCACGACTGGCCGCAACTGCCGGACAAGTATACCTGGCAGACGACGCACAACGTGGCCGTGGACAAGGCCGGCAACCTGTACGTGATCCACGAGGGGCGCGAGGAGTTGAAGGACCATCCGTCGATTTTCGTGTTCGACGCGGATGGCAAGTTTGTGCGCGCCTTCGGCAGCCAGTTCCAAGGCGGCGGGCACGGCATCGAGGTGCGGCAGGAAGGCGGCGAGGAGTACCTGTATGTTTGCGCGTACCAGCAGGTGAAGAGCTTTGCCAAGCTGACACTGAAGGGTGAAACGGTCTGGCAGCAGTTCGCTCCGATGCAGTCGGGCGTGTACGCGGAGGGCGAGGATACCAATCCGCAGAAGGTCTGGGGTCGGAACCGCTTCATGCCCACGAATTTCGCGTTCCTCGACGATGGCGGTTTCCTGCTGGCCGACGGCTACGGTTCGTTCTATATCCATCGCTACGACCGGGACGGCAAGTGGCTTTCCTGCTTCGGCGGGCCGGGCGACGGCCAGGGAAAGTTCAATACGCCGCACGGGATCTGGATCGACCGGCGGCCCGGCCGCGAGCAGCAGGTGGTGGTCTGCGATCGGGCGCATCACACGCTGCAATACCTGACGCTGGACGGCCAGCACGTCGAGACGCTGTCGGGGTACGGCCTGCCGGCCAACGTCGACACCTGGCGCGACTTGCTGCTGGTCCCGGAGCTGCACGCGCGAGTGACGATTTTGAACGACCAGAACCAGGTGGTCGCAAGGCTGGGCGAGGATGTCAAGCGAGTGACTTCGGTGCAAGGTATTCGCAACGATCGCGCCCAGTGGCTGGATGGCCGGTTCGTGCATCCGCATGACGCCTGCTTCGGCCAGAACGGCGACATCTTCGTGGCCGAGTGGGTGGCGACCGGCCGCGTCAGCAAGCTGCAGCGGCTGGCGTAAGTCCTGGAGGCTCGGGCGGTGATGGGCCGCCGGAGCGTCGTCGCCCGAAGCGTTGTCGCCCGAAGCGATAGCGAGTTACCACCATCCGCGAGGCCAACTCATGCGAACTTGCCTGCTTGTGCTGCTGGCGCCGTTTCTGTTAGCGCTCGGTTCCACCTCGCCGGCGGCGGAAGGGTTGGCCGGGTCGAAGCCGAACATCGTGCTGGTGATCACCGACGACCAGGGGTATCCGCCACTGGGTCGGCACGGGCATCCGTGGCTGCAAACGCCGAACCTGGACCAGTTGCACGACCAGAGCCTGCGGTTCACCCGGTTTCTGGTCAGTCCCACCTGTGCGCCGACGCGGGCGGCCATGATGACGGGCCGGCATCCGATGCGCAACGGCGTGACGCACACGATTCTGGAGCGGGAGCGGATGACGCTGGACGCGATCATCCTGCCCCAGGTCTTGAAGTCGGCCGGCTACACCACGGGTATTTTCGGCAAGTGGCACCTGGGCGACGAGGAGCCGTATCAGCCGCACAAGCGGGGCTTTGACGAGTCGTTCATTCACGGCGCGGGCGGGATCGGGCAGGCGTACGATTGCAGTTGCGCGGACGCGCCGAACAACAAGTATTTCGACCCGGTGGTTCGGCATAACGGTTCGTTCGTCAAGACGGAAGGGTTCTGCACGGACGTGTTCTTCACGGCGGCGCTGGGTTGGATTCGCCAGGCCAGCCGGAACGATCGGCCGTTTTTCGCCTACATCTCCACGAACGCGCCGCACGGGCCGTTTATCGCGCCGCCGGCGAACACCGAGCGATTCACGAAGCTGGGGTTTGGCCCACAGCAGGCGGGCTTTTACGGCATGATCGAGAACATCGACGAGAACATGGGGCGGCTGCTGGGGAAGCTTGGCGAGTGGAAACTGCTGGACAATACGCTGGTGATCTTCATGTCGGACAACGGGATGACGGGCGGCGGATCGGGCCAGGCGGTGATCGGTCGAGCGGCGGACGGGACCGAGATGCGATTCTACAACGCCCGCATGAAGGGCTTGAAAGGTTCGGCCGACGAGGGCGGTGTGCGAGTGCCGTTTTTTGTCCGCTGGGACGGGCGGGTCGAGGCGGGGCGCGAGGTGGATCGGATCGCGGCGCACATCGACCTGTTGCCGACGCTGGCGGAGCTGGCTGGGGCCGAAACTCCGGAGGGCCAGGTGGAAGGCCGCAGTCTGTTGCCGCTGATCGAGGACCCGCGGGTGGACTGGCTGGACCGCTACCTGTTCACGCACGTGGGGCGTTGGCCGACGGGGGCGGACCCGGACGAGTATCAGTGGAAGAACTTCGCTGTCCGGAATCAGCGGTTCCGGCTGGTGGGGGAGACGGCGCTGTTTGACATGGAGGCGGATCCGGGTCAGACGAACAACGTGATCGCCCAGCACGCCGAGGAGGCGGCGCGGATGCGCCGGGCGTACGACGCCTGGTGGCAGGCCACTCGTCCGCTGATGGTCAACGAAGCGGCCCCTCTCTCGCCCGTGCGACCGTTCCACGAGCTGTACCGCGCTCAGTTGAACTCCACCGGCATCCCCCGCTGGCAGCCGCCGGACCTGTAGAAAAAAACGACCTCTGGGGTCGATTTGGCGAACTCGGAGGGCCGGGGAGTCTGGGAAAGTGCGGATTGCCGCGTACTGCCAGTGGCGAAGCGGCAGGGGCTGGCAGTTATCATGTGAGGGAGGGGAGACTCGCATGAGCGGCACGAACAAGACGGACGCCACCAGCGCCACCCACGACACGCAGCGGCTGGTCGAACTGGCGGCCGGCGGCGACGAAGCGGCGCTGGGCCAGTTGCTGGTTCAGTACCGGGAGCGTCTGTTGCGGGTGGTGGGATTCCGCATGGACGGGCGGTTGCGAGGCAGGATCGACCCGGCGGACGTGGTCCAGGAAGCCTACCTGGAAGCCGCCGGCCGTTTTGCCGAGTACGTTCGCGATCCGCGGATGCCGTTCTTCCTCTGGCTGCGGTTTCTCACGGTGCAGAAGCTGCTGCAGTTGCACCGGCACCACCTGGGCTACAAGATGCGCGATGCCAGCCGCGAGGTCTCGCTGTACAACGGACCGCTGCCCGAAGCGACATCGGCGGTCCTGGCGGCGCAGTTGCTGGGACGCCAGACCACGCCCAGCCAGGCGGCGGTCCGGGCCGAAGTCAAGTTGCGGTTGGAACAGGCGTTGAACGAGATGGAAGCCACCGACCGGGAAGTGCTCGCGCTGCGCCACTTCGAACATCTGACGAACGTCGAGACGGCGAAGGTGCTGGGCTTGACCGAATCGGCCGCCAGCAACCGTTACGTGCGAGCGGTCAAGCGGCTCAAGCGGATCCTGGACGATCCGGCCTAGTGGGACACCGCCACCTGGGGCGTACGTTGTTGGTGCATTGTAACCCGAAGCGTCAGCGAGGCACTTGTTGCCACCTGGGATGTTGGTCGTAACCTCCTCCCTCGTTTACGTTTTTGAAGTTGCGATTTTGTTGCTGAAATTATGCCGACGGGAGGGCTCCTATATCTCATATAACAGTCCGTCGGGCCGTCGCCCCGGAAGGAGATCGTGCAGCTTTCAAGTTGTTTTGGCGAGGGAGTTTGGCGCGACAAACGAGACAGACTTGAAACTGCCTCCGCTTCGGTGAGCACTCCCCCCCTTGAGATCCCTCTGGCTCCCTCCCCGCTTCGGGGAGGGTTGGGGAGGGGCCTGCCGGGTTAGAGTGGACGACGTGATGTTTCACGCGCGCAATGGCCTGCGGTGAACGCGGATTCCGAGCGATTCATGTTCGGTATATGGACCTCGATGAATGCATCCAGTTGGGAGTTGAGCGGATTCTGCCGATGCTTGTTGAGTTTGAATTTAGAACAAGTGCAAAAGCCCCTCCCCAACCCTCCCCGGAAGCCGGGGAGGGAGCCAGAGGGATATCAAGGAGGGAGCGCTTGCTGAGGCGGAGGCCGTCCAAGTTTCCCTCGGTTGTAACGCCAAATTCCCTCGGCAAGACAACTCAATACCTGCACGACCTCAAAGCCGGCGAGGGTGCCAGTACGGCTTTGACTGCTACGTGTTGCCTGTCTTGATACCGATCCCGCCAGTTCCAACTGATAACTGACAACTAACCACCAACAGGAACCCCACCTTGGCCAACCCGCAATCGGTATCGCGCGGCGACTCGCTGGACGGCCGTCCCGAGTCGCGCAATCCGATCGATCGGCTGGCCGATTCGTTTGTGCAGCGATTGCGGCAGGGCGAACAACCGGCGATCAGCGAATACGCGGCAGCGCACCCGGAGTTGGCCGACGAGATCCGCGAGTTGTTTCCGACGCTGGCGATGCTGGAGCAATTCGGGCCGGGGGAATCGGCGGACGACGCGGGGCGGCGCGAGCAGGCAGCGGCCAGCGTGCCGAGCCAGCTTGGCCCCTACCGGATTCTGCGCGAGGTGGGCCGGGGCGGGATGGGAGTGGTGTTCGAGGCCGAGCACGAGGCGTTGCGGCGGCATGTGGCTTTGAAGGTGCTGCCGCTGGGCGTGACGGCCAGCGGAACGCATCTGGAGCGGTTTCACCGCGAGGCGCGCGCGGCGGGTCGGCTGCACCACACGAACATTGTCCCCGTTTTCGACGTCGGGTCGCACGACGGGGTCTATTACTACGCGATGCAGTTTATTCGCGGCCAGAGTCTGGAGCAGGTATTCGATGAACTGCGGCGGTTGAAACGGCGGAGCGAACGTCCGCCGGTGGCGACGACGCAGGCCGACCCGCGGCAGTTGGATCAGACCTGTGCGCGGACGATTGCCACGGGACTGCTGACGGGCCAGTTTCCGCGGCAGTTTGCCTTGGTCGAGGAGCCGTTGATCGAAGGGCCGGCGGCCGAGGAGCCGGCGGCTCCGGAACCGCCACGGCCAGTGGTTGCCAGCAGCCAGGACGTGTTGCCGTCGCCAGGTTCGAATGCCAGTGGTTCGTCGGGCGCTGTGGCGCGGGCCGCGAGCGAACTGTCGGAGCCTTGCAAGGACGACTACTTCCGTCGCGTGGCCGGGATCGGACTGCAGATTGCCGAGGCGCTGGCGTACGCGCACGGCCAGGGGATCATTCACCGCGACATCAAGCCTTCGAACCTGATCCTGGACACGGCGGGCGTGGTCTGGATCACCGATTTCGGCCTGGCCAAGAACGAAGGTGACAATTTGACTCGCACCGGCGACATCGTCGGCACGCTCCGCTACATGGCTCCGGAACGCCTGCAAGGTCGGGGCGACGCGCGCGGCGACATCTATGGTCTGGGTCTGACGCTGTACGAATTCTGCACCTTGCGGCATGCCTTGGGGGAAACCGACCGCGGGCGGCTGATGCACGAGGTGGCTCATGGCGAGCCGCCGCGGCCTCGGAAGCTGAACCCGCAGATTCCCCGCGACCTGGAGACGATCGTACTCAAGGCGATCGACAAGGATCCCGCTCGCCGCTACGCCACGGCCCAGCAACTGGCCGACGACTTGCGGCTGTTCCTGGCCGATCGCCCGGTGCAGGCGCGCCGTGTGTCGACGGCCGAGCGGGTGTGGCGCTGGTGCCGGCGGAATCCTCGGCAAGCGTCGTTGTCCGCGCTCGTGCTGCTGCTGCTGCTGGTCGTGTTTGGCGGCGCGTTGGCGTTTGCCTACCACGCTCGCCAGCAGGCCGCGGCGCTGGCCGACGAGTCGCTCAAGTCCAACCGCTGGCTGTACCACTACTGCTTTGGCCAGGCGGAAGCGGGGCGCGGCAGCGGCCGCCCCGGCCAGCGGCTGCGAGGACTCGAAGCGATCGAACGGGCCGCGAGCCTGCTGCCGGACCTGCAGTTCTCCGCCGCGCAGGAAGCCGAGCAGCGCGTCAAGCTCCGCAACGAAGCGATCGCCTGCCTGGCGCTGTGCGATCTCCGCACGCTGAAACAGTTCACCGCACTCGACCAGGATTCAGGGGCCGTGGTGTTCGATGCGCCGTATCGGCGGTACGCGATCAGCGACCCGCACGGCAACATCACGTTGCGGGACGCCGCCAGCGACCAGGAGCTGGCCTATCTGCCGGGGCCGGGCCAGCGGGCCTGGGTGCTGCTGTTCAGCCCCGATGGCGACTACCTGGCCGCCAAGTACCATCCGGAACACGGGCCAGCCGAGATCAAGATCTGGCACCTGGCCACGGCCAGCCCGGTCGTCCATCTGGAAGGCCACCATCGCCAGGCGCCGCTGGCCTTCGCTTCCCAGTCGCCGCACGTGGCCGTCGGGGTCCAGCAGAAACAGGTGCGAGTCTACCGTTTGCTGGACGGTGCCCTGCAGCGGACGATCGGCCTGGCTCGGCCCGCCACGTGGCTCGATTTCGACGACCATGGCAACCTGGCGGTGGCGGATCAGAGCCCGGAGGTGCGGATCATCGACGCCGACCGGGGCTCGGACGACGTGCGCGTGTTGCCATGCCCCGCCGGCGTGATGACGCTGTGCTGGTTTCCCGGCCGCGAGCGGCTGGTGCTGGGCGGAAGCGACGGGCGGATCTACCTGGCCGATGACCTGGAGACCGGCCAGCCATCCTTTGAGAAACTGGAAGGCCATCGCGCCCCGGTCGTGCAACTGCAGGTGAACCATGCCGGCACACGACTGGCGTCGTCCGCCTGGGACGGGACGAGCCGGATCTGGAACCTGGTGGACCGCGAGCAGATGCTGCGGATCGACATGACCGAGCTGGGGCTGTCGCCGTTCAGCCCCGATGACCGCCTGCTCTCGTTCCGTTCGCGACTGAGCGGTTTCGGGATCTGGCAACTGGACGAAGGTGGTCCGCTGGCGATCTGCCAGGAACCAGAGTCGAGCGGTGGGCGGTGGTGTGTTTCGTTCAGTCCCAGCATCCCCTGGTTGCTGGTCTGCGGCACGGATACCGGACTGGAATTCTGGGACGCCGAGCGGGTCGCAAAGCTGGCAGCCGTGCCGTGGGACCAGGTGCGGTCGGTGAAGTTCTCCGCGGATGGCGGCGAACTGCTCAGCAGCGGCGCCCGCGGTATCCACCGTTGGCCGTTGACCGTCGACGATGCCGGCCAGTTGCGGATCGGCCCACCGCGGGCGATTCGTTCGGACTATGTCGAACGAATGGACGTTTCAGCCGACGGCCGGCTGATGGCGATCGACCTGGGTCCTATGACCGGACAGATTGCCTGGCTCGACGACAGCCAGCCAGCTCGCCAGATTACGCATGCGAATCTGGACCGGATGAACCTCAGCCCCGACGGCCGGTGGCTGGTGACGGCCACCTGGATCGGCCGTGGCATTCGGGTCTGGGATACGGCGACGGGCAGAAGTATCTGCGAACTGCAGCCGGACGCCAGCAGTTCGACGCCCGGTTTCAGCCCCGACGGCCGCCTGCTGGCCACCTCCGGCGGCGAGGAACATTGCCTGTGGGAGGTTGGCACCTGGAAGTGCCTCGAGAAGTGGCCGCGCGAATTGCCGGACGGCTGGCCCGGCCCCGTGGCTTTCTCGCCCGACAGCCGCCTGCTGGCCCTGGCCCGTTCGCGGCAGATGCTGCAACTGATCGACACGCAAACCGGCCAGCAACTGGCCATTCTTGACGCCGGCCGCTCCGCCACGCTGGGCGACGCCCAGTTCTCAGCCGATGGTTCGCGGCTGGCCGTCGCCATGCGGCAGGATCTGCATCTGTGGGATCTGGCCGCGCTGCGCGAGCAGTTGCGCCGGCTGCAACTGGACTGGGATCTGCCGGAGTACCCCGAGCGCCAGGCGCCGGCGGAACCGGCACCACGCGCACTGCAAGTCGTCATCAACTGACCCCGCGCGGTTCAAATGACCCAGTAGCGGGCCAGCAGTTCGTTCAGGGCCTGGGCGTATTCCTGCTGCGTCCTCAGCCCTTCAATCCGCTCGACCACGCGGTCGTTCTGAAACAGCAGCACCAGCGGCGTGCTGCGGACGTCGAACTGCTGAGCGGTCTGCCAGTTGGCGTCGGCGTCCACCCGGCCGACGACCACTTTGTCCGCGTAGCGCTGGGCCACGTCGTCGATGATGCCCGACAGTTCGCGGCAGGCATAGGATCCCTCCGACCAGAATTCGACCAGCACCGGCTGATCCCGGCCGAAAACCTCGTCGTCGAAATTTTCATAGTCCAGGTCAATCACGTTCTCGGAACCCATCTGGATCCTCCCTCCTGGTAAGCTGGCCTGGTGGTCGAGCCGAGGGCCTTCCTGGGTAGGCGGAAGGCCTTCGATTGCGTTATCTTACCCTGTGGGTGGCGGCAATCAAAACCGGCTGACGACGGCCTTTAGCTTCCGGAGACTCGGACCATGCGCAGCACATCGCGGATCGCTTTCGGAGTTGCCTGGCTGGTGGCGCTGCTGGTCCAGCGCGCGCCTGCCGCCGACTGGCCGCAGTTCCGCGGCCCCGGCGGACAAGGCGTGGCCCGCGAGAACAATCTGCCGCTGAACTGGAACGAGCGGGAGAACGTGTTGTGGAAGACCGAACTGCCCGGTTCGGGAGCGTCCAGCCCGATCGCTCTGGGCGAACGCTTCTATGTGACCTGCTACAGCGGCTACGGCGTGCCGGGAGCCGGCGGCAGCATGGAAGACCTGCTGCTGCACGTGGTGTGCGTCAAACGAGCGGACGGCGCGATCGTCTGGGACAGGCAAGTCCAGCCGCGTCTGCCGGAATCCGAGCGGGTGCGTGATCACGGCTACGCGGGTCCCACGCCGGTCACCGACGGCCAGGCGATCTACGTGTTCTTCGGCAAGACGGGAGTGCTGAAGTTCGACCTGCAAGGCAATCAGCTCTGGCACACCCCGGTCGGCGACGGACTGAACGGTTGGGGTTGCGGCACGTCGCCCGTGTTGTATCGGAACCTGGTGATCGTCAACGCCAGCGTGGAAAGCAACTCGCTGGTGGCCCTGGACAAGGAGAGCGGCCAGGAAGTGTGGCGCGCCGGCGGCATCCGTTCGTCCTGGAACACGCCGCACCTGGTGGATGTGGATGGCCGTCAGGAGCTGGTGGTCAGTGTGCGGGGCAAGATCCTGGGCTTCGACCCGGCCAGCGGCAAGGAGCTGTGGAACTGCGAGGGGATCCAGGATTACGTCTGTCCCAGCATCGTGTCCCAGGCGGGAGTGATTTACGCCCTGGGCGGGCGCCAGTCGCGGGCGATCGCCGTCCGCGCCGGCGGATCGGGCGACGTGACGGCGACCCACCGGTTGTGGGAAGCCCGGGCCGGCGCCAACGTCTGTTCGCCGGTCGTGCACGAAGGCCATTTGTATTGGGTCAGCGATCGCAACAAGACGGCGTACTGCCTGCGGCTGGAAGACGGCGAGATCGTGTACGCCGAGCGATTCCCGGAACAGCCCTACGCCTCGGCCCTGCTGGCCGCTGGCAAGCTGTATGTCGTGACGCGTTGGGGCGGCACCTTTGTCCTGGCGGCTGGCCCGAAGTACGAACAACTGGCCCACAACCAGTTGGACGACACCAGCACGTTCAACGCCAGCCCCATCGCCACCGACGGGCAACTGCTGCTGCGCAGCGAGAAGTACCTGTACTGCATCGGCCGGCCCGGCGCGTAGCAGTCGGCCTCGCCCCACCCCGCCCTCGTCGTGAATGGGCAAGGATTGTTTGCGCCGTTGGTCGGCCGCGAGCAATCCTTGCCTCCAGCATCTCGCGAATCCCGGAATCCTCCGGGATAAGTTCAGTTGTCACGCTTTCGGTGACGACTTACCGCAACGAGCACTGTACCCAGACTGAGGAAAACCACTGCGACACCGAGCTGTAGTTTTTCTCCGAGTCTCGCCCAACCATCGAGTTGGATGACAACCATCAGGATGCCACACAAGAGAACGAAGATGCCCGCGGCAAGGAGCATCTTGTTCGATTTGCGATCAACCATTATTCGCTCCGCAAGAACGACCGGTGTTGCCCTGAACGAAACCGACGCGAGTTCTCCAATCGGCCGGACATCAGGACCATGCGGTCGGGAGCACGCTTTGCCGAGCGACACGAGCCGGCCGGCCTGTTCCGGCTCGAGTTCATCCGAGTGTCTCGTCGGCGTCAGGGTCCAGTTCATCATATCGCGCGTAGTCCTCGCGAAAGACCTGCACGATTTCACTGCCGACGATTTCGTAATGATCTTCCATCTGATGGTGAAAAGCAATGATCTCATCCGGCCGCCGCAGGTTGATTCCCCAGCAGGCATCAGCGCTGGAAGACCCGAAAAACAGAAACGGACGGAGATCCGGCGTCTTCCATGCGGTCCACAGGTGTCTTGTGACGCTCACCAGCGACCCGATGAAATCCTCGTCGGTCAGCGAGAAGAGGTACTTTGCGTTGCCCTTGTCTTCGCGGAAACCGTCACAGATCAGGTAGAGCTCGCGCAGTTGGGCGGGAAGCCGAACGCCAAGTTGCGACTCGGCATCGGTGATCGCAGCCTCCGTAGCGGGAGGCGAGAATCGGGCGTGCGGAAAGAGTGTTCGGAGCATCGATTCTTGAGCCGACGAACGACAGCGGTAACGGGGCCGGGAGTACGCTTTGCCGAGCGACGCGAGCCGGCTGGCCCATTCCGGCTCGCGTTTACCGCAGACTTCAGTCCGTCGCTATCGACGTCGTTTCCAGTACCCCGGACGGCGCTTCGCATGTGCGATGGCAATGACGTACAGACGCTCACCGTCCTCACGATTGGATGAAAGTCAACTCGCATCATCGAGTCCAACTCGATCACGAAGCCGTTTGCGTACTTCTGACCAGGGTTACGTCGTCACTGCGCCGGTATCAAGTCGATTAGCGACCGAGAGTTTAGCTGCAGCAGTCCTGACGGAAGTGTAGTCAGACATTTTCACAATCCTCCGGCTGCATTGGAGCGGGCCGAACATATATTACACCAACCGCTGCCTGATCCGCAGCTTGAATAGACGCAGGCATTCTGCGGTGCCGCACGCTGGAAAGTCAAGTTTTTTTCCCGGTGTTGTCGCTCGGGCGGCGGCTGGGATGCCGGGCCGGTTGCCGCTAAACTGAAGGATTCCGCGGAGGAGGCCTGCGCCCGCTCAAAGGGCGCCGGCGCCTTCCACAGGCACAGGCTGGGATTCGAGGTGCGATATGCAGCGGACGAACGTGGCCGCCATGCTGGTGCTGGTCACCGCTCTGACGGGAATCACCGCGGCCGAAGATCCCGGCTCGCCGGAGTTCTTCGAAGCCCGCATCCGGCCAATGCTGATCAAGCATTGCTACGAATGCCACTCGGCTGAGTCCCAGGAGCTGAAGGGTAACCTGCGCGTCGATTCGGCGGCCGGGTTGCGGCGGGGCGGCGATTCCGGTCCGGCCGTGGTTCCCGGCAAACCCGAGGAAAGCCCGCTGCTCGACGCCCTGCGGTACGACGGCTTTGAAATGCCGCCGGCCGGCCGGCTGCCGGAGGCGATCGTGCGCGACTTCGAACAGTGGATCAAGTCGGGCGCTGTCGATCCGCGACCCGAAGCGGCCGACAACGCTCCGCCCAAGGTCCAGCAGACGATCGACCTGGAGGCGGGCCGGCGGTTCTGGGCCTTCCGCCCCGTGGTGCGCCACGAGCGGCCGGTGGTCCGCGACTCGGACTGGCCGGCCAGCGACATCGACGCCTTTGTGCTGGCCCGGCTCGAAGCCGCCGGCCTCGCGCCGGCACCCGATGCCGACCGCCGCACGTTGATCCGGCGGCTGTACTTTGACGTCGTCGGTTTGCCGCCCACACCGGAGGAAGTGCGGGCGTTTGTCGAGGACGAATCGGAGGGAGCGATCGAGCGGGTCGTGGACCGGTTGCTCGGTTCGCGCGAGTTCGGCGTGCACTGGGGCCGCCACTGGCTGGACGTGGCCCGCTACGCCGACTCCAACGGTGGCGACTTCAACGCCACCTTCCACGACGCCTGGAAGTACCGCGATTATGTGATCCGCTCGGTGAACGAGGACAAGCCGTTCGACCAGTTCGTGCGCGAGCAGATCGCGGGCGACCTGCTGCCGGCCGAGAGCGACGTGCAGCGCGAGGAGCAGCTCGTGGCCACCGGCTTCCTGATGATCGGCGCCAAGATGCTCAGCGAACGCGACAAGCAAAAGCTGACCATGGACGTGGTGGACGAGCAGGTGAACACGGTCGGCCAGGCGTTCCTCGGCCTGACGCTCGGTTGCGCCCGCTGCCACGATCACAAGTTCGACCCGATCCCGACGCGCGACTATTACGCCCTGGCCGGGATCTTCCGCAGCACGGAAACCTTGCGCGGCGAAAGCCAGGAGTACGTCTCGACCTGGCCCCGGCGAGCGTTGCCGGCGCCGCGGGAGCAGGTCGCCGCGCTGGAAGCGCACGAAGCCGCCAAGAAGCAGTTGCAGGCCGAGATCAAGCAATCCCGGCTGCGGCAGGACCAGCTTGCCAAGCAGGTGGCCGCGCTGCGGGCGGGCGAGCGGGCCGTGGTCGTGGACAATGCCCAGGCCCGGCTGACCGGTGTCTGGAAAGCCTCGACGTTCTCGCCCACCTTCGTCGGCGAAGGCTACATCCACGACGACCAGTCGGAGAAGGGCGAGAAGTTCGCCGAATTCACGCTGGCCGTTCCCGCCACCGCCACCTACGACGTGCAGTTGTCGTATACCGTCGGCGGAAACCGGGCCACCAACGTGCCGATCAGCATCAAGCACGCGGAGGCCGAGGTGGAGGTGCAGTTGAATCAGCGCCAGCAGCCGCCGATCGACAACCTGTACGCCTCGGTCGGCCAGTTTCCCTTCCGCCAGGACCAACCGGCGGTGGTGACGATCGCCACGCGCGACACCGAGGGCTACGTGATTGTGGACGCCGTGCGGCTGGTCGAGTTGGACGAGAACGGCAAGCCGGTGATTGCCGAGGCCAGCGAGCCGAGCGACGAGATGAAGTCGGCCGAGGAAGCCCAGCGACAGAGTGCCGCGGAACTGAAACAATTGGAAGCCGACCTCAAGCAACTCGAAGCGGCCGCCCCGCCGCCCTTGCCCACGGCGTTTGCGGTGACGGAGGCCGAGTCGATCGGCGATTGCGAGATCTGCGTTCGCGGCGAGCACCAGAATCTGGGGCCGAAGGTGCCGCGCGGCGTGCTGCAAGTCGCCGCGTCGAACGACCCGCCGCAGTTCAGCCCGAGCGAGAGCGGTCGCCGCGAACTGGCCGACTGGCTGGCCAGCCCCGACAACCCGCTGACGGCGCGGGTCTACGTCAACCGGGTCTGGCATCATTTGCTTGGCCGAGGCATCGTGGCCAGCGTGGACAACTTCGGACAGCTTGGCGACCGGCCCACGCATCCGGAGTTGCTCGATCGCCTGGCGGCCGACTTCATCCGCGACGGCTGGTCCACCCGGCAACTGGTCCGCCAGATCGTGCTCAGCCGCGTCTATCGTCTCAGCAGCCGGCACGACGAAGCGGCCTGGAACGCCGATCCCGAAAACCGGCTGCTCTGGCGCGCTCATCGCCGCCGCCTGCCCGCCGAGGCGATTCGGGACGGTATGCTGGCGATCAGCGGCCGGTTGGACCTGTCGCCCGGCGGTTCGCCCGTGCCGGGACTCGGCACGCTGGTGACGCAGAACACGTCGGAACAGGAGAAGTTCGCGCCGGCGGGATCGCTGCGGCGCAGCGCCTACTTGCCGATCATCCGCGCCGAGCTGCCGGCGATTCTGGCCGTGTTCGACTTTGCCGACCCCGACCTGGTCACGGGACGCCGGGCCGTGACCAACGTGCCCGCTCAGGCGCTGCTGCTGCTGAACAGCCCGTTCGTGATGGAGCAGGCGGAGAAGGCGGCCGCCGAGGTGCAGCGGGCCGCGTCCGATCCGCGACAGCAGGTGGTCGCAGCGTACGAGCGCGTGCTGTCGCGTCCGCCCACGGACGACGAACTGCTGCGTGCCGAGCAGTTCCTGCAAGCGGCGGCGAACGAGGTGGCCGCCCAGAATGCGGCCGAAGGCGCCGGGCGGCAGGATCGGCCCGAACCGCTGGCCCAGTTGATTCACACTCTGTTTGCTTCCACCGAATTCCGGATGCTGAACTGATCCCATGAAACGCACAACTTCCCGCCGCGACCTGTTGAAACTTTCGGCCTTGGGACTGGGCGGACTGACACTCAGCGGTCTGCCTGCCGCGCTGGTGCGCGCCGCCGGCTCCGCGGCACCTCAGCAGCCGCATCATGCGCCGCGAGCACGACGAGTGATCTTTCTGTTCATGCACGGCGGACCGAGCCAGGTGGACCTGTTCGATTACAAGCCGAAACTGCAGGAGGACGACGGCAAGCAGTTGCCGTTCGAACCGGCCAAGAATATCAACGCCAAGCCCAAGCTGCTCAAGAGCCCCTGGAAGTTCGCCCAGCATGGCGAGTCCGGGCTGTGGGTCTCGGAGCTGTTGCCGCACATTGCCCGGCACGCGGACGACTTGTGCGTCATCCGCTCGATGCACAGCCGAGGCCAATCGCACGGCCAGGCCGTGTCGATGCTGCACACGGGCAGCGATAACCTGGTGCGGCCTTCGGTCGGCGCCTGGGTGTCGTTCGGACTGGGAACCGACAACCCGGACCTGCCGGCGTTTGTCTCGATCAGCCCGGCCAGCGGCCACGGCGGTCCGCGCAACTACGGCAGCGCGTTTCTGCCGGCCATGCACCAGGCCACCACGATCGGCCACTCGGGCACGCTGGGCAACGCCCGCATCGACTACCTGGGTAACCCGCGGCTGGCCGCGGACGATCAGCGGCGGCAGATCGAGCTGCTGCAGGCGATGAACCGGGACCATCTGGAACGAACCGAGCGGGACGAACAGATCGAGGGGGCGATCGAGTCGGTGGATCTGGCTTATCGCATGCAGAACGCCGCTCCCGAAGTGCTGGACCTGCAGCGCGAGTCGAAGCAGGTTCACGAACTGTACGGCATCGGCCAGCCGAACACGGACAATTTCGGCCGCCAATGCCTGCTGGCTCGCCGCCTGATCGAAAGCGGCGTGCGGTACGTCGAGGTGTCCACCGGCAACAAGTGGGACCAGCACGGGAATCTGAAATCGGGCCACGAAAAGAACGCCCTGCTGACCGACCAGCCAATCGCCGGACTGCTGGCCGACCTGAAGGCCCGCGGCATGCTCGAAGACACGCTGGTCGTCTGGGGCGGCGAATTCGGCCGCACGCCGATCGCCCAGGGCGACAACGGCCGCGACCACAACCCGCAAGGCTTCACGATGTGGATGGCTGGCGGCGGTGCGAAGGCCGGGTTTGCCTATGGCAACACGGACGAGTACGGATATTACGCCGTCGAGAACCGCGTGCACATGCACGACCTGCATGCCACGATGCTCTGGCTGCTGGGGCTGGACCACGAACGATTGACGTACCGCTACGCCGGTCGCGATTTCCGGCTGACCGACGTCTATGGCTCCGTGGTCCACGACCTGATGGCCTGAAACGGGGTGCGAACATTTTGCCAGACCCTTGGCAAAACCTTCCAGCCCGCCGTCCAGACGGACAACAACGGCTGCGGCGACTGCAGATTCTGCTGCTGCGTGAAATAGGGAATATCCGCTACCTTTAGTGAGTACCCCGCAATCTCCTTCTGGCTCCCTCCTCGCGTCGGGCTCGTGCAGCTTATAAGTCTTTCGCCAGCAAGATTCAGGATCTTTTGGTTGACTATTCGATCCGGTTTCCGAACCGGCGCGGGACACCCCACAAATCACTTCTGGCTCCCTCCCCGCTTCGGGGAGGGCTGGGGAGGGGCTCTTCTGGCACTTCCAAACTCAACCCGCGCTCAACAGTTCCGCTCAATTATCAGCTGAACGCATACATACGGTCCCGGAATCCAAACCCGAATCACGACGCGTTCGCGTGCCTTCCAGTCCATTCTGCGCGTTGAACACTTGGTTGACCGGTCTAACCCCGCAGGCCCCTCCCCAGCCCTCCCCGAAGCGGGGAGGGAGCCAGAGGGATTTCAGGGGGGGCTCGCTCGCCGAAGCGGAGGCCGGAGTAAGCTTCCCTCGCTTGTAGCGACAAATTCCCTCGACAAAACAACTTATAAGCTGCACGACCTCGAAGCGGGGAGTGAGCCAGAGGGATCAAGGTGGATTGCTCCGCAGTCGCCGCATCCGCTCTTTTGTACTTGCTAGTTTGCTACAAGCAGTTGCAACTTCAAAACTCGTGCTTCGGGCTACATTTGAATCCCAAGTTGCGAAGAGACCCTACGTCGCGGGCGATCCGTCGCTGTTCACTTTCGCCTGCAGCACCAGGTGCTCTCGTTTCAGCGCCCGGGCGTCGCGCAGCCAGAGCGCGGCGAACAGGACGGCCAGCAGCAGCGCGGCCCACTGGTATCCGGTCAGGCCCCACAGCAGCCGAGCTTCGGGCCGGATAAACTCCGTGGCGAAGCGGTATGCCAGGTAGCTCAGCAGATAGAGTTTGATCAACTGCCCGCGAAACCAGCCGCCGCGCGCGAGCCCAACCAGGACCAGCGCCGCGGCGGCGTGAAACGCGGCTTCGTACAACTGCGTGGGATGGCGAGCGGCCAGCGGGTCGTCGGCGGCCGTGGGAAACGCCACGCCCCACGGCAGCGATGTGGGTGTGCCGTAACAGCAGCCGGCCTGGAAGCAGGCCAGCCGCCCGATCGCCACCGCCACGGCGACCGGTACCGCGAATGTGTCGCCCGTGCGGACGCGAATGTCCAGCGCCCACTTGGCCAGTTCGACGCCGAAGTAGCCGCCCACGATACCGCACATGATCGTCTTGCCGTGCGAAAGCCAGGCGGCACCGCTGAGCAGGCCTTCCCAGTCCGACAGGACAAACGGCAGCTTGGCTCCGATCATCGCGCCGCAGAACGCTCCCACCCCGATCCCCAGCTTCTGCCAGCCCGCCAGCGGCAGCGACCTTTGCGACCGCCGCAACAGCACGGTGCAGGTCGCCAGCGCGACGAGCATGGTCACGGTGTATGGCAGATCAACGGCCGGCATGTTCGCTCGCCGCTTTCCGCAGCGCCGGCAACGCCACGTGGCCCGGGCGGTACAGCGTGTTATAGGCACAGAAGGGAATCACGTGCCCGCTGGGCAGCACGTGATGCGTACAGCACTTCATCAGCCGCCGCACGTCGAAGTTGTAGGCGTCCAGGAACGAGGTGATCGTCAGCCGGAACAGGTCGGTGGCGCCCAGTTGTTCGGCCAGCACACCGGCGAAGAACTGCGAGCCGTCCGCCGCCGCTTCACGTTCCGCTTTCGCGTCTCTTTCCACCTCCGGCCCACACACTGCCTCCGCGCCGCTCACGATCTGCAGGCCGCCCACTGTCTCCGGGCCACACTGGCCGCCGCAGCAGGCCTGGCGGCTGAGATACTGCGCGATCAACCGGCGGGCCTGGCCGCGAGTGAAACAGATGCCGTTGGCCAGCAGGTCGAAGTTCTGGCGAGCGTCGATGAAGCGGTTCAGCGGCACGACCGTGCCGCCGGTTCGCCAGGCCAACGCGATGCTGTGGCAGTTGGGATGAGCGCACGGCAGCGGCAGGAAATCATCCGGCTGGAACAGCCCGGCGGTTTGCCGAGCGATCCCCTGGATGACGTCGGGAAACGTGATCCGCCGCTCCAACTGCTGCGGCAGGTAGTAGCGGCCCGAATAGGTCGCCGGCTGGAAGTTCATGCCCGTGATCCACGGCCGCTCGACGGCCAGTTGCACCAGCGGTCCCAGTTGGTCGTCGTTCACGCCGCCCTGCAAGGTGACGGCCAGCGTGACGTGCAGGTCGGCCTGGCCGAGCAGTTCCAGGGCGCGGAGCTTGGTCTCCAGCAACCGCTCGCCGCGCAGTTGCAGCGACACGTCGTCGTTCAATCCATCCAGTTGAAAGTAGATCTCCAGCCGCTGGCGATGGCGGGCCAGCGACTCGACCAGCGCCGGGTCGTGGGCCAGGCGGATGCCGTTGGTATTGATCTGGACGTAGTCGATCGGCTGCGCCAGGGCGTACTCCAGCACCTCGCTGAATTGCGGGTGAATCGTCGGCTCGCCGCCCGACAACTGCAGCACTTCCGGCCGCCCCTCGACCGCCACCAGCCGGTCGATCGCCCGCCGGCAGTCGTCCAGCGAAACGTGCTGGCCGCCGGGCGAACTGGCGGCGTAGCACAGCGGGCAGGTCAGGTTGCAGGACGACGTCAGCTCGACCAGCCCGATGCAGGTGTGCTGTTCGTGCTCGGTGCACAATCCGCAGTCGAACGGGCAGCCGCGATCCGGGTCGATGCCGTGTTCGACGGGCTCCTTGGCCGGCACCGCGTACTCGTTCCGGTCGTAGTACGCCACGTCCGAACAGACAAAATCTTCCCGTTCGCCGTGTTCCGGGCACCGCTTGCGAAAGTACACTCGGCCGCCGCGGCTGATGATCTTCGCCGGCACCAGCCGATGGCAGTCGGGACAGAGGCTCTGCGTGGTGCCCAGGAAACTGTAGTCGCGAAGCTGCATGGTCATTTCCCGCGCTTGTTGATCCAAGTTACGGCGACGACGATGGCGGCAAGAACTCCGCCGCAAAATGTGATACACAAGAGGAGTATCGAAGCGGGAACAGGATCCCTGCTGGGACTCGCCATCTCCACAATTGCCAGGCAGGCAAAGAAGAGTGTGATCAGCAGCGCCACGCCGATCAGGACGACAAACCCCAGGCTGGCCAGGAACGTGGTCAGTTTCTCTCCCACCGACAACGGCTGCCCTTGCGCCTTGCGGCGCAACTGGACGACAACCGTGCGGACCAGCGCCGGTGTGGACAGCACGGCCAGCAGGATACCCAGGCCAGGCACCCACACTCCGACGCTCAAGCAGACCGCCACCAGCGTGACGACCAGCATCAGGGATTCGAGGCTGAAGGTGCGAGCCGCTTCCGCGCGCATCGGCCAGGTGACTGCGGGCGGGTCGGCGTCGTTCCGCGGCGGAGGAGGCGCCCAGCCGCAACCCGGACAGGCCGCTTCGATCGCTTCCCGCCTGGCGCCGCACTGCGGGCAAGGATTGAAAGCGGTGCGCACCGGCGGCAGTGTTGGTTCAGGAATTGCAGACTCCTGTTCGCCCGCGGAATCGTCGTTCATGTTATAACGCCCTGGGGAACAACATCAAACAACAGAGTTTGCCACCTTGGTGAACGGTGAAACCATGCAGCTTCGCACGACCATTGTAGCGGCAGTTGCGGCCTGTGCGCTCCTTCCGCTACCAGTGCGAGCGGCGCCTGCCCAGCAGCCCAACATGCTTGTGGTATTTATCGACGACCTGGGCTGGGGCGACTTTTCCTGTTTCGGGAATCCAGATATTGCCACTCCGCACATCGACCGGCTGGCGCGCGAAGGGCTTCGTTTCGAGCAGTTTTACGTCAATTCGCCGATCTGCTCGCCGTCGCGCGTGGCGATCTCCACGGGACAATACCCGCAGCGCTGGCGGATCACTTCGTACTTGAATAACCGGCAGAGCAATCTGGATCGGGGCATGGCTCAGTGGCTCGACCCGCAGGCTCCCATGCTGGCCCGTTCGTTGCAACAGGCGGGTTACGCCACGGGACATTTTGGCAAGTGGCACCTGGGCGGGCAGCGCGACGTGGGCGACGCTCCGCTGATCACCGAGTACGGTTTCGACGCTTCGCTGACGAACTTCGAAGGGCTCGGTCCGCGCGTGCTGCCGCTGTGCGACTCCCACGACGGGCAGCCTCCCCGCCGCCACGCCTTGGGGTCGGACCGCCTGGGCCGCGGCGCCATCACCTGGCAGGATCGATCGCAGGTAACGGCCGCGTTCGTGGCCGCGGCCCGCAAGTTCATCGAGCAGGCCGTTGCCGGCGGGCGGCCGTTTTACGTCAACCTCTGGCCCGACGACGTGCACGGGCCGTGGCATCCGCCGCGCGAGCGGCGAGGAGACGGCTCGCGGCGAGCGTTGTATCTGGGCGTGCTGCAAACGATGGACGAACAACTGGGCGAGCTGTTCGACTATATCCGTTCCGACCAGCGTCTGCGGGAGAACACGCTGATCCTGATCTGTTCCGACAACGGGCCGGAACCTGGAGCGGGCCAGGCCGGTCCGTTTCGAGGCCACAAGACGATGCTGTACGAAGGCGGCATCCGCTCGCCGCTGGTCGTCTGGGCGCCTGGCATGATCGCGGCCGACAAGCGGGGCGGCGTCAATACGCAGTCGGTTCTGGCGGCGATCGACCTGGTCCCCAGCCTGCTGGAGTTGGCTGGCGCGCGTTTGCCAGACAATATCACGCTGGACGGCGTTCCGCTGCCCGACGTGCTGTTGGGCCGATCCACCGCCTCGCGCGGCCAGCCGCTGTTTTTCCGCCGGCCGCCAGACCGCGACCGATTCTATGGCGATGACGATTTGCCCGACCTGGCCGTGCGCGACGGCCGCTGGAAACTGCTTTGCGAATACGACGGCGCGGACATCCAGTTCTATGATCTGGTTGCTGACCGGGGAGAAACGACCAACCTGGCCAGCCAGCATCCCGATCGGGTCGGCCAATTGCGCGCCGCGCTGCTGAATTGGCATCAGTCGCTGCCCCCCGACGGTAAATAGTCGCCTTTCTGAGTTACGAAACGCCACGAACGGTTACCCACGATGTCAGACAGCGAACCAGCGCAGCGTTCCGCCACGCCCGACTTCGAGTTCCTGGACCGCACGTCGCGGCGAGTCGGGTTCCTGTACGAGGATCCCTGGCGGGTGCTGCGGATTCAAAGCGATCTGATTCAAAGCGTCGAGACGATGGCTCGCGCGCTGGAAGGCGTCGAACGGGTGATCGCCGTGTTCGGCAGCGCTCGGCGGCCGGCGACGGACGAATACTACGCGCTGGCCCGCGAGACCTGCCGGTTGCTGGGGAAGCGCGGCTTCGCGGTGCTGACCGGGGGCGGGCCGGGCATCATGGAAGCGGCCAACCGCGGCGCGCAGGACGGCGGCGGCCTGTCGATCGGGCTGAACATTCACCTTGCTCCCGCCCAGAAGCCCAATCCGTATCTCGACCACCATTACCAGTGCATGTACTTCTTCGTCCGCAAGATGATGTTCGCCAAGTACGCCCACGGATTTGTCATCTTTCCCGGCGGGTACGGGACGCTGGACGAATTGTTCGAAGCGCTGACGCTGATTCAAACCCGCAAGCTGGCCGACTTTCCCGTCATCCTGTTCGGCACCTCCTACTGGCAGCCTCTGCTGGATTGGATGCGGGACACCCTGTTTGCCCAGGGGAGTATTTCGCTGGAGGATCTCAACCGGATCGTGCTGACGGACGAGCCGGCCGAGGTGGTCCGCTGGTTGGAGCAGGTTGGCCCCGCAGTCCGCGAACGGAACACGGACGCGACAGGGCAAGGCGAGGAGTGACTGGCCGGAGGCCCGTCAGCACCAGTCGTATTCTTCTCGCCGAGAAACACTGGTGGCTTTAGAATATTGGCATGAAACACACGCTGGCCACGCTGCTGGAACTGGAACTGGCCAGCGGGATGACGGCGCCGCATCGTCCCCGCGACCTGGATGATGTGATTCAACTGATTCGCGCCAACGGGTTGCCTCGAACCTATGCCGAGCGGCTCGATCCGTACGTGCGGGCGAAATTTGAGGAGCTGTGGGACGCCGCTCAGTACCGGGATGAGGAGTGACTGGCCGGGGCCTTGTCACCATCGAGTTCGTCTGGGACCCATCCCGCGGCGGCCGGGCGGTGGCACGGCCCGGTGCCGGGTGGTAGTCTGACAACCTGTCCGTTTTCGTAATTTCCTGCCTTGGCTGGATGCTCATGGCGACAGATTCTCCCTTCGCTTCATCACCCGAACCGCCCCCGATCGCGGCCGACGTGCCGAGGGTTCTCGCGGACTTGCGGCAGCGCGTGGAGCTGGTGCGGCAAGAGGTCGGCAAATGCGTCGTGGGGCAGCAGACCAGCATTGAAGCGGCGTTGTACGCGCTGCTGTCGTATGGTCATTGCCTGATCGAGGGCGTGCCGGGACTGGGCAAGACGCTGTTGGTGCGGGCGATGGCCCGAGTGCTGGATCTGCGTTTTCGCCGCGTGCAGTTCACGCCCGACCTGATGCCGGCCGACATCACGGGGACGGTGATTCTGCAGGAGGACGAGACGGGTCACCGCCGGTTCGAATTCTCGCGGGGGCCGATTTTCGCTCAGATGCTGCTGGCCGACGAAATCAACCGCACGCCGCCCAAGACGCAGGCGGCGCTGCTGGAAGCGATGCAGGAGCGGACCGTCACGGTGTCGGGCACGACGTTTCATCTGGACGAGCCGTTTCTGGTGCTGGCGACGCAGAACCCGATCGAGCAGGAGGGGACGTATCCGCTGCCGGAGGCCCAGTTGGATCGGTTCCTGTTCCAGTTGCAGATCGAGTATCCGACGCTGGCGGAGGAGCGTCAGATTGTCGAGCAGCATTCGTTCACTCCGCTGGAGGGTTTGCAGCCGGTGCTGTCGCGCGAGCAGATCTTGAGCTACCGGCAGGCGGTGGCGATGATCCCGGCGCCGCCCAACGTGGTGGACTACGCCGCTCGCCTGGTGCGGGCCACTCGGCCGAGAACCCCGGAGGCGATCGCCGCGGTGGAGAAGTTCATCCGCTGGGGAGCGAGCCCGCGGGCCAGCCAGAACCTGATTCTGGCCGGGCGAGCGCGCGCGGCCTGCCAGGGCCGGTTCAACGTCTCGTGCGAGGACGTGGCGGCGCTGGCGCCGGCCATACTGCGGCACCGCATCATCCGCAGTTTTCACGCCGACGCGGAAGGCATTTCGACCGACGAGATCATCACGCGGATCATTCAAGGCACGCCCCAGGAAGTCTGATCCGCCATGACCGACCGCCGCGCCGCGCTGGACCTGATCGAACGCTTCGACCCGCACATTTTGACCGCGCTGGGCGGATTGGATCTGAAGGCCCGGTACATCGTCGAGGGGTTTCTGCACGGGCTGCACAAGAGCCCGTTCCACGGGATCAGCGTGGAGTTCAGCGAGTACCGCGATTATCAGAAGGGCGACGATCTGCGGCACCTCGACTGGCGGCTGTACGCGCGGTGCGACCGGCTGTGCGTGAAGAAGTACACTCAGGAGACCAACGTCCGCATCTACCTGGTGCTCGATACCAGCGGATCGATGGATTACCGCGGCGCGTCGGCCTGGGGATCGAAGCTGGAGGTGGCGCGAGTGCTGGCCGCCGCGCTGACCTCGATGATGCTGGGCCAGAACGATGCCGTCGGGCTGCTGGCGCTGGAGGACGGCGAGTCGGGCGCGGACTTTATCCGCCCCTCGCAGAAGCCCAGCCAGTTCGGGATCGTGCTGCAACATCTGGAACGGCTGCGGCCCGCGGGCGGCGCCCGGCTGGCCTCGCTGCTGGACCACGCCAACCGCCTGCTGCATCGGCGGAGCGTGCTGCTGTTTTTCTCGGACCTGCTCGAGCCGGCCGAGAGTATTCGCCGGGCGTTCCAGCAGTTGCGGTTCATGGGCCACGAGTGTCTGATTTTTCAGGTGCTGGACCGCGACGAGATCGAGTTTCCGTTTGACGCGGCCACGGTCTTCGAGGATCTGGAATCGCCCACTCGCCGCTCGGTCCATCCGGCGTCGGTGCGCAGGCAGTATCTGGAGCGGTTCGAGCGGTTCATGGACGAGCACCGCCAGATGTTCCGCGGGCTGGAGATGCCGCACTGCGTGCTGCGGACCGACGGCGATCCCTGGCTGGCTCTCTCCACCTTTCTGCAACAACGACAACGGATGCCTTGAGCCACTCCGGGCGTACCGCGCCGATGATCTCGTTCCTCTATCCGTTGATGTGGCTGGCCGTGCCGCTGCTGGGCATTCCGCTCTGGCTGCATCTGCAGCGGCGCAACGACTCGCGCACCGTGCGTTTCTCGGCCATGCAGTTCCTGGACGACCAGCCGCTGGCCCGCCAGCGCCCGCTGCTGCCGCGCGACCTGCCGCTGCTGCTGCTCCGACTGCTGCTCGTGCTGCTGATCATCGCCGCTTTCGCCTGGCCTTACGTGGTGGCCGAGGACGAAGTGCTGATCCAGGAGAGCCGCGTGTATATCCTGGACAATACGCTCAGCAACCAGGCCGCTGACCGTTTCGCGCAGTCCCGCCAGGCGGTGGCCGACGCGCTGGGCAGCGCCGGGATCGAAACCCAGATCGCCGTGGTGGAGCTGGCTGGCGAGCCGCGGGTGGTGGTTCAGTTCGGCGACGACCGGGCCACCGCCGCTCGCCGAGTGGCCGATCTGCAGCCCAGTCATGGCCGCGGCTCGTACGCCTCGGCCGTGCGAATGGCGCAATCCTTGCTCGCTCAGGCGCTTGGCGAGCGCCGCCAGGTCGTGCTGCTGGGCGACAGCCAGCAGAACCAGTGGGCCGATGATGCGGGGCTGGCGGCCTTTCTGGAAGCGGTGGAAGTCGAGCTGCCCGAACCGCCGGTCGCGGAGCTGGACAACCTGGCCGTCCGCCCGCCCGAAGTCCGCCGGCTGGCAGTGGGCACGCAGTCGGTCGTGCAATGTTCGCTGCGGCTGTATCGCCAGGGGCGCGCGCGACTGCGGGCGGCCAGCGTGCTGGTTAACGGGCGGGAACTGCTGCGGGAACAGATCGAGATGCCCGCCAGGGCCAGCGAGCAGACGCTGCTGGTGGAATTGCCCGACCAGCCCGACGCCTGGCTGCATGGCCAGGTGCGACTCGAAGTGGACGGCGATGCGTTGGAAGCCGACAACCAGGCCTATTTCTCGCTGCCCCCGGTGCGAGTTGGCAGCGTGGCCTGGCTGGCCGATTCGGTTTACCTGCGCACCGCGTTGGCGCAACAGGTGATCTCCGGCCGCTGGGACACCCGGCAGCTCGAACCAACCGACCTCGCCGCACATCAGCCGGCCGACGTGCTGGTTGTGGAAAGCGGTTACCTGGCCGAGCGGTCGGCGCGGGAGCTGGTCCAGCGGTATCTCGAGGCGGGCCGGGGAGTGGCCTTGCTGGTGGGCGACGCCAGTCCCGCGGCCAGCGGGCTGTTGAGGGAATACGGCGTCGAGCTGCGGGCCGACGAACCGGCCGAGACCGCGCCGTTTCGTTATGTGTTCCAAGAACACCCGATTTTCCAGCTCTTCGGCTCGGCCGACACCGGCGCCCTGTCGGACATCCGGCTGCAGCGATTCCGCCGCCTGCAGGTCGGCCAGGGCACGCCGCTGGCCTACGCTATCACCGGCGATCCCGTGCTGGTGGATCTGACCGTTGGCCGGGGACGTTTGCTGGTGTTCGCCTTCCGGCTGGACCGCGACGACACCAACTGGCCGTTGCAAGCCAGTTTTCTGCCGTTCCTGGACGGTTGCCTGAAGCATTTGCAGGCGCCGAGCGAGCCGCCGGCCAGCGACTATCTTCCCGGCGAGGCGTGCGTCTGGGCCGTGCCAGCCGCCGACCTGCGACCCGGAACCGGCGAAATGCACCTGGAACTGACGCGCCACGGCCAGGCGGCCGGCACCGTGCGCGTGCCGATCCGCGACGGCCAGGCTCGCTTCGCGCTCCCCGACATGCCCGGCAGTTACGACTTGCGGCTGGCGGGCGACGACCGCCTGCAACTGGTGCTGAATGTGAACCCGCCGGCGGATGAGTCGCAGTTGACGTTCGCCAGCGGATACGAGACGCTGGAAGGCTGGCGGCGCGAGCCGATGGCGAACAACGACACCTCGGCGGAACCGCTGGGACTGTCCGATCTTTCGCGGCAGCAGATCTGGCGGCAGCGGCTGTGGTGGTGGCTGGTGGCAACCGGGCTGCTGGCGCTGCTGGTGGAGACGTTCTGGGTGACGCGCAGGCTTCGGCAGGGCGCGCCCAGGTAATGCCCCGATGAAATGAAACCCGAAGCGCAAATTCTGAAGTTACGCGCTTATGTTCCACAACCACAAGTGCATTGGGTACTCAAGTAAAAACATGCGATTGGGCATTCAGGCGGGCAACAAGGAAACAACTAAAATCCTTTTGGCTCCCTCCCCGAAGAGGTCGTGCAGCTTTCAAGTTGTTTTGCTGAGGGAGTTTGGCGTTGCAACCGAGGGAAAACATGGATGGTTCCCGTGTCGGCGAGCGCTCCCCCCTGGAAATCCCTTTGGCCCCCTCCCCGGCTTCCGGGGAGGGCTGGGGAGGGGCTCTTGTGCACCCTGTTTTGGCGCAGTTGGCACCCGATGGAATCACCTAACACCTGACGCACCCATGAATTCAGATCCTAAATTGATGCTCGACTCGTCCGAAGGCCGCGTCCCGCGAGTGGCCATGCGCGGATTGAGCGAATCGCTTTGATCCATAGTCCCGCAGGCCCCTCCCCAACCCTCCCCGGAAGCCGGGGAGGGGGCCAGAAGTATTGTGAGGGGGGGACGGCGAAGTCGATCTGACCATTGGTTCGTCATCCCAAGTTCCATAACCAAATCAACTTAAAAGCTGCACGACCTCGAAGCGGGGAGGGAGCCGGAGGGATATCAAGGGGGAGCGCTCGCCAAGAAGGATCCCATAAGAAGCGCAACATCAAGAAGCGTAAGCGAGTGGCACACCGAGTCCCGAAATCGCCTCGCTGACGCTTCGGGCCACAAGAATGGCGCAACTTCGAGACTTACGATTCGGGTTACATGAAAACCGCGTTGACGGGCCGGAGGCCCATCAACACTGACAACGGACAACTGACAACTGCCTACTGACACCTTCCCACCCGGAGCGTCACGTTCCATGTCGGACCATCATGTGGAAGAGCACCTGAGGCGGGCGGAGCGCGCGTGGCGAGGGCGGCTGCTGGTCCGCCGCGTCTCGATCATTGCCGTGGCGGGACTGCTGGCCGTGTTGGCGGTTGGCGGCGTGATGTACGGCGGCCTGTTTTCGACGGCTCTGGCGCCGGGCTTGTTGCTGGTGTTCATTGGCACGGCGGCGCTGCTGTCGGTGTGCGTGGTGCTGGTGGTGACGGTGGATCAGCGGTTGGATAAGCGGCTGCTGGCGTCGGCGCTGGAGCGGTCCAGCGAGCCGCTGCAGGATCGGCTGCATGCGCTGGTGTATCTGGAATCACGCGAAGACCTGGCGGCCCGGCAGTTGCGGCCGTGGATCGAACGGCAGGCGAGCGACGTGTTGCAGGCGGCGCCGACCAGCGGCACCTTCCCGCGGCTCGGAGTGCGGCGGCACCTGGCCGCGACGCTGGTCGCGCTGCTGCTGACGGTGGGGTTTTTCGCCTGGTTTCAGCCTTGGAAGTCCTTGGGCAAACTTGCTCCTCCCGGCGAGGTTGTCCAGGGCGATGAGGACCTGGAGCTGCCGCCGCTGACCGAGACGTCCACGGAGGATTCGCTGGACGCGCTGAACCAGGAGCCCTGGACGGACGTGCGGATCAGCGAGCCAGGCAAGGATCTGCGCGTGACGCAGCACGAAGTGGTGCCGCTGCGGATCGAGGCGGCGTCGAATCGGGGGCTGAAGAAGGTCGAGTGGTTGATGTCAATCAACGGCGGCGACCCGCTGATTCGCCCGCTGCCCGCGCCGGAAGATCCGCGCTACGCGGCCTACGACACGCAGTTGCTGCTGGAGGATCAAGGACTGCAGCCGTGGGATGTGGTGGGGTACTTCGCGCGGGCGACCACGTCGGACGGCGCGGTGCACGAGTCGCAGTTGTATTTCCTGCAGCTCATCCCCTACGGCGAGCAGCTTGACGAACTGCCGGGCGGCGAGCGGGGGGAGGCGCTGCGCGAGTTCGCCAACGTGACGGAGCTGGTCGAGCGGCAGCAGGAGGTGATCCGCCAGACGCAGCAACTGGCGGAACCCGGCGCGGGGCAGTCGCCGGCGGGCGGGAAGCAACCGCCAGCGAGCGGCCAGCAACCGCAAGCCGGTGCGAAGCCGGCGGACAAGGCGACCAGGAGCCGGCTGGAGACGTTGGCCGAGGACGAAGCCCGGCTCGGCCGCGATATCCAACTGTTCGACGCGGCACTCGGCGGGATGCTGGACGATCAGCAACTGCACGACTTTCAGCAAGCCAGCCGGCAAAGTCTGGAGCGACTGGCGGCGGCCGAACGGGAGCTACGCGAGGGCGATGCCGGCGGGGCGCTGCGTGCCGAGCGGCAGGCGCTGGCGTCGCTGGTCGAGCTGCGGCAGCAGTTGCAGCAGCTTGTCGAACGGCACCCGGAAGCGTTCCAGCCCGATCCGCTGCAACAACTTGCCGAACACGATCTCGGCTCGGCGGATGCGGAGCAAGGCCAGCCGCTTTCGCTTGATGAGTTGCTCGAACAGGCGCCGCCCGAGCAGCGGGCAGCGCTGCGCGAGCTGTTCGAGAACCATCAGTTGGAACAGCGGCTGCGGCAGAACGCCGAACAGTACGCCGGAATTCAGCAACAACCCGAAACGGCCACTCAGGAACAGGTCAGCCAGGCCGTCGAGGAAACGCGGGAGATCGCCCGCGAGCATCCGCGCGAGCTGGACAGCGACCAGCGGCGGCAGTTGGGCGCCAAATGCGACCAGTTGGGACAGGCCTCGGCCGCTCCCCAGCGCCAGGCACTGGCGGGCGACATGCGACAGCAGTTGGAACAACTGGCCGACCAACTGGCTCAGCAGCGGTCCGAGCGGATCGATCAGATGCAGGCCGAGGAGCAGGCCAACCAGATGCAGCGGATGCAGGCCCGACGGGACGAGCTGGGGGCGGCCAGGCAGTTCCTGCAGGATACGCTGGAGCGGCAGCGGAATCTGCAACGCGCGATCCCCGATCAGCCGCAGTCGCCACTGCAGGACCAGGCTCGGCAGCAACTCGAGCTGCAGCAGGCGCTGGAAGATTTCGCTCGGCAGAACCCCGATCCGTTCCAGCAGGCGACCGAACAGCGACAAGCCTGTTCCTCGGCCATGCGGCACGCCACGCAGTCGATGCAGCAGGGCAGCCCCGATTCGAAGCAGCGCACCGAACAGGCCGCCGACGCCCTGCAGAAGCTGGACAGCGCGCTGGGCCAGCAGCAGCAGCGCAACGAGCTGGCCGATGCGATGCGGATGCAACGCTCGCTGGAACAACAGATCGAACGGCTGCAGCGCTTCGAACAGCAACCGCAGTCGGCTTCCGCCAGCCAGTGCCGCAACGCGGGCGGGCAGGCTCAAGCGGCCGCCGGGCAACTGCAGCAGATGGCGCAAGCGGCCTCCGCCGATTCCCCCTTGGGCTCCCAGTTGAAGCAGCAGATGGAGGGTGGAGCCAAGCAGCGGGTGGACGAGGCCGCCGAACAGTTGTCGCGGGCCGAAACGCCCGGTGACAAGGGCCAGGCCGCCCGGCAGTTGCGCGAGCAGTTGCAGCCGCTGGCCGACCTGCTCCAACAGCAGACGGGTCAGCAGCCCGGACAGCAGTCAGGCCAGCAGCCGGGTATGCAGCCTGGGCAGCAGCCGGGCCAGCAGCCGGGCGACGCACCCCAGCCTGGCAGCTCGTCCCAGCCTGGTTCCCAGCGCTCGTTGCGCAGCGAGGGCTGGCAGGCGATGGAGCATGGTCTGCGGCAACTCGACAGTCTGGCCCGCCGCCAGCAGCTTGGCCGCTCGTCGCCCGACTCGCGGCAACCTCTGTCGCGCGAAGCTCTGCGAAGTTTCAGCGAAGCGATCTCGGGATTGTACGGCCATAACGAACGTTCCGAGGCGGTGCTGGCGCGGATGCGGGACCAGTTGCAGGAGCAGGCCACGCCGGTGGATCAGGCGACGTTGCAGGAGCTGGTGCAGCAGATGCAGTTGCTGCGGCGCGAAGCGCCGGCCGAGCAGCCGCAGGTGCCGCGGACCGGGAGCCTGCTCGGCAACGATCCCGATCGCATCGCGCCCGAGTACCGCGACTGGGCCCGCAAGTATTTCGAACAGCTTTCGCGTCAGCCCGCAGCGCCTTGAGCGCCGGGGACTGCCGGGAACCACTTGTACCGCCAGCCGGGCTGATACGATGCACCTTGAGTTCGAAGCTCCCGGAATGTGGTTGTGGGCCGTGCCCCTGGCCCTGGCCGCGCTCGGCCTGTTCGGCTGGTCGTTGGCCGCTCGCGGCTATGCGATCCGCCGGGTGTTGATCCTGGTGGCGCTGCGCGGACTGACCGGCGTGCTGCTGCTGTTGCTGCTGGCCCGGCCCGTCTGGGTCGCTCAGCGGGACGAAGAACCGCGGCAGCGCAAGGTGGTGGTGCTGCTGGACCGCAGCGCCAGCATGTCGCTGACCGAGGGCGGGCAGTCGCGCTACGGGCAAGCGGTCGAGTTTCTCCGCGACCGGCTGCTGCCCGAGTTGAAGGGCCGCGAGCTGCGGACCGAGGCGATGTTGTTTGCCGAGGAGGCGGAGGATGCCGACGGCGCGCGGGTCAGCTCGGCCCGGCCCGACGGCCAGCAAACCGACCTGGCGGCGGCCATCGTGCACGCGGTCGGCAGCCGGCAACCGCCGCCGCTGGCCATCGTCGCGCTGACCGACGGCGCCGTGACGCGCACCGAGCTGAACCGGCGCGCGGTTTCCGCGCTGGTCGACAACGGGATTCCGCTGATCGCCGTCGGGTTCGGCAGCGAAACGGGCAGCAACGTCCTGTCATTGGAACGGATCGACGCTCCGGCCACCACGGCCGCCGAGCAGCAGTTCCAGATCGCCGTCCAATTGCAGGCTACCGGCCAGGGCGCGCTGCCGCCGTTTGACCTGGTGCTGACCCGCAACGGTCTCTTCGTGGAACGCCGGCGGATCGAAGCGGTGACGGCGCCGCGTTACTGGCAGGAGAGCTTTGAGGTGACCGAAGCGGACGAAGGGCTGGTCAGCTTTTCCGTGCGGCTGTTGCCGCCCAACGATCCGGCGATCGTCTGTCCCAGCCAGGAACTGTCCGCGGGCGTGCGGGTGACCGAGGAACGCGACCTGCGCGTGCTGTTCGTCCAGGGCGGACTGACCTGGGATTACAAGTTCGTGCGGCTGGCCGTCGGTTCCGATCCGTCGATCCGCCTGTCGGCACTCAGCCGCTCGGCCAACCGCTCGTCGATGTTCCAGAACATTCAAGGAGACGCGGACCTGGTCGGCGGGTTTCCCAGCTCGTTGCAGCAGTTGGCCCGTTACCGCGTGATCGTGCTCTCGAACCTGGGGCCCGCGGATCTGAACGAGGCGCAGCAGCAACTGCTGGATCGGTTCTGCGGCGAGTTCGCCGGCGGCGTGCTGTTGATGGGCGGCACCGATACGATCAATGCCAACTGGCAAGGCACGCGGCTGGAACAACTGCTGCCGGTGACCGTGGCCCCGGGCGGCCAGGCCAGCAGCCAGGCCGGCGTCCGGGTGCGGTTGACCGAGGCGGCGCTGCGCCATCCGGTGCTGCAGATCGCGGACGACGGAAACACCACGGCCGCCTGGTCCCGGCTGCCGCAGTTCACCGGGTTCGCCCGGGTGCAAGGTGTGAAACCTGGCGCCGAAGTCTGGCTGGAAGCGGCCGGCAATCCGGCCAGCCGGCAGCCGCTGATGGTCGTGCAGCGTTACGGTCGCGGCGTCTCGGCCGTGCTCTGTCTGCAGAACTTCTGGCGGTGGCGCCTGGCCAAGGAAGTCGACACGGCTCAGTTCGATCGCTTCTGGCGGCAGTTGCTGCGATTCCTGTCCGAAGGCAGTCGCGACACGCTCTGGCTGGCGATCCCCAACCAGCCGCTGGAGCCGGACCGGGACCTGCGCGTGGAGCTGGAGCTGCGGCCCGATCCGGAGGCCAAGACGGCCGGCACGGCGGGTTTCGCCCTGCAGGTACTCGACCCGCAGCAGCGGGAAGTCAGCCGGCAGAACATCCAGCTTCGCTCCGGCCAGACCAGTGAACTGACGTTTCGCACGACCGAAGCCGGGTTGCATCAACTGAACGTGCTGGATGCGAACCAGGTCGTCCGAGCCTCGCGGAGCGTCGAGATTCGCCGCGTGCCATACGAGTTTATCAACACTTCCCGCGACATCGAGAACCTGAGACAATGGGCTCGGCTGAGCGGCGGGATGGCGACCAAGGTGGAGGATTGCCTGGACGCCAGCCAGCTTGTGGATCGGTTGAGCGAATCGCTCGAACAGTTGCACCAGCAGCGTCCGCGATCGCTACCGGCGGCGGTCAACGGCTGGGTGTTGCTGTGCGTGCTGGCGGGTGTTTGCGGGGAGTGGTTTTTGAGGAAGCGCTGGGGATTGGCGTGAGGGGAGATGTTACCATTGAAGCCCGACGCGTCAGCGAGGAGAGCACCCGCGCGGGACGTTGCGCAAGGAATCGGCGCATGGCAGGTGAGCGCCTGGCGCTTCGCTGTCTGACGCGCGGGAATACGCCTGCCAACGACTTACGTTCAAAGTGGCGCTGTCCAACTGAGAGGACTCGACCGATGTGGCTGCATCTCCGAGCGACTCGCGCAAGCTGTCACTTGCTCTGGGGTATTGTTTCGCTCGCCTGGCTGGCGATGACCGCGGCACAGGCGCTGGCCCAGACGACCGACCAGCAGCACGCTTACTTCTTCATGGGGCGAGTGCAGTACAGCAAGAACGACGGCAAGGACTGTGCCGGCGTGGGGCTGAACATGGCGCGGCTGGTCTCCGAGGTCTCGTCGATTCACATTCGCGACGAGAAGAAGGTGGCCTTGACCGATGACGCCCTGTTCGAGACGCCGTTTCTGTTCATGAACGGGCATAACGATTTCACGCTTACCGACGAGGAGCTGGCCAACCTGCGGACGTACCTGCAGCACGGGGGGTTCCTGTTTGGATCGGGTTGCTGTACGAACCCGGCTTTCCCCAAGGCCTGGCGGCGCGAGATGCAGCGGTTGTTTTCCCAGCCGGTGAAGCGGCTGGAGTACGGGCACCCGATCTACGAGTGCTTTTACAAGCTGGGAGAGATCCGCAGCCTGCACCGAAATACCACCGTGTATGTCGAGGGGTTGTACCTGGAGGACCGGCTGGTGGCGGTGCTGTGCGAGGATGGCCTGTGCTGCGCGTTCAGCGCGGACAACACGTGCAACGTCGGCCGGGGCATCCGGCCCGAAGAGGGCAAAAAGCTGGCCCTGAACATCGCCGTCTACGCGATGACGCACTGAAAGAGTGCCGGGGAACACGGCCGAAAAAAAATCTCGCGGGCGCCGAAACGCGGACGATCCAGCAGGGTTGAATCCTCTTGTTGCGGAAACCACGTCTCTTTGGATCAGGAAACTTCGATGAGCCGCTGGTCAATGCGGATTGCCCTGTACTGGGGAATGTCGTTGGCTGGGTTGGGTGTTGCCGCGCCCGCCCTGTTCGCTCAAAGCGGTTCCGAGGCCGAGCGGATGGCGTTTTTCGAACGTCACATCCGGCCGGTGCTGGTGGCCGAGTGTTATTCGTGCCACTCCGCCCAGGCGGACGAGATCGGGGGCGGTCTGACGTTGGATACGCGGGACGGTATTCGCCAAGGGGGCGATACCGGCCCGGCGGTCGTGCCGGGCAGCGCCAGTCGGAGTTTGCTGGTCAAGGCGATTCGGCAAACGGATCCGAACTTGCAGATGCCACCCGACAAGAAGCTGCCTGCCGAGGTGATCGCCAATTTCGAGCGGTGGATCGCTCAGGGTGCCGACGATCCGCGGGACGGTGAGGCCGCGGTCGCTCGGAAGTACGAGATCGACATCCAGCAAGGCCGGCAATACTGGGCTTTCCAGGTCCCGTGCGACACCGTGCCGCCGCCGGTTCGGGCGACCGACTGGCCGCGGAGCGACATCGATCGGTTTGTGCTGGCCGCAATGGAGGCTCAGGGCGCGCATCCGGTGGCCGACGCCGACCCGCACTCGCTGGTCCGGCGGCTGTACCTGGACTTGATCGGGTTGCCTCCGTCGCCGGACGACGTGAGCCAGTTTGTCGCGCTGCACGCCCAGGACGCTCAGGCGGCCGTGGCGGCGACGGTGGACAAGCTGTTGGAGAACCCCGGTTTTGGCGAACGGTGGGGCCGGCACTGGCTGGACGTGGTCCGTTATGCCGAATCGTCGGGCCAGGCCACGAACTTCGCCTTTCCCCACGCCTGGCGCTACCGCGACTGGGTGATCGAGTCGCTGAATGCCGACACGCCCTACGATCAGTTCATCCGCCAGCAGTTGGCCGGCGACTTGTTGCCCGCCGAGGACGAGCGGCAGCGGGCGGCGAACATGGTGGCCACCGGGTTCCTGGCGATCGGACCCAAGTCGCTCAGCGAACGCAACCGGCAGCAGTTCCAGGCGGACGTAGTGGACGAGCAGATCGACGCCACGTTCCAGGCCTTCCAGGCGTTGACGGTGGCTTGCGCTCGCTGCCACGATCACCGCTTCGATCCGATTCCGCAAACGGATTACTACGCGCTGGCGGGCATCTTCCGCAGTACCGAGACCTGTTACGGGACGATCCGGGTGGTGCAGAGCAACCATCCCAGCCCGCTGCTGGAGCTGCCGCGCGAGGCCGACGCGACGCAGCCCTATCCGCCGCTGACCGCCGCTCGCCGCGAGCTGATCGAACGGCAGATCGAATCGCAGCAGGAGCAGATGGCGGAGTTGACCAGCCGCGACCAACTGATTCGCCGCATCTTCATGGCCTCGCGGGTGACTCAGCTTCGCAGCCAGCTCGACCTGTACGACGGCGACGGCATGCCCCGGCCGCTGGCGATGGGCGTCCGCGAGAGCCGGCAAGCGGCGGACAGCCCGCTGTATATTCGGGGAGAGATCAACCAGCCGTCGGATCGGGTGGAGCGAGGTTTTCCGCAAGTGCTGACCGTCCGGCAACCGGCGATCGGTTCGCGGAGCAGCGGTCGGCGCGAGCTGGCGGACTGGATCGCCTCGCCCGACAACCCGCTTACGGCCCGCGTGATGGCCAACCGCGTCTGGCTGCACCTGATCGGTCGCGGCCTGGTCGCCACGCCGGACAATTTCGGCGCGTCGGGGCAGCCGCCCAGCCACCCGGAACTGCTGGACTACCTGGCGGTGCGGTTCGTCCAGGACGGCTGGTCGATCAAGCGGCTGATCCGTTCGATCGTGCTCAGCCGCACCTACCAGCTCAGCTCGCAGTTCGACTACGAGAACTTCGAGAAGGATCCGGAGAACGTGCTGGTCTGGCGGATGCCCAAGCGGCGGCTGGAGGCCGAGGCGCTGCGGGACTCGATGTTGCTGCTGGGCGGCAACCTGAACCTCCAGCCCCCGGCCGGCAGCCTGGTCGCCCGCGGCGGCGAGGGCAACGTCGGCTTCCGGATCACCGGCGATCCGGCGGCCACCGAAACCAACCGTTCGGTCTATCTGCCGATCGTCCGGGACCAGTTGCCCGAAATGCTCACCGTCTTCGACTTCCCGGACCCCAGCCTGATCGTGGGCGAACGGGCGGCCACCACGATTCCGGCCCAGTCGCTGTACTTGATGAACAATCCGTTCGTGCAGCGGCAGGCCGATGGGTTGGCGTCGCGCGTCATGCAGGCCAGCGAGGATGACGTCGAGCGGATCAAGCAGGCCTGGCTGCTCGGCTACTCGCGGCCGCCGACCGACAGCGAGATCAACCTGGCTTTGAAATTCCTGGACGACTACGGCGTTCAGCATTCGGTCCGGGCGACGTGGGCCGCGTTCTGCCAGGCGATTCTGGCCAGCGCGGAGTTTGCGCAGCGTTAGAGTGAACCAGGCTTGGGGAGAATCGACGATGCATCGTTACGTCATGCCGGGCGTCTCGCGCCGCGAGGCCCTGAAATGTGCGGGGGCGGGATTCGGCTATCTGGCCTTCGCCGGCTTATCGACCATGGCGGCCGAGAGCAGCAACCCGCTGGCCCCCAAGCCGACACACTTCCCGGCTCGCGCCAAGCATGTGATCTTTCTCTGCATGGAAGGCGCCCCGTCGCACGTCGATACGTTCGACTACAAACCGCAGCTTGGCCGGGACAACGGCCGGAGCATGCCCGGCGCCAGGACGCGGGCCGCCCGGCTGCTCGGTTCGCCCTGGGGCTTCCAGCAGCATGGCCAGAGCGGTCTGTGGATCTCGGAACTGTTCCCCGAACTGGCCGCGTGCGCCGACGACCTGTGTTTGCTGAACGGCATGCATACCGACGTGCCGGCTCACCCCCAGGCCTTCCTGCAACTGCACACCGGCGTCTCGCAGTTCAAGCGGCCGTCGCTGGGGGCCTGGACGTTCTATGGCCTGGGGACCGAGAACGAGAACCTGCCGGGCTTCATTACGATCGGCCCGCCGCAGAACAACGGCGGGCCGGCCAATTACGGCAGCGCATTCCTGCCGGCGATCTGCCAGGGCACGCCCATCCGCACGGCCTTCGGCGGCTTTGCCGGGGGCGGGGGCGGCGGTTTCGGCCGCCGCGGGCGATCGAATTCCTCGGGCACGGTCAGCAACATCCGCAACCCGCGGCTGGACCGCGATTCCCAGCGCACGCAGTTGGACTTCATCCAGTCGCTGAATCAGGAGGCGCTGCGCCGCGAGCAGCACGATCCGGCCGTGGAGGGAGCGATCGAGTCGTACGAGCTGGCGTTCCGCATGCAGGCCGAAATGCCGCAAGTGATGGATACCTCGGATGAATCGGCCGAAACCAAGGCCCTGTACGGCATCGGCCAGCAGGCCAGCGACACGTTCGGCAGCCAGTGCCTGCTGGCTCGGCGGTTCGTCGAAGCCGGCGTGCGGTTCATCGAGCTCACGTCGCGCCAGTGGGACCATCATACCAATCTGCGCGAAGCGCTGCCCAACAAGGCGGCCAGTATCGATAAGCCGATCGCCGGGCTGCTGCAGGACCTCAAGCAACGCGGGCTGCTCGACGAGACGCTCGTCCTGTGGGGCGGCGAATTTGGCCGCACTCCGTACGCCCAGGGCGACGATGGACGCGACCACAATCACCGCGGCTTCACCACCTGGATGGCCGGCGGCGGAACCAAGGGCGGCTTTGTGCACGGCGCGACCGACGACTACGGCTATGAAGCGGTCGCCGGCAAGGTCCACATCCACGACTGGCACGCCACGATCCTGCACCTGCTGGGGCTGGACCACGAGCGGCTGACGTACCGCTACGCCGGGCGCGACATGCGGCTGACCGATGTCAAAGGCAACGTGGTCCGCGAGATCCTGGCTTGAGCGCCCGATGGTATTTGGTCGCTTGGTCGGTCCAGTTTCGAGCCCGTCGAGTAGAACCCCACAAATCGCTTCTGGCCCCCTCCCCGGCTTCCGGGGAGGGCTGGGGAGGGGCTTTTGGCACTTGGTCTAACCTCGACCCACACTCGCCACTTCCACTCAACTACCAACTGGACGCATCCATCCGGACCCGGATGCAGAACACGAACCACTCCAAATCCGCGTTCACCGCAGGCCATGGCTCACGTTAAACATCGCGTTGTCCACTCAAACCCGGCAGGCCCCTCCCCAGCCCTCCCCGAAAGCCGGGGAGGGAGCCAGAGGGATCTTAAGGGGGGCGTCTGCCGCAACGGACGCCAACCCTATTGTGCCTGGTCTGTCGGGCTAAAATCCCTCAGCAAAACAACTTAAAAGCTGCACGGTCTCGAAGCCGGGGAGGGAGCCAGAAGTGATTCATGGGGTTTCCCAGGCCGGTTGGGATGCCGGATCGAATAGTCAATGAAAAGGTCCTGAATCTTGATGGCAAAACAACCCATGACCTGCACGACCTCCTCTCCCGCTGCGGCGATGCTGGCGGCCGCGTTTTGCCTGGCGGTGATCCCGCTCAGCTCGGCGCGAGCCGCAGAACCGCCAGTTACGGCGGCGTGTTTTAGCGCGGACGGGACGACGGTCGTGGTCGGTTCCCAGGCCGGACTGCAGTGGCGGGATTGGCCGGCGCTGACGGTTCGCCGGCAGTGGAAGACGAAGCTGGTGCAGATCCACCATCTGGCGCTCGAACCGGCCAGCGGTCGGCTGGCGGTCAGCGGGGGCAGCCCGGCGGAAGCTGGCGGGGCGGAGATTTACCGTTGGCCGCCGAAGGGCGAGCCGACGCGGAGCGTGCGCGGGGGAGAAGACGTCTGGTACCAGTTCGCCTGGGACGAGCTGGGAGCCGGTTGGGTGGCGGCATCTGGCGACGGCAACTTGTATCGCGGAAGAGAGGATGGCGGCGAGCTGACGGCGGTCGGCGGCCATTCCCGCGGAGTGCTTACAGTGGCGCCGGCGGGCGAAAGCTGGTGGTGCTCTGCCGGGATGGATCGCAGCCTGCGGGTCTGGCGGGGCGAGCGGTTCGAGGCGGTACGGTCGCTGGACAACCACTCCGGCGTGGTGCACGATCTGGCGTTGCGACCGGTGGCGGCCGGACAGGCGGCGGGCCTGAGGATGCTGGCGTCGGCCAGCGAGGACCGGACGGTGCGCTTCTGGCAGCCGGCGATTGGCCGGTTGGTCCGTTTCGCTCGGTTGCCCAGTCCGCCGCTGGACATCGACTGGTTGCCCGACGGTTCGCGGCTGGTCGCCGCCTGTGCGGACGGCCGCTTGCGGATCGTGGATCCGGACTCGGCCGAACTGGTGGCGGAACTGGCGGGCGTGGCGGCGTGGGCTTACACTCTGGTCGTCGCGCCGTCGGGTCGCGAAGCCCTGGTGGGCGGCGCGGACGGCCAGGTGCGTCGCGTGGCCCTTTGATGGAACAACGCCAATCCAGAGTCAAATCGGGCCCGCAAGCGTCAGCGAGGGACGGGGTGTGCGGCGCTCAGTAGCCGCAAAAACTGCTCAACCAACTGCTGCCGATCGGCGGCTTGATAGGGAATCCGGCCTTGAGTGACTTCGCGCGCGCCGGCGGCCGAGAAGCCCAAAATTTGCAACTGCCGATCCAAAGTGCCGACGTTGACGTGAATCTTCGTCCGTTCAAACCGATCCTTTGCCATGACATTCCCCACATGGACAGGTGTTGTGGCCACTGATCATCCGACGCTGGTTGGCGACCAGGCCGCGTTGCCGGATAATCAATAAATGGCAGTCGCGTGAGAAACCTTTCAGGGAATTTTCCATCACCTGAACCCCTGCCGGAAGAAACCCACCATGACCACGGACCTCCCGCTGCCGCGGACCACTTCCCGCACGCTGCAATTCGAGCAGGGAACGGCGATCGGCATCAGCAATCGCTGGCGCGGGGGCCAGTATTGTTCGATTCTCACGCCGCTGGGCATTGTCGGCTGCGGGATCTACGACTTGCGGACACCGGCCGAGTTCGGGCAGGCGATCGCCATCGCCAAGGGGACTCCCAGCGACCCGCTGGTGGAACCCGAAGACCTGCTGGAAGCCCGGATCGTCGGCGTGACGCCCCAGGCCGCCGAACTGGGGATCGAACCGGGCATGACGGGCCGCCAGGCAGTGGAAATCATGCTGGCCGCCGCGAAGACGAGCTGAGACGGGGGCAGCCCGAACGCTTGCGACGGGATCCTTACTCGCCCCGGCCCTTGGGCCGCACGACGTCGCGGACCAGACCCAGACGCTCGAGCCCGCGGATCGCCAGCCAGGTCAGGTCGAATTCCGACCAGCGGTGGCCGTGAGCGGCCGATCGCTGCTCGGCATGATGGTTGTTGTGCCAGCCCTCGCCATGCGCCAGCAACGCCACCAGCCAGTTGTTGCGGCTGCTGTCGGTCGTTTCATAGTTGCGATAGCCCCAGAGGTGCGTCAGCGAATTGACCGACCACGTCACGTGCCACACAAACACCGTCCGCACGAACACGCCCCACACCAGCAGGCTCAGGCCCAACTGCACTCCGCCCGCGTAGCTGCCCGTGGTCGCCCAGCCCAGGGCCAGGCCGGCCAGGAAGAACAGCGCGGCGTGAGCGATGTAGATCCAGAGCCAGAGCAAGTGGCGTTCAAGCCGCAGGTAAAACGGGTCCTTCAGCAGGTCGCGGGCGTAGTGGTCGTAGAACGTCGCCGTGCTGGTCTCGCGGTTGCGGAACAGCAGCCAGCCCAGATGGCCCCAGAAGAATGTCACCAGCGGCGAATGCGGGTCGCTCGGCTCGTCCGAATACTGGTGATGCCGGCGATGCAGGGCCACCCAGCGAGCGGGCGAATCCTGCAGGCAGCAGACACCCAGAATCGCCAGAAACCGCTCGAACCACCGCGGGCAGGTAAAGCCCCGGTGGGCGAGCAGGCGATGGTAGCCCAGCGTCATCCCCAGCAAGCCAAAGAAATAATGGCCCACGATGGCCAGCACCAGGCCCGTCCAACTGAAGAACCAGGGGACCAGCGCCAGCAGGCTCAGAGCATGGACCAGCCCGATCGAGATCGTGTAGCCGGGCAGCAGCCGCAGCGGCTCCGCTCCGGCGGGCCGCGGGATCCGGCCCGCAGTCGCCTGCCGCTGGGCATTTCCGCCGCCCGAAACGGCCGTCTGGCAAGGATCCGCGGGCCGAGAGGAGGCGCTGCTCATGGGTGGGGAGGTTTCCGCGTGGGTCGTGTCGAGCGCGGTCGTGTCGAGCGCCTTGGGGGGGGCCGCAATCGGACTTCGCTCTCAAACATTCACCAAATCCTGGTCTGGTGCAACCCCAAGATTGGAGCATGCGCCCTGGAAATTCGCACAAGATGGTCAGTGTGAGATATCTGCGAAGACTTTTCAAGCTGGTCAAACAGTTGCCGGACTGGCGTTCTCAGCCGGAATCCGCCAGTCGTGCATGCCGAAAGCAGTCGACCAGATGGTCGTTCACCAGGCCGGTGGCCTGCATGTAGGCGTAGCAGATCGTGCTGCCGACGAACTTGAAGCCGCGCCGCTTGAGGTCTTTGCTCAGCGCGTCGGATTCCGCTGTTTTCGCGGGAACGTCGCCGAGCGAGCGCCAGCGGTTCTGGATGGGCCGCCCGCCCACGAAGGGCCACAGGTACTGGTCGAACGTCCCGAATGCACGCTGGACATCGAGAAACGCCCGGGCGTTTTGGATGGCGGAGTCGATTTTCAGCCGGTTGCGGACAATGCCGGGGTTGGCCAGCAACGCGACTCGCTGCCGCTCGCCGAACCGGGCCACGCGGACCGGGTCGAACTGTGCGAATGCTTCCCGGTAACTCGCCCGTTTGCGGAGGATGGTTTGCCAACTGAGTCCGGCCTGCGCGCCTTCGAGGATCAGCAGTTCGAACAGCAGGCGATCATCGTGTACCGGGACGCCCCATTCCAGGTCGTGGTACTGGATGTATTGTTCTCCCTGGGCCCAGGGGCAGCGAACGATTGGCGACGAATTCATGGTCCCCTCCCGCGGTGCGCGTTCCAGGCTGATTGTGGCCGATTTGGGACCGCCGTCGATCCGGCATGCGGCTGGTCCGTGAAAATTCCGCAGCGCGCCGTTGACAACCGGCCCGGCCGCGGCTAACAAATACAGATACTGAGACTCAGTTTCATCAGTCTCCCGGACGCAGCCAGCCCGACCGCCCTCCGGCGGAGCCAGCCACGCCCCGTAAGTGACGCCCCATAAACGGTTTATGGGGCGTGTAAGGGTGTCTTGTGGCTGGAGGTCGCATCATGCGTCGTTCTTCGAGGTTTTCTGCTTGCCGCTGCCCAGGCGGCATCCGTCGCGCGTTCACGCTGGTCGAACTGCTGGTGGTGATCGCCATCATCGGCATCCTGGTGGCCCTGCTGCTGCCCGCCGTGCAGGCGGCCCGCGAGGCGGCTCGCCGCATGTCCTGCACCAACAACTTGAAGCAGATCGTGCTGGGGATGCACAACTACCACGACACGTTCGGCGCGTTTCCGGCCGGCTGCGTATCGACCGAGAACTTCGTCAGCGGTTTCGCCTCGGTCCTGCCCTACCTGGAATCGGGCAACCTGTACCAGGCCTACGACTTCAACCTGTACTACACGGACCCTCACAACGTGGCCGTTTCGGAGCAGCGGATCCCCGTCTATCTCTGCCCCTCGATGCCCCTGTCCCGCGAGGTGCCCGACACCGTCTGCGGCGAAACGGGCGGGCCCAGCAGCTACCTGTTGTCGGAAGGGTCGGACGACTACATGCAGCAAGGGGACGGCGTGTTCAACCTGGTCTGGCCGCGCTACGGTTACCGCAACCGGCAGGTGGCGTTCCGGGACATCCTGGACGGAACCAGTCATACGATTGCCATCGGCGAGACCACGTACCACATGAAGGACTATCTCTGGACCAGCGGACCTTGCGTGGGACAGATCAAGTGGGGCACGGCCCGCTGGGCGGTTGGATATCCGAAGATCGCGCTGGGCACCACGCTGCTGCCGTTCAACCTGCACGCGGCGGCGGGCAACGGCGGCTACCAGAGCCATCATCCGGGCGGAGTGAACTTCGCCTTGTGCGACGGCAGCGTGCGGCTGATCCACGACACGATCGAACCGTCCGTCCTGCGGGCGCTGGCCACGCGCGACGGTGACGAAGTCGTGAGTCTGGACTGAGGGGGCATGGCAAGATGAAATCGGCCCCGACCGCCAAACCAACTTCCAGAGCTGCCCGGTGCTGGTTCTTGTCCCGGGCGCTTGCTTGTCTGTTGCTGGCGGCCGCATGCGCGGCGTGCGGCCGTTCGGGTCCGTCCCGCTACGCGGCTTCCGGCAGCGTCACGCTGGGCGGCCAGCCGCTCGATCAGGCCTCGATCATTTTCGAGCCGCGTGGCAAGGGCGGCCTGGTCGTCGCCGCTCCGGTGGTCAACGGCCAGTTTGCCTGGACCGAGCGGAACGGTCCGGCCGCGGGCGAGTACGACGTGCGGGTCAATCCGCACGGCGTCGACGAAACGGAGGCGAGGCAAATCGTCCAGCAGAATACGGGCCGGCCAATCGAAAGTGTTTCGGTGCCGGCGCGCTACCAGCGACCCGGCGAGCTGACCGCCACGGTCACCCCGGCGGGTCCCAACCAGTTTGAATTCGATTTAGAATCCCGGTAGGCGTAAACCTTCCTTGAACGAGGTGTGGCATGTCGATTCGAATGGTCTTGTGTCTGGCAACGATCCTGGGGGCCCAACTGCTGGCGTCGCCGGCATCCGCCCATTTTCTGTGGCTGGTGCGCGGCACGGACGCGGGCCAGCCGCGGCTGAACCTGTACTTCGGCGAGTTGGCCGAGGCGGACGATCCGGATCTGCTGGACCGCGTGGCGAGCGCCACCGCCTGGCAGCTTCACCAGGGTGGCTCGGCGCGGCAGCTCAGCTTTACCAAGTCGTCCGACGCGCTGACGGCGAAGCTCGGCGATGATTCGTCCGCTTCCCTGTTCGCGCTGGCCCACGACCTGGGCGTGATCGAACGGGGCGGCGAGGCGTTTCTGTTGAAGTACTACGCCAAGACGGGGCCCGCGCTGGGCGACCCGGCCTGGGAGAAGATCGAGTGCGGCAAGCATCTGGCGCTGGACCTGGTTCCTCGCCGCGACGGCAATCGCCTGCAGCTCAGCCTGCTCTGGCAGGGCCAGCCGCTGGCTGGCGCCGAGGTCAAGGCGCACGGGCCGGGGCTGGCGGAGTTCGAGGCGGTGACGGACGACCAGGGACAAGCCGGGCTCGTGCTGGGCAAGCCGGGCACCTATTCGATCCGAGCCCGCTATATTGAACCGCGGGGAGGCAAGTCCAATGACCGTTCGTACGCTTCCACCCGGCACTATGTGACGCTGGCCTTGCAAGTGAATGAAAACCCAGCCGACAAACCGTCGACCGAATCGTCCGAGGCGTCCGGGGAGTCCAAGGATTCTAATAAGTCCAAGGAGTCCGAGGGGAGCAAGACGGCCAAGGCTCCCCAGGCATCCCAGCCGGCCGACGCGCTGCCGGCCATTCCGCGGATGGTGACCAGTTTCGGAGCGGCGGTGCTCGACGGGTCGCTCTACATCTATGGCGGCCACACGGGCCGGGCCCATTCGTATTCGGACCAGACGCAGGCCCGCACGCTGCACAGGTTGAACCTGGCTCAGCCCAAAGCCTGGGAGTCGCTGGGCGACGGGCCGGGATTGCAGGGTCTGGCGCTAGTCGCTCACGGCGGCCGGCTGTACCGGATCGGCGGCTTCATGGCTCGGAACAAGGAGGGCCAGGAGCACGATTTGTGGTCTCAGGCGGAAGTGACCAGCTACGACCCGGCCAGCGGCAAGTGGACCGAAATCTCGCCGCTGCCCGAACCCCGCAGTTCTTTTGACGCGGCCGTGCTAGATGGCAAGATCTACGTGGTGGGTGGCTGGCAACTGGCGGGCGAGGCGGAATCGAAGTGGCATCAGACGGCGTACGTCCTGGATCTGGCGGCTGGCGCGCCGAGTTGGCAACCGTTGCCCGCACCGCCGTTCCAGCGGCGGGCGCTGGCGGTGGCTGCTCACCAGGGTCGGATCTATGCGATTGGCGGGATGCAGCGCGAGGGTGGTCCGACGACGCGCGTCGACATCTTCGATCCGGCCAGCGGCAAGTGGACCGAGGGTCCCGCGATCCACGGCGAGCCGATGGACGGTTTCGGCCCGTCGGCCTTTGCCACGGGCGGCCGGCTGTATGTGAGCACGTACGGCGGCAGCCTGCAGCGGCTGGCCGAGGACGGCCAGAGTTGGACTCTGGTCCGCAAGCTGGACCGGGCCCGGTTCTTTCACCGCATGCTGCCGCTGTCCGAACGGCGGTTGCTTTCGGTGGGCGGCGCGAGTATGACCGAAGGCAAGTTCGATCAGTTGGACGTGCTGGAAGTCGGGCCGTAGGTCGCCGGGCTTCCACTCCGGGAAGCCCATGAATCCATCCGCGTCTGAGCCACCGCCCGAGCCGCAGTCCGAGCCACAGTTCAAGCCGCTATCGGGCGAACCACCGGACGGCCACGAGCGGCCGGTGCCGCTGGTGAACGTCCCGAACCTGCTGAGCGCCGCGCGTCTGGCCGGTTCCCCGCTGCTCTTGCCACTGGCCTGGTACGAGCAGCGGGGAGCCTTTCTGGGCCTGTTCGTGCTGCTGATGTTGACCGACTGGCTGGACGGCAAGCTGGCCGTGGCCTGGCGGCAGCGGACCGCCTTTGGCGCTCGGCTGGACAGCGTGGCCGACGCGCTGATGTACGGCGGTCTGCTGGTCGGCGGCTGGCTGCTGATGCCGCAGTTCGTGGCCCGGCATGCGGCCTGGATCGGGGCGGCGCTGGCCAGCTTCGCCCTGACTTCGCTGGTGGGTCTGATCAAGTTCGGCAGGCTGCCGAGCTACCACACGCTGGGAGCGAAGGCCGCCTGGTTCTTGAGCAGCACGGGCGCGCTGATCGTGCTGGCGGGCGGTCCGACGTGGCCGTTCTGCGTGGCCATGGTGGTGGTCACGGCGACCAATCTCGAAGCCACGGCGATCTCGCTGGTCCTTCCCCGCTGGCAAGCCGACGTGCTGTCGATCTATCATGCGTGGAGACAGCAGCGGCCCGGCAAGGCGTGAGCGGGCCGACTTCCGCAATGCCGCCGCGGGTACGAAGCAAGTGGCCACGATTCTGCACATTTCCGATCTGCATTTCGGACCGCCGTTCGTCGAGCGGGTGGGCGAGGCGCTGCTGCGCATCGTGCCGCGGCTGGAACCGGATGTGATCGTGGCCAGCGGCGATTTCACTCAGCGGGCCAAGGTCGAGCAGTTCGAGCTGGCCAGGCAGTTTCTCGATCGGCTGCCCGACGTGCCGCTGGTCGTGGTGCCCGGCAACCACGACGTGCCGCTGTACCGGATCCGCGAGCGGTTATTCGAACCATACCGGCTGTACCGGCAGTACATCGCGCCGGAGCTGGATTACAAGGTGGAACTGGATGGGCTGGTGATTGTGGCGTTGAATTCCACTTCGCCCGTGCGGACCATCGTCAACGGGCGGATCGACGAGGAGCAACTGGAGTATTGCAGCCGAGCCTTCGCCGACGCGCATCCGGAGGCGGCCAAGATCGTGGTCGCTCATCATCACTTCGCGCCGGCTCCCGACTTCGTGCGCGACCAGGTGATGCCCAAGGCGAAACGGGCCATGGACCGCTTTGTCAGCCTGGGCGTCGACGTGGTGCTGGGCGGCCATCTGCACCGGGCCTATATCGGCAATTCGCTGGACGTGTATCCGGGGCGCGACCGCGAGCACGGCGTGATCATCGTCCAGTGCGGGACCACCACGTCGCGTCGCGGCCGGGGGCGCGAGCGGGAGAAGAACACGTTCAATCTGCTGAGCGTGGGACCGACCACGCTGCGGGTGACGCACTTCATGTACTTTGACGACCTGGACGGCTTCGCGCCGCTCAGCAGCCACCTGTTCCCTCGGCCCGGCCACCTGATCCCCCATGAAACCCGGGGTCCTCATGAAGCCCAGGGACCCCATGAAACCCGGGGCCCACAGCAAGCCCAGGGGACCGGCACAACTTCTGGAGATTCACCCCCGACTGCCCGATGAGCTCGTGCAGCCCTCATGGCTGCGGGACCAGGCGGACTCCGCGCAGGTCGAGCACGGCGCCGCGGACGGGGCCGTCGCTACGCAGGATCGCGTCGACCGGACCGGCGGGCAACTGGAGCGTGCCCAGCGACAGGCTGCCGTAGCGATCCCAGCCGCCCGTACCGGGAACCTGGACGGAAAGCGACTGGTCGAGCACGTCCAGGCGCACGCGGTTACCCGCCACGTCGTCGGCGCAGGCGTAGTCCAGCGAAACCGCGTAGCGCCCGGCCCGCGGAACCTGCAACGTCCACTCGGCGCGGTCCGTGGCGGACTGCCAGTAGCCCAGGTTGCGATACTGGGATTCGAACACCAGCGTCGGGCCATAGATGCGGGCGTGGATGGCCAGCAGCCGGATCGAACCGTCGTCGCGGACCGGAGCCACTTGCGGCGCATTCCCCTCGAACTGCTTGGGTGATTCCTTGACGCCGCGGACGTAGGCGATCACCGCCGCGACGTCGTCCGCCGACAGTTCCCGTTCGATGCCTTCGGGCATAAAACTCTTGCCGGTCGTCCGCAGCAGCTCGATCTGGCCGCGGAGGATTGGCTGCTGCTTGCCGTCCTGCGTTTGCAGCGTGATGGCGTTGCCCGTTTCGCCGGCCAGCATGCCGCTCCACACGCGCCCGTCGGCAGTCACCACCTGGTAATCCAGAAAGCGGTCTTCGATCGCGCGGTTGGGATCCAGGATGGCGACCAGCATCGCGGCCGGCGACTTGTCCGTGAGTGCCGTCAGGTCGGGGCCGACCGCGTGGCCGACGCCTTCCAGCCGATGGCAGGCGGCGCACTTCTTGGCGAACAGCTCGCGACCCCGCGCGGCGTCTCCCGGGCGCTGCAGCGAGTCCTGGTAGGCCGCCAGCACTTCCCGCCGCCCGGAGGGAAGCGTGCTTGCCAGCAATTCGGCCGCCTGCCGCCGCACGAACTCCAGGCGATGCTCCAGTAGCTGCTGCCGCCGGCGGGGATCGATCTGAGCGGCCTGCAAGCGGCCATCGCGCAGCGCCGCCAGCAGCTCGCGCGTCCAGTTCTCGCGCCGCAGCAGCACATCCAGCACCTGCCGCCGCAGGTCGGGCAAGTGGGCCTCCCAACCGGCCAGCAACTGTCCAGGCAACTCGTCGCGTCCGATCCGTTCCAGGGCATCGACCGCTTCGCCGCGAAGTTCGGGGGGATGCCGCGGGCCGAGCAGTTCCAGCAGGCGCTGCGCGTCCTGCTGGCTGGCCGCCGCGTCGGCGGCCAGCAGGTGCGCCTGGCCGAGCAGCCGCA
>JAGFJK010000080.1 GCA_024102795.1 Pirellulaceae bacterium
CCCAGCGACTTCGGCGCCAACGGTACGGCTCCCTCGCATCCCGAACTGCTCGACTGGCTGGCGGCGGAACTGGTCGAGCACGATTGGTCGTTGAAACACATCCACCGGCTGATCCTGTCGTCCGACACCTGGCGGCAGGACAGCCGGCCGCGGGAAGACGCCGTGGCGGTGGATGCCGGGACGCGGCTGCTGTGGCGGTTTCCTCCCCGCCGGCTGGAGGCCGAGGCGATCCGCGACTCCATACTGGCCGCCAGCGGCAAGCTCGATCCGCGGATGGGCGGACCGGGCTTCAGCGCGTTCGAAGTCGAGGCCGAAAACGTCCGCCACTATCATCCCAAGACCAGCTTCGGTCCCGGCGACTGGCGGCGGATGATCTACATGACCAAGGTGCGGCAGGAACGCGACGCGGTGTTCGGCGTGTTCGACTGCCCCGACTGCAGCCAGGTGGTTCCCCAGCGCAGCCGGTCGACCACGCCGCTGCAGGCGCTGAACCTGCTGAACAGCCGTTTCGTCAACGAGCAGGCGGAACTGCTGGCCCAGCGGCTGGAGCGCGAAGCGGCCAGTCCCGAGGCGCGCGTCGCGCGAGCGTATGAACTGTGTTTCGGCCGCCCGCCGGAAGCCGAGGAAACGACCGCGGCGCTGCGGTTCGTCCAGGAAACCGATTGGACGCAACTGGCCCGCGCGCTGCTGAATACCAACGAGTTTGTGTTCCTACCTTGAACGGATCGCTCCGATGATGCAAGGCACCAGCCGGCGGCAACTGTTGATCCACACCGGGGGCGGACTGGCGGGCATCGCGCTGGCCAGTTTGCTGCAGGCAGAGGGCCTGCTGGCGGCCGAGGGTTCTCCGCGGCGTCCGGCGATCGATCCCGGCCGACCCTTTGCCGCGCGCCCTAAACACTTTCCAGCCCGGGCGAAGAACGTGCTGATGATCTTCTGTTCGGGCGCTTGCAGCCAGATCGATACGTTTGACTACAAGCCGGAACTGATCAAGCGGCACGGGCAACCGCTGCCGGGCGCCGAGGGGCTGATCACGTTCCAGGGCGGGCAGGGCAATCTGACTCGCAGCCCCTGGCAGTTCCGGCCGCGGGGCGAGTGCGGCAAGATGATCTCGGACCTGGTCCCGCGGCTGGGCGAACTGGCCGACGAACTGTGCTTTATCCATTCGCTGACTGGCAAGACGAACACGCACGGGCCGGGCGAAAACTTGATGTCGACCGGCTTCACGCTGGATGGCTTTCCCAGCATGGGAGCCTGGTTGACGTGGGCCCTGGGCACCGAGAACCAGGAGCTGCCGGCCTATGTGGCGATTCCCGATCCGCGGGGGACGCCCCAGTCGAGCGTCAACAACTGGGGGCCCGGCTTTCTGCCCGCGGCATTTCAGGGGACCGATTTCAACGCCAGCAAGCCGCTCCGCAACTTGCAGCCGCCCGAGGGACTCGACCCGGCGACTGATCGCCGCACACGCGCGTTTCTGGACGGCCTGAACCGCCGACACTTGGAGCGGTTTCCCGGCGACAGCGAGCTGGCCGCGCGGATTTCCAGCTACCGCCTGGCGGCCCGGATGCAGTTGAGCGTGCCGGAGGTGAGCGACCTGGCGACCGAAACGGCGGCCACGCTGCGGATGTATGGCGCCGACGACGCGCAGAATCCGCTCAAGGCCGCCTATGCCCGCAACTGCCTGCTGGCTCGCCGCCTGGTCGAACGGGGCGTGCGGTTCGTGCAGGTGTTCAACGGCGCGTACCAGACCGGCGGCGAGGGCGTCAGCAACTGGGACGGCCACAAACATCTGGAGGAACAATACAGCAAGCATGGTCCGGTGCTGGACCAGCCGACGGCCGCTTTGCTGCGCGACCTGAAGCAGCGCGGGCTGCTCAGCGAGACGCTGGTCGTGTGGTGCACGGAGTTCGGCCGCATGCCCACGTTCCAGGCCGGTGCCAGCGGGCGCGACCACAACCCGGCAGGTTTTACCGCGTGGCTGGCGGGCGCCGGAGTGAAAGCGCCGTTCACGTACGGCGCGACCGATGAGTTTGGCTACCAGGCGGTCGAGGGCGTCGCCACGGTCCACGATTTTCACGCCACGATCCTGCACCTGCTGGGGCTGGACCACGAGCGGCTGACGTACTACCACAACGGCCTGGAACGCCGCCTGACCGACGTTCACGGCCACGTCATCCGCGCCGTGCTGTCGTAGCGCCGAAAAGGTGTCCGGTACCTTTATGTTGCCCAGACACCATGATCAGCAGGCCGGAGGATCACCACGAAACACACGAAACACACGAAAGGAAGCAAGAGCAGCATTGTGCGGGACACGTTCCCAGTTCGAAGCAACTCCGCCGTTGCTTTGCGCAGCAGCCGCTCGATGCTTCATCCTGGCAACTCAGTACCGGACAGCCTCTCGAACGGGGCATTCACCCAAGCACTTGCCAAGCTGGTAGCAAAACGCTACCATTGCAAGCGAAAGCGAGGTGGAGAATGGGTCAACCAGTGAAGCTATCCGACGAGTTGGTGTGTGACGCACGAGTGACGGCGGAGCTTTCGGAGCGATCGATCGCCGGACAGATCGAGTTTTGGGCTCGAATTGGTCGTTCTCTGGAATTGATTCTGCGCGGCGACCGAGCCCTGGCACTGAAGAGGGCCGGCGCTGTTCGATCACTTTCCGAGGCCATCGCAAGTGTTGACTCGGACGTCGGAAGGACACGGGTTCGGGACTATTTGAACGCTCAGCCCTTTCCGCACTTTGAACCGGTTGTTGGTCGTCCGGGAGTGCTCCGTAGAATTGACCAAGACGGGACGGAAACGGTGGGACGATTTGTCAATCGGGTTTTTGTGCGGCTTGAGGCCTGAGAGTGAAGTGGGACTTTCTCGATAGACGCCCCATCGTGGTGGCGATCGCCGGTCCCAACGGATCGGGAAAAACTACCTTCTATCACTCGCACCTCGCCGAGTCGGGGCTGCGTTTCGTCAACGCGGACGCGCTTGCCCGACAACTGCAGATTGGGCCCTACGAGGCAGCCGAAGCCGCTGCCGCAATCCGCAGTGCCTTGATCGCGTCGGGTGAAAGCTTCATTTTCGAAACGGTGTTATCCGATCCAGTGGGTGATAAGGTCGGCATGTTGAGCGGACTTGCGGAGCAAGGCTACGAAGTCGTCCTGATCTACATCCAGATCCCCGACTCTCAAACGTCGATCGAGCGAGTTTCGATGCGTGTTAACCAGGGCGGACACGATGTCCCGGACGACAAGTTGCTTACTCGCTTCGAGCGGTCGCAAGCCAATCTGACGCTCGCTATAGAGCAACTTCCCCACGTCATCATTTTCGATAATTCTGATCTCGCGAGACCGTACCGCCACCGGGCGACCTACCGGCGCGGAAACCTGGCGACCGAAATGTCCTCTGACGACATTTAGCAACACCACGATCAGCAGCGCGGAGGATAACCACGAAACACACGAAACACACGAAAGGAAGCAAGAGCGGAATCGGGCCGGACACTTTCCCAGTTCGAAGCAACTCCGCCGATGCCTATCGCAGCAGCCGCTCGACACTTCATCCGCCAGCTTCCGTCGGTCGCTGCCGCCCTCCTGCTTCTTTTCTTCCTTTCCTTCTTCCCTTCTTTCTGTCTTCCTTTTTGTCTTTCTTCTTGTCTTTCTTTCTTTTTGTCTTCTTTCGTGTGTTTCGTGTATTTCGTGGTTACATCGTCTTGGCCCCGCGCACTGAAACATCCGAGTGCTCTTCAGCCGCCGGCGACGGGCGCGATCAAGGTCAGTTCGTCGCCGTCGCGCAAGCGGACCGAGTTGTGCTGGGCGAGCGTTCCCAGATGCTGGCCGCTGACCGAGATCAGGCAGGTGTCCGGCAACCGCACGTCGGCCGGCAGTCGCTTGGCCAGCAGCCGCAGCGCGTCGCCCACGCCGGCCGCGTCGTCCAGTTCGAGTTCATCGGGCAGGAGTTCCGCAAGCTGGTAGCCGCGGCCCGTGTAGATCACTTGGATTTTCACTGGTGTCACCCTCGGCAACTGGCGGTTGGGAGATTTCTCAGCGGATTCCCGCGGCAAGTGGCGCCGCTCAGCTACGCGCCGCGTGCTGCGGCGCCGCAGCGCGGGCACTGCGGACGGCGTTGCAGTTGGACCGCCGTCGCGCGTCCGTGGTAGCCGTCGTAAGTGAACATCCGCCCCCACAGCGGTCGGCCGGTCTGAGAGAGAATCTTAATGGCTTCGAGCGCGGCGAGCGACCCGGTGGCCGACGAGATCGCGCCCACAACCGGAAACAGCTCTTCAAAGGGCGGCGGCGCGGGGTAGACGCATTCCAGGCAAGCCGTCTCGCCGGGGCGGACGACGATCAGCGTTCCGGTCATGCCCCACTGAGCCGCGTCGATCAGGGGCGTGCCCGTAATCACGGCGGCGCGATTCAGCCGCAGGCGCTCCTCGAAGGTCGGCGGGCAGGAAAGAATCACGTCGCAGCGGGCCGCCAACTCCAGCGCCTGGTCGTCGTCCGGTTCGTAATCCAGCGGTTCGACCTGCACGAACCGGTTCATGCCGCGCAGGTATGCCGCGAACTCGGCCGCCCGCGGCTTGCCCAGGCCTTGTTCCGATCCCAGCACCTGGCGGTTGAGATCCGGCGAAATCAGGTGGCCGCCATGCGCGACAATCAAGCGCCCCACGCCGGCCATGGCCAGCATCAAAGCGGCGGGACCTCCCATGCCGCCAGCCCGAGTCACCAGCGCGGTCGAACACCTTAACCGCTGTTGCCCGTCCAGCGACAGCACGCCCGGACCAATCTGGCGGCTGTAACGTTCCAGTTCGTCGGGAGTCAGGTCGGGCATGAGGCAGATGGTTCAGGCAGGTGGTCCGGACTACGAATCGCGGCCCAGCGTCGAGGCGTCGAATTCCAATCGGCTACCGAAATGCACTGGCCGGGCAAGGGCCTCCCGCAACCGGCGGCAGTAAAGCGAGCGGCGGATTTCGGTCGCTCCCAGGCTGGCCGTATGCGGCGTGGCCTGCTGGATATCCAGCAGCGTGTAACCCCGCGAGGCCAGGTGTCCGGCCAGGGCGACCAGAGCCGCCTTGGATGCGTCGCGAACCCGGTGAAACATCGACTCGCCCGCGAACATCCCGCCCAAGGCCACTCCATAAACGCCCCCCACCAGTTGTCCGTCCTGCCACGCCTCGACACTATGGGCGTATCCCAACTGATGCAGATGGCCGTACGCGGCCTGCATCGCGGGCGTGATCCAGGTGCCGGGAACCGGCTGCTGGCGGCGCGGTCCGGCACAGCCCGCCATCACCCCGGTGAAGTCCCGATCGCAGGTCAGTTCGAACTCACCCCGCCTCAGCCGCCGGGCCAACCGCCGCGAGACATGCACCTGGCTCAGTTCCAGGATCGCCCGCGGGTCGGGGGAGAACCAGGCCAGAATCTCCATCCCGCGGTGCAAAATGGGCCAGGGAAAAATCGCTCGTCGGTAAGCTTCCAGAATCCATTCCGGTGTCAGCTCGCCACCCAGCATCAGCAGGCCATCCGCGTCGGCAGTGGCCAGCGGCGGGAAATAGACCTCGATGTGGGCCGGCATGTTCTGGCGAGGTAACAAGGTCGAAGATCCGGGATGTGGGCCGTCGAGCGGAGCCTGTCGCGGCCCCTGGGACCGCCATCTTAACGCTAGCCTGGCCCACCGGCCAGCATTCGACGCGCCAAACGCCGGCGAGCGGGTATAATGTGGGGACCCTGGCGTCCGGGGTAATGTGTCTCCAGTCAACCGTCGCGGAAAGGCCGTCCATGGACGAATTGCGCCGATTGGACTTGAACCAGGCAGCCCTGGATGAGCCGCCCGCCGAACCGGCGTCCTCGGCGGCCAGTGACGTTCCGGTTCCGGCCAATGGCGAGCCGGCGGCAATACCTCCGATCATGCTGCCGCGGACGGCTGTGGCCAGCGATTTTGAAAGTGCATCGCCGCCGACAACCACATCAACGGCGGCGCCCCCAGCCCCGGACGCGCCAGCCGCGGCGTCCCCACCGCTCAGCCAACAGGAGTCGAACTCGCCGCTGGCCGACGCAACGCCGGTCGGTCGGCCCGCCGTTCAGCTCGCCGCGCCGGTCCCGCATCCGCTGTATCGCATTGTCTGGCTGCTGTGTGCCTTGGCGGGCCTGGTTCTGCTGACGGCCATTCTGCCGCCGTTTGCCGAGCGGATGCAATTCGCGTTGACGCGCGGTCGGCAACGGGCCGAGTTCGAGGAAGCTCGGCGCGGCCTGGGCGAACTGCCGCTGGCGCAACTGTCCAAAGCCTACCAACTGGTCTCGCTGAAGGTGGGGCCGAGCGTGGTGCATATCAACCTGGCGGGTCCCGCGTTGTCTGCCGAGGCCACCGAACCGCTCGGAGGGCGCCGTGGGATGCAGCGGCGATTCGAGGGGCAGGGTTCCGGCGTGATTGTGGACCCGGAGGGATATATCGTGACGAACCGCCACGTGGTGGTTGGATCGCGCGACATCCAGGTCAAGCTGAGTGACGGCCGGGTCGTGCGGGCAAGGATCGTGGGAGTGGACGCGCTGACCGATCTGGCCGTGCTGAAAGTCGACGCTGACAACCTGATCGCGGCCCAGTGGGGCGACAGCGACCAGTTGGAAGTCGGCGCTCTGGTCTGGGCGCTCGGCAGTCCCTTCGGGTTGGAGCGCAGCGTCACGTTTGGCATCTTGAGTGCCAAGCATCGTTCGGACACCGCCGGTTCGCCCTACCAGGACTTCCTGCAGACCGATGCGGCGGTGAATCCGGGCAACAGCGGCGGGCCGCTGGTGGACGTGACGGGGCGGGTCGTGGGGATCAACACGGCGATCGTGGGCGAGGCGTACCAGGGGATCAGTTTTTCGATTCCCAGCCGGGTCGCTCGCCCGGTCTACGAACGCCTCCGCAGCCAGGGCCACGTGCAGCGAGGTTGGCTGGGGGTACAGCCCGAGCCGTTGACGATGGAGATGGCCGCGGAGCTGGGATTGCCCGACACGCGAGGAGCGTTGATTGCTGCCTTGGCCGAGAATTCCGGCGGCAGTCCCGCTCGCCAGGCCGGTCTGCAAGTGGGCGACGTGGTGATCCGTTGGGACGGCAAGCCGATCGACAATCCGGCCGACCTGTTTATGAACGTTGGATTGACGGAAATTGGCCGAGCGGTTGAGGTTACGGTTGTCCGCCGAGGCCGTCAGGAGACCCTGACCGTGGTGGTCGGCGCGCGGTCGGAACAATCTTGACCGCCTGGTGACGTGTCTCTATAATCCCGCCCCAGCCTGAGGTTGTACGGAGACTGCCGGTCAGCCCAGAACCGGTGGCGGGTTGTACGATTCAGGAAGTGACATTCCGGCCGTGGCCGCAAGGGCACTTGGCGGGGTGGTTCGAAGGACTGCCCTGTCCATCCCCGCGGGCCTCACGCCACAGGAGTTGCCGGTGTCCGTCGAATCCGACATGTTCGACGCCAAGGAACAGGTTCGCCAGGCGATAGGGATCGTCGACCTGGTTCGCAGCTACATCGAGCTGCGCCCGAAGGGCCGCATCTTCGTCGGCCATTGTCCTTGGCATAACGATTCGAACCCCAGCCTGCAGGTGAATCCCGAACGGCAAAGCTGGCGCTGCTGGGTCTGCGACCTGGGCGGCGACATTTTCAGCTTTGTGATGCAGCGCGAGCAGGTGGGATTCCGCGAGGCGCTGGAGATCCTGGCGGATCGGGCGGGCGTCGTACTGCGCAAGAGTTCGCGCGAGGAACGCGCCGAGGAAGGCAGCCCGCGGCACCGGCCGACACTGTACCGGGCGTTGGGTTGGGCCGAGGAGCAGTTCCATCGCTGCTTGTGCCAGTCGGAGGCGGCCGAACCGGCGCGGGAGTACCTGCGGCAGCGAGGGATCAACGAGCAGAGCATTGCCGAGTTCCGCTTGGGTTTTTCGCCCAGCGGTTGGCAGTGGCTGCTGGATCGCAGCCGAGGGACCGGGTTCTCGCCCGAGGTCCTGGAGGCGGTCGGGCTGCTGGGCCGCAGCCAGAACGGCGGGCGGATGTACGACCGGTTCCGCGAACGATTGATTTTTCCGATCCGCGACCCGCTGCGGCGGTGTGTGGCGTTTGGCGGGCGGATCGTGCCCGGCTTGTCGGAGGGCCAGCCGGCCAAGTACATCAACTCGCCCGAAACCCGCCTGTTCACCAAAAGCGAACACCTGTACGGGCTCGATCTGGCCCGGGACGAGGTCGCTCGGCAGCGCGAGTTGGTGATCGTCGAAGGGTACACCGACGTGGTGATGGCCCACCAGGTGGGCGTCAAGAACGTGGCGGCTGTGCTGGGAACAGCGCTGAACGAACGGCACATCGCCAACGTCCGGAGGTTCACCGATCGAGTGGCGCTGGTGCTGGACGGCGACGAAGCGGGGCGGACCAAGGCCAATGCGATTCTGGAACTGTTCGTGGCCGCCGACATGGATCTGCGGATCGTGACGCTGCCCGACAACCTCGACCCTTTCGACTTCTTCCTTCGCGAGGGGGCGGACGCCTTCCGCACGCAACTCCGCTCGGCCGCCGACGCGCTGGACCACAAGTTGGACGTGGTCACGCAGGGAATCGATTTACTCCGTGACACGCACCGGGCGACCGCCGCTCTGGAAGACGTACTCAGGACGCTGGCGTTGGCCCCGGACGAACCGGCCACCAAACTGCGGGAAGAACAGTTGCTGGGCCGGCTCGCTCGGCGGTTCGCCGTCGACGAGCAACGGATTCGCGAGCGGTTGCGGCAGTTGCGGCGGGCGGGCGGCGGACGAGCCACTCCGGCCGGCGGCGGACCAGCCCGCGGCGGCGCGAACCCGGCCGAGCCGAATCGGAGCGATCTGGCGGCGGTACCAGCCCGGCCAGGCCAGGCGCAGCCGGCACGCCTAGAATCGGAACGAGCCGAGTCGGATCGAGCAGAATCGGACCGGCCCGCGCGGCAGCGGCTGCTGCCTCAGGAATTGGAACTGCTTGGCATCCTGGCCCGGCATCCCGAACTGGTGGAAGACGCGGTGGCCAGCATTTCGTCGGAGCGGTTGACGACGGACGACGCGATTCAGTTGTTTGGCGTCTACGCCGCGCGGCTGGACGGCGGCGAGTCGGTGGCGTTCGAGGAAGTGCTGTTGTCGATCGAAAATCCCTACTGGAAGTACTTGCTGGTCGCGGCGGACGAGGACGCGCGCGACAAGTCGGAACCGGCCTTGGAGTCCGCGGCGGAGCGCCTGGACGGACTGGTTCGGCATTTTCAACTGGCGGCCGAAGCGCAGCGGCAGCGGGAAACCGTGCACGCCCTGCACGCCGGCGGCCTGGACGAGGAGGAGGAACTGCTGGCCCTGATGCGGATCGTACAATCTGAGCGAAATCGGCAGGGAATTTCCGCACCCACGGAAGGGTAGCGTCCTTGCCCGCCGATTCCGTCCGCGACCCATACAGGGGGGCCGGACGGCCGATCGGCGTCGAGTCCCCGCAGGCGCTAACGTGCGCAGGAGGTTTGCACGTGGACCATCTCGAAATGGATTTGCAGCAACTGATTGGCCAGGGAAAATCGCAAGGGTATCTGACCTACGACCAGGTGAACGACTACCTGCCGGACGAGGACGTCAGCCCCGACAAGCTGGACAGCCTGCTGATCGCCCTGGAGGAACAGGGCATCGAACTGGTGGATCAGATGCCCCAGGTTCCCGCCGCGCCTGGACGCGGCCCCGCTGCTAGCGGCACCTCCGCCGGCGGCCCCGCAACCGGCGGCACCTCTCGGGCGGTCCGCGACGCGCTTCGCCAGGTCGTGCCCTTGCTGGGCGAAGGCGACGGGCGGGAATTGTCCGAGGAGGAAGCCGTCAGCTTGCCTCCGACCGGCGATCTGCCGAAGCTGAGCGACGATCCGATCCGGATGTACCTCTCGCAGATGGCCGAGATCCCGCTGTTGTCGCGGGAAGAGGAGATCTCGCTGGCCAAGAAGATCGAGATTACCCGCAAGCGGTTCCGCCGCACCGTGCTCAGTTGCGACTACGCCTTGCGAGCCACCGTCCAGACGCTGACGCGCGTCTACCGGGGCGAGCTGCCGTTCGACCGCACGATCAAGGTGTCGCTGACCGAGCGGCTGACCAAGGAGCAGATTCTCGCCCGCATGCCGCACAACCTGCGGACGATCGAGCGGCTGCTGGAGCAGAACCGGCACGATTTCGAGCTGCTGATCCGCCGCTCCACTCCGGCCGACGTGCGGCGCCGGGCGCGGGCCGCTCTGCTGCGGCGGCGGCGAAAGTGCCTGCAACTGGTGGAGGAACTCAGTCTGCGGACGCGGCGCGTGCAGCCGCTGGTGAAGGAACTGCGGGATTTCGCCGACCGCATGGTGCGGATTCGCTTGCGTCTGGATCAGCTCGGCGACGATCCGCGCGAGGCCGATCAGCGGAGCCAGTTGCGCAGGGAACTGCGGCGGCTGATGCTGCTGACCCAGGAGAGCCCGCGCAGCCTGCGGAGCCGCTGCGAAGTGGCTCGGCGACAATTCGAGTTGTACGAGCAGGCCAAGCGGCAGTTGTCCAGCGGCAACCTGCGGCTGGTGGTGTCGATTGCCAAGAAGTACCGCAACCGGGGCCTGAGTTTTCTGGACCTGATCCAGGAGGGGAACACCGGGCTGATGCGGGCCGTGGATAAGTACGAGTACCGGCGGGGCTTCAAGTTCTCGACCTACGCCACCTGGTGGATCCGGCAAGCGATCACCCGGGCCATCGCCGACCAGGCGCGGACCATCCGGATCCCGGTCCACATGATCGACATCCTGTCCAAGCTGCGAAATATTCAGAAGAGGCTCTTGCAAGATCTGCGGCGAGAACCGACAACTGAGGAGGTCGCCAACCGCGCCGGCATGACGGTGGATGAAGTGCGGCGCGTGATGGACATGGGTCGCCATCCGGTCAGCCTGGACCGCCCGGTCGGTGACGGCGAGGACAGCAGCTTCGGCGAGTTCATCGAGGACGGGTCGAGTGAAAGTCCGGTCAAGTCGGCCAGCAACGGGATCCTGCGTGAGAAGATTGAAAGCCTGCTCAAGACGCTTACGTACCGCGAACGCGAGATTATCCGCCTGCGGTACGGTCTGGGGGACGGCTACACCTACACGCTGGAGGAAGTCGGCCGGATCTTCAAGGTCACGCGCGAGCGGGTGCGGCAGATCGAAGCCAAGGCGGTGCGCAAGCTGCAGCATCCGGTCCGGATCCAGCAACTGGCGGGCTTCCTTCCCAGCGCGACGAACTAGCCGCTGGTGGAGTGCGGGCCGGTTCGAGCCGGTGAACTCGCTCAGTACGACAACAATCGCAACCGCTGGTCTGGTGACCAGCGGTTTTTTTTATGCCATCCGCCGCCGAGCGAACGTCGAGTGCCGGGATTTCTCCCCGCGGGATTCCCGCCCACTCCGTTCGCCAGGCGGATTGCCAGCCCGCTACCAGTTTCAGGAGTAACCGCCCCATGAACGTTTCGGCAGCCGCCTTGCGGGAACTGCATCGGATCCACCGCCAACTGACCGACTTGCGCGGCCGACTGGAACGCGGCCCCAAACAGGCCCGGGCGGCCGAGGCCAATGTCAAGCGGCTGGAAACCGCCCAGCAGGAAGCCAAGCAGGCTCTCACCCGGACCCGCGTCAACGCCGATGAACGTCAACTGCAGCTCAAGCAGCGCGAAATGCGGATCGTGGATCTCCGCGCTAAGTTGAACGCCTGCGCGAACAACCGCGAATACCAGGCGTTGCTGGAACAAATCGCGGCGGACGATCAGGCCAACAGTGTGTTGCAGGACGAGATCCTCGAAATGCTGGAGAAGCTGGATGAACACCAGGCGGGGATCGCGCGCATCGAGGCCGAGCTGGCCAAGTCGCGGGCGGAATCGGAGAAAGTCCGCCAGCGGGTGGCCGAGGAACATGACCTGCTGGAACGCGAGCTGGCGCGAGTGACGGCCGAACTGCGGACGGCCGAACAGGTGCTGCCCGCGGACTTCAAACAGACGTACGATCGAGTCAGCCAGGCTCGCGGCGAAAATGCCCTGGCCGAAGTGGTGGGCGAAAGCTGCGGCAGTTGCTTCCAGATGCTGCCGCCCCAGGTGATCAGCGAACTGATGCTCTCCCGCCCCGTGTTCTGCAAGAGCTGCGGCGCCCTGCTGTACCTGTCCGAGGCCGCCGACGAGGGCTAGGCCGCAAACGACCTCCAAGCGGCGCGTCAACGCAGGGACGTCAGTCGACCGTCTCCAGCTCGTGCTGGTACCGCCGAATCGTCTCGGCCGGATTCAAGTTGAAGACCGCTCGGCCGTCGGTTTCCCAGTCGCCGCGGTGCCAGCGGAAGACCGCCGTGGCGGCCCGCAGGTTGCCGACCGCTTCGACGTCCTCCATCCCGCCCCCCTCGATCGCCTCGAAACGGATCGTCACACCCACCAGTGCCCGCAGCTCCCCCGTCCCGCGGTCCCGAGCAAATGCCACGGCGTTGTCGAACTCGCAGTCGACCCAGGCCAGGCCTCGCGGGGAACCCGACTGCGACGCGAGCGTCAGGAAGCGGGCTTCGAGCCATTCGCGCCGCCGCTGGAAGCGACCGCGCTGCTCGGTCAGTTGGCGGCGAGCGGCCGCTACCCTCCAGCGGCTCAAAGCCTTTTGCAACAGGATTGCCGCCAGAACGGATGCTACGGCGCCGACGGTCATCCACACCCAGAACATGGGCGAGCCTCCTGGACGCAAAGGCACGTCAGATGCAATACCCGTAATGTACGTGGTCCTGAGGGTCTGTGGCAACTCCGCCTGGATACCGGCCAACTGCTTTTCGAGGCGCCCGTCGCCGATTGATGGCACGGCTGCCCGTGGGGTAAACTGCCGGATAAACTGCCGGCATGCGTTCGCCCATGCCGTTCGGCAGACTCCGCCGCCCCGCGACACGTACCTTTGGAACCAGCGCAGCGACGATGCCTATTCCCTTGACTTGTCCCGGCTGCGGGTGCCACTGGCAGGTTGACGACCCGTGGGCGGGGGAGTCGGTCGGCTGTCCGGAGTGCTCGTTGCCGGTGATGGTTCCCGCGGCCAGTTTGACGCCCGGTCTGGGCGGGGACGCCGCAACCGCCGAGGGCGGCTGGACCTTGCGAACGCCGGAGGGCCAGGAGTTTGGTCCCGTCCCCAAGGCGGAGCTGGACCGCTGGGCGGCCGAAGGGCGCGTGTCGCACGACTGCGAATTACGCGTGGCCGGTGGTGGTTGGCGAGCGGCGGACCAGGTGTATCCGGAATTGCGGCCCCAGCCGTTGCCGGCGCTCCCCTCGACCGCATCCGCAACCGGGGACGGACCACTGGCTGGCCGACCCGGCGGAGATACGCCCGCGAGCAAGACCTATGCGTTGCCAGACCGCGGCGAGATGATCCTGTCGCTGGCGATTCTGGGCTGGCTGGTCTGCCCGATCCTGAGCGTCGCGGCCTGGGTGATGGGCACGGCCGACCTGAACGAAATGCGGGCCGGCCGCATGGACCCGCGTTCCCAGGGGCTGACGCAAGCGGGACGGATCATGGGCATGCTGCATGCGCTGACCCTGATCGTGGCCATGGTCGTGGCGATGTTCGTGATGCTGGTCGTGTTCGGAATGCGGGGTGGCTGGTAATGCCGATCGAAATGGACTGTCCCGGCTGTTCCAGAAGGCTGCGCGTGGCGGACCACCACGCCGGCAAGACCGCGCGCTGCCCCGCCTGCCAGACCTTGTACAAGGTCCCGCTGGCTGGCCAGACCGGGACGGGCCAGACCGGGACGGGCCAGACCGGGACGGGCCCGTACGCGACTGGCAACCTGCACGGTCCGGCGTCGCGTCGCTGGCTGCTGAAGACCGACGATGGCCAGGTCTATGGTCCGGTCGATCGGTTCGAGCTGGATGGCTGGGTGGTTCAAGGGCGGGTGACGCCCAGCGCTCAAGTGCAGCAGGAAGGCGACAGTTTCTGGCAGTCAGCGGCCGCCGTTTACCCGGAACTGCAGGTCCGCGAGCCCGTGCCAGGCCGCGCCGCGAATCCGTTCGCCGACGCGCCGGCGAACGGTCCCTGGGCGGCGGCATCCGGCGTCGCGGGTCATGTCCCTGTCTCTCGTCGGTATGCCGAACCGCACCGCGGCGGACTCGTGTTGGCGCTCGGGCTGATCGGCTGGGTTCTTGGCTGCCCGTTTGTGGCGCCGTTTGCGATTGTGCTGGGCGTGATCGACTTGAGGAAGATGAGCGAAGGACGGATGGACCCCAGCGGCAAGGGACTGACAATTGCCGGCGTGGTGCTGGGGGGGATCTATCTAACGCTTGCCGTGGGTTTTGTGCTGCTGATCATGCTGCTGGCGCTGTTCGAGTAGAGCATGTTGGCCCGACGCCTCCGCTGGTCGAGCGGCACGAGGGGGCCTTGGCCAGGGCGAAGGAAGCAGGTTGTCGATGCCGTTGCTGGGCGCTCACATGTCCATTGCGGGAGGGCTGCACAAGGCGGTCGAGGCGGCGGCCGCGCTGGGCATGGACACGGTGCAGATCTTTATCCACAGCCCATCCCAGTGGGCCATGCCGCTGAGCGACGAGAACGCCGCCCGCTTCCGGCAGGCGCTGGACGCTGCCCACCTGCAACACCCGATCGCCCATGCCTCGTACCTGCTCAACCTGGCCAGCCCCGACGACGCGCTCTGGAACAAGTCGTTGCAGGCCTTCATCGGCGAGATGCGGCAGGCCGAACGGCTGGGACTGGCCGCGCTGGTCATCCACCCGGGTTCGTATACGACCAGCAGCGAAGCCGCGGGCCTGCGGCGCGTGATCGCGGCCGTCGACGAAATGCACCGGCAAACGGGCACGCTGCGAGTGAAGTGCCTGCTGGAAACCACTGCCGGCCAGGGGACCAATCTGGGACACCGCTTCGAACACCTGGCCGAGATCATGCAGGGGGTTGCCCACTCCGAGCGGCTGGGGATCTGCTTCGATACCTGCCATGTGTTCGCGGCCGGATACGGGCTGATCGAGCGGCGGGAGTATCTGGCCACCATGCGGCAGTTCGATCGGCTGCTGGGATTGGACCGCCTGGAAGCGTTCCACTTGAACGACAGCCAGCGCGAGCGCGGCTCGCGCGTGGATCGGCACGAACACATCGGCCGGGGCAAGCTGGGGTTGGAACCGTTTCGCCACTTGCTGAACGACCGCCGCTTCCGCCGCGCGCCGATGTACCTGGAAACTCCCAAGGGCCTGCACCAGGGCCGGGACTGGGACCAGGTGAACCTGCAGGTTCTCCGCAGCCTCTGAAAAAAGGTGTCATTGCCAAAAAGGTACCTCACACCTGATATGTCACCAAAATTCTTAAAAAACCAAGAAAAGGGGCATCCGAGCGCTTCTATTGGAGGAATTTGCCGCACCTTCAATCAGGAGACACTCGGATGGTCCTTAGAACCTAAGGTACCGCGCGCTTCACAGTCCAGGAAGCGGTTTATCGGCAAGCCTTCGGGCCAGATCCAGGAGCGGGTGCAGGCCGTTGGGCCGGAACACTTCGGCGTGGTGTCCGTCGACTGCGCCAAGCGCCGCTCCAAGTGGATGCTGAGCGATTTCTACGGCAAGGTTCTCGTCGAACCGACGACTGTGGATCACACTCGCGGCGGGCTTCTGCTGATGACGAATTTGATTGCGGAAAGCCGCCAAGACGAGGGACTCCGCGACATGATCGTGGTCGTGGAGATGACGGGCATCTATCACAAGCCCGTCTTTCGCGCCTGCCTCGACGCGGGATTCGACACTCGCATCGTGCATCCCTTCGCGTCAGCCCACTATCGACGGCCGCTACATCCCAACGCCAAGACCGACGACCATGATCTCGTGGCTTGGGCTGGCACTGCGGCCGAACCGTCTGAACTGGCGTCGTTGCATACGCGCCAGTGGCGGCAACTCAACGACGTACGCCAGATGTTCGACGAACAGATTGCCGGAGCCGAGCAGGAAATGGCTGGTTTTCTCGTGAAAACGCCCTATGCCCTGCTACTCAGTGTGACCGGCATCAACGTCGTGTCGGCGGCGCGCTTCGCGGGCGAGGCCGGACCGATCGAACACTACGCCAGCGCCCAGGCGCTCAAGGGCCGGGCAGGTCTGTTCCCCTCCCGCTATCAAAGCGACGAAGTCGATCGTGGCGACGGCACGCTCATTCGCCAGTGCAACCGCAGGCTCCGCGCGGCGGCCTTGCTGCTGGCCGAGAATTTGATCAAGTGCCATTGGTTGCCGGGCGGCAACTGTGGCGCGGCGAGGGACTCCAGCGAGAGTACCTCCTGGCCAAGCTCAAGGAGTTCCATCGCCTGCATCACACGCCAATCGATCAAGTCATCCGCGACCTGCATGAAGCCTGTAACTGGTTGCCGAAGAGCGCCCACGCGGATGAGGCGAAGCCAATCGCCGATTGGGCTCGCAAGAGATCCCGCGGACCGCAACACCTCGGTGACCTGCTCTTACCGCTGCTGATTCGACTGGGAGTGGCAACTGCGCCTGATGCTGAGTTAGAATCCAATACGTCCGAAGCTCGGAGCTCTAGCTGACTGATCGTGCTGCGAGGCACACTGACAACGTCGTCTTTGACACCCAGGGCATCCCGCGAGGCTACGCTTCAAGGGAACAAGCCCGTCGAAAAGCGTGACGCTCTGTCAGCGGTTCGAACGCCGGATAAGACAGCGTGAAGCCTCCGGGCTTCGGATATCTATCAGGGTGGCGATAACGAACCACGCCTAAGCTGACCGAGACGTGCCGGCAGCACACCCAGTAGCTGGACAACGAACCCTCAAAAAACTACCCTGGCAGTAGTTGCGCTATCCCTACGCGCATCGTCAATTCCGCATGTTCCGCCATGACAGCGCTTTGTCTGCCCATATGACCTTTCGGGGCTGACCTATCGGAGCCGTCGTGTGCAGAGCGCCAGGCAGGTAGTGGCCGCATTGCCCAGCCATGGCATGTCCCACGAGGGGGCGGGAGGGTTGTTGGGCAAGCGCAAGTACCGTCGAACTCGCCTGGCGTCTCGAACCATTTCTTTGGCCTTACCGTGCCCCCCCATTGACAAGGGGTGTCCTGCCCGTTCAAAACTAGAACCCTTGTCCCCGTCCACGGGTCGATTCTCTTCTCTCTCGAGAGCACGGCTCGCAAGTGCACACCAACGCGAACATCGTCGGCTGCTGGGTCCGCGTCCTGTTACCCTTTGGATGGACCGCGGGGGAAGGGGCGTTCCCGGAAGTCTGCCAGTCCTTGACAAAGGACGCGGGGGCGAGATGGGAAGACCGCAACTTGCGGGACGCCACCGGGAAGCTCGCGCATTCGGAGTACTTTCGAGAGTATCTGCCACCAGTTAGCGGCTTCTTGTTCGCGGAAGCCGGCGAGGCGGGGTGCCGTTACTTTCAGATGCCGAAGGACGGGATTCCCGAAGCACTGCGTCGGGATTCCGTCGCCTGGTGCCGGCGATTGGACCCGGACGAGTCGACGGTGGGCGCCGCTCGCAAGCCCGGTTCGCCCACGCCGCGCGGAATCCAACTGCTGGGGCTCGGCACCGACCGGGCTGTGTGGCGCGCCTCGGCTCCGAACACGGATGCTGCGCCGGACGGCGGCCCGCTGGCGCTGCGGATCAGCCTGGAATCGAACGCTCGCCTGGAGCTGTGGTTGAGCAAACTGGGCGTCGGTGTCGTGTCACTGTCGTTAGTTTGCCGGCCGGACGACGAGCGTACCGCCGAATTCGCCGACGCGGTGGTTGAACTGAACCACGCGCTGGTCACCGGTCAGCAAGCCATCTGGTTCGGTTCGCCGACCGCCGCCGTTCCGTCGCAGCATCTGCATGAGTGGCTGCGGCAACAGCTGCGGCCTTTGACTTCACGGGCCCCAGTCGATTTCGAATTGCGGGGCGTGGCGTATACGGCATTGGCGGTGGCGCAGCCCGGAACGCGCGATTCGGCTTTCGATGCTGACTTGGATCGGCGACTATCCCATCTGGCGCAAGTCCACCCAAGGTCGCATCCGGGCGAGGACCAGGATCGCCACGCGCGTCCGTTGAAGGTCAATCGACACCACCGCTGCGCGATCGGCCTGGGCGGGTCGGCTCACGCCGCGCTGGTTCCTGTGGAGCCTTCCGGACATTACGACGCGAACCGCCTGCGCCGCATTCAAATGGAATACTTTCCCGGTTTTCTGTTGGCGCAGATCCAGCGGCTCTGCCTGCAGCAGTTCGTCAGCCAATCGGCCGAGACGTCGCGTATCACGGACCAACTGAGCGGGCGGGCCCATGCGGAGCGCCTGGCGAACAGCGTGATGCGGTTCGGTCTGGAGGGCGAATTCGTTCAAGCCTGCTGGCGGGAGACTCCGCAAAGGCACCACGAGCTGGCCCAGCAGGCTTGCCTGGTACACGAGGGCACGCGGACCGTGCGTTCGGCGATGAGTGACTTCGCCGCCGTTTCCAGCCGGCAGTACGAGCGCGAGCAGCGGGAGGCGTCCGAGCGATCGGCCGAGACCCATCGCCGCGAGGCGGCACAATCGGAACGCACGATGCAAGTACTGGAAGTCTTTATTGTGACTTTCTACTCGGTGGAACTGGCCCACATCCTGGGTGAGGCCTTCGGGTTCGGGCACACGCGGTTCGTGGGCTGGTCGTTGATCCTGGTGGCGCTGGGCAGTTTCGGCATGGGCTCGCTGCTGGTTTCCTGGAAGTGGTTGAAGAAACGCCGTCCCGGTTGGACGATCCTGGCCCTGTTCCTGATGGCCAGCTTGATTCACGCGGCATTCCTGGGGGCGAACGCCTGGTGGAAGGTGTCGGCATCGCAGGCCGCTCCGAAAGCCAACGCGACCACCACCACCTCGCCCGGCCCGCAACCGCAGGACGGGCACTGAGCGGATCGGACAGACCGGTACCACCCCAGCTTCGAGGATGCCTGGACAATGAAAGCCAAGGAACAACTCTTGAAGCTGATTAAGGAAGTTCAGGAGGAGTTTTCCAATCAGTATGGGAACGAGTGGGATGGAAGGCGACGGGAGCATCTGCCTTTGTCGTTCGCGATTCTGGAAGAGACCTTGCCAGCGAGCCATGACGATCCGCAACATCTGCCGGCGGTCGAGCAGGCGCATCGACGGTATCTGGACTCGCAACGGAAAGACAAGACATTGTTCCTGGTAATGGGCTATTCCCCGGAACAAATTGTCTTGAGCATGGCAGTGCACGTGTGCTGCTTCCAGTGTCGCCGAATCATCCCCGTCACAACGCATGACGTCTGGGCCAGTACTCACAACGGTGCGGACATCCAGCCTTGGTGGGACGACTTCCTGGCGTCGCGGCCGCAACAAGCCCAGGAGTTGTCGTGGGACCGGCTGGTGAGCGCCGAGGACTGCGTGCAGGTCTCGGAGCGGTCCCCCAGCGACGTGTTCAAGCACCTGCGGAGGAGGATGCGGGCGCTGGTCAAACGCCAACAGTTGGACCCCTTGGGCTTCGCGGTCGACGCGACGGGCGGCACGAAACCGATGGACTCCGGCGCCGCCGCCTTCGCCGCCTACTACGACCTGCCAGCGTATTACATCGCCAGCGGCGAGTACAATTCGGACCTGCGCCGTCCCGATCCGACGACCGCGATCTACCAGCTTCTCGACCGTCCCTTGGCCACGTTCTCGCATGCGAACCGGCAATCCCTGTGGCGAGCCGTCCAGGCCTGCGATTTCCCGCTGGCCGCGGAATTGCAGAAGGAAATCGATGAGGCGATTGGACAGGCGGGCGAATTCGCTGGGTACTTCGAGGAGGTTGACCGCCGGAACAGCCAGTCGCTGGGGTTGCTGATTGACGCGTCCAGGACTTGGTTGCGAGATGGGTATTACGACCAGACAACACTGCTCGGCGGGCTGGCAGACGGGCTGGCGGGTGAAACAGTTGCGCCCTCTCGTATTGTCGGCTATCTGCAGTCGGCGACGAAGGGAGCGGAGGCGGACCAGGCGACACCGACGCCGAGGGAACTTGTGCGCCGGATGCGAGAGGAAACTTCCCATGGTAATTGGCGTCTGGTGATGGAGAATTTCGTGGCGGAATACTACCGGCTCCGTTGCCTGGCAAAACTAGACTTGGGCGAAGACCCGGAAGACACATCCCAGTCGGCTCCGCCAGAGAACCCTCGCGAGATCCTGACGGTCGGTTATGGGTTGGCTGAGTCGATCATTGACAGCCTGTGGTACCTGCCCCGTTGCCGGCAGGCGCTGCGGGTGTCCCGTGTGAGTGGCTTGCCGTGGGATGAGCTTGGCGATGAGGAGCGGCAAACCATGGGGAAGCTTGGTTGGAGTCGGCCCAACCTGGAGTTTTTTCGAATGAAATATAAGGAGAAGCTCCTGTTGCTCGTACACTTCGACCCGCCGCGTGAAACACCGACCGGGAATCAGCACGAAGCGGTCGAGTTCAAAGACGTCTGGTGCCGCAAGGACCTGAATGGGGACCGCCTCACTGGAGAGATGCGACTGAACGTACTGAATGCGGATGGGAACCTGCCTGCCATCGATCGTGACCCACCCGACCAGGAACAGAATGCCTACATCCTCGCCGTCACAATGACCATGCAGGATCGATCCCTCAATCGGGTGTATGCGGCCCGCTGTCGCAGCAAGAGCAACTTCGGGAATTGTCTGGGAGTGTTCTTTGGAAAGTCGAGTTGGGGCGATTTGCGCCACATGATTACGCATGTCCGAGTGCCGGTGACCGATGGCATGCGAAAGGTTTCGGCGGAAGTCATGTATCATTACCTCCCGCGGCTGATCGAACTGTATCGGCGAATCGCGGAGGTTGAAGTGGATGAATTCGGAAGCGAAGTGTTGGCCCCCGGCGCCTCCCCGAGATTGCCGGTGGACCTGGATCTTGCCATGGAACCGGGCTGGTTGCGGTGGCGCGGCGATCCCGAGTGGGCGCCTGACAAGTTCGCGCCGTGGTTGATGGTGTCCGAGTCGGCCATCCGCAAATGGCTGGGACTGGAGTTCTGACATGACGGACGTAACGCTTTCCGGGGCCGGTGGCGGAACTTCGTGGCTGGTGGCCACCGACGTCGACGCGGTTCAGTCCTACCTGCTGCAATCGGTGCACTTGTCCACCATCGCGGGCGCCAGCTCGCTATTGGTCCAAGCGGACGATAAGTGCCGCAAACTCGCCGATCAGCACCAAGGATTTGTCGTCATGGCGACCGGGGGAATCTCGCTGGTTGAGTTCGGCGACAAGAGCCAGGCCCGGCTATATGCGGAGGAAATCTCCAGTTGGTTTCGACAGCACACGGTGTCGGGGCACCTTACGACCAGTGGTCCCGTCGAGCGGAAGGCCGGGGAAGAGTTCGGGGAGGTCGCGCGGAAGACCTTCCAGCGGCTGGAAGACCAGAAGCGCCGCGGCTTTCCGCATGGGCAGTTCGCCGCCATTCCGCAAGGGCAACCGTGCCAGTCCTGCGGAACCGAAATCGCCGTAAAGCGAGTGCTTTTCGGCCGCGGACCCGCCGCGGAGATGCGTTGGCTCGGTGAGTCGTGCCAGAAAAAGTACGATCGGCGACATCGTCTGTTCTGGCTGGAATGGCTCAAGGATACAAATCACCCGAATCACCAACGTTGGGAACACGTAAGCGCCGGGCGGCACGTCGCGTACGATTTCAATTTGCTGGCCGGCGACCACGACCTGGGATTGATTGTCGCCGACGCGGACGGCACGGGACGACTGATCAGGCAATTGGTCGAGGACAAACTGCCGGCCGAGAAGTGGAGAGAATTCTCCGACGGGCTTGCCAGGCTGTCGCGGAACACCGTCACCGACGCCATCGACAAGATCGTGCCGGACCGCTTTCTGGCCGACACGCAGTCGTTGTTGCTGCCCGTGCTGCCCCTGTTTTGCGGTGGCGACGACATGGTGATTGCCTGCCGCGGCGACCTGGCCCTGCCGCTGGCATCGTTCATGTGCCGGCGATTCGCGGAGGCCGAAAAGCCCTGGCTTCCCCAGGCGGCGAAGCTCGGCCTGTCGGCGGCCGTCGTGGTCACCCGTCCGGGCTTTCCTTTCCGGATCGCCCACCGGCTGGGATCACAGTTGCTGAAGGCCGCCAAGCGCGAGGCCCGGCGACTTGGCTGGCGCGACCAGGGAATCGGGGCCGTGGACTACGCCTTGATCACCGAGTCGATGGCCGACTTGGATACGCTCACGCACGACAGGGTCCTGTGCGACCCCGCGAAGCGGCTGTCGATTGTCTTCACAGGCCGGCCGTATCGGGCCGCCGACAGCGGTGAACGCTCGATCGGATCGCTGGACAAGGCCGTGCTACAACTGCGCGGGGGCGACTTTCCGCGCACCAGGCTGCACGAACTCCGGTCCCTGCTGACACTCTCGGAGTGGACCGGCGAAGCCGTGGGCGAACAGGTTGACAGGAGCGTCGACCAGGTACGTGGTATTCGAGAGGAGGTCGAACTTCGCTTCAAGGACTGGTTGTCGCGAACCGAGCGTCAAGTCAATTGGTCGAAATCGCTGCGGGAGCTGAACGAGACCCTGGGGTTGCGGACTGTCGGCGGTAGCTCGCTCGGCTGCTGGTACGCGAGTTCCGAAACGAATCCGAAACGGGAGACGTGTCAGTCCCCGCTGGGCGACCTTGCGGATGGGCTGCGGTTGTTCGGCACGCTGGATCGAGCGGCGAACGGAGAGTCAGCATGAAATGTGTGATCAAGGCCGAGTTTCAAGTGCTGTCCGATTTCCACCTGGGCAGCGGAAGCGGACGGGGACGGACGATTGACGCCCAAGTCCTGAAGGACGCGTTGGGCCGTCCCTACCTGCCGGGCTCGTCGATCAAGGGACTGGCGCGCGCCCACGCTTGCAACTCGATTGCCCCGGCCCTGACCGAGTTCCGGGACGTGCTGGAGGCGGTGTTCGGCATTCAAGGCCACGATCGGGGCTGGTTCTACTTCCACGACGCGCGGCTCCGCGATCCCCAGGTTCGGCCCCGCCCCGCGGTCGTGGGCCGCAGCAGCCGGAGCCCGAAGACGGGCGCAACGGAGAAACATCATCTGTTCTACAACGAGGTGGCGGCGGGAGCGACGTTCGAAGGGCTGATCGAAGCCGAGGACCTGCCCGATGGCCAGGCTGGGTCGAAGGCCGTGCTGCTGGTCATGATGGCTCTGCGGCGGATCGAGGCCCTGGGCGCCAGTCGCCGCCGTGGTCTCGGACAGTGCCAGGTCAAGGTTACGCTGGTCGAGCCGGCGATTGCCGCTGAGCGATCCATTGGCGGTGGGCCCCTGGTGATCGCAGCGATGCAGCACGCGGCCGATGTGGATTCGGCGGCGACACCGTCCGCGCCGCGGCGCCACTGGCTGCAGTCGGCGCTGGAGTCGATCGGGCAACCGGGGACGGGCGAGCCCGCCGAGTTCGCGCTGCCGGAGCTCGATCGAGAAGGTGACTCCGACTGGACCTGCCTGCCGCTGTACGCCGAGGCAGTCACGCCACTGGTCATGGCCGCCGACCAGGGCCCTGACAACATCATCAACAGCCTGGGCTACGTGCCCGGCTCCACCATCCGCGGCGCGGTGGCCTGGTGGTTCCTGCAGCGCGGCCTGTCGGCCGGCGACGCGGTGTTCCAGGAGCTGATTGTCGGCGAGCGGCTGCGTTTTGGACCGCTGTATCCTGTGCAGTCGTTCTGGAGCGATCGGCGAACCATGCCGTTTCCCCTGCCGCTGAGCTTTGTCGAGTGCAAGGACCAACCGGGGGCGCTGCGACCGGACCGCGCCGATACGGGACATGGCGTGACGGACCGATTGTTCTGGCCCGGCGCGGACACGTGCGGGTGCGGCGAGGCGCTGACCGGCCTGGACGGTTGGGGAACCATTGCGCAACCCACACCCACGGCCGCCAGAATCACGTTCCGCTTCTGGTCGCACCGGTTGCAAACCATTCAACGGACTGCGATCGACTCGGCGACCACCCAACGCGCCCGTGCCGGGCAACTGTACGCCACCGAGTCGATTCCGGAAGGGAGCTGGCTGGCGGGATACATCTGGGGGCCGAAATGGGGCCTCGATTGGCTGAAGTCCACGATCCTGAACGGAAAGCGATTCCTGCGGGTGGGAAAGAGCCGCACGCGCGGCCACGGCAAGGTCTGCCTGTGGCGGGAAGCCAGCGAGGATAAGGACTTCCTTGCCGCGCGCGACGACACGTATCCACTGGTCTACCGCGCGGGTGGACTCAGCCAGACGCCGCCGGATGACGGATTCACGCTGTACTGCTACTCGGACTTGATCGCGGTGGACGAGTTTCTGCGGCCCGTGACCACACTGGACGCATCGTGCGTATGGAAGCTGGTGGGAGGCTGCGACTCTCCGCCGTTCCAGTGCGACAGGGCCTACGTGGCGACGTCCCGCACGACTGGTTTCAACGGTTTGGCGCAGTTGCCCAGAACGGCGGACCTCGGACTGGCGGCCGGCTCCGCCGCTCGATTCCGCTGGACCTCCGACGACCAGTCGGTTCGAGGCGACGCCTGGAAACTGCTGCGGCGGGCGCACCGCGAGGGAATCGGTCTCCGGCGAGGCGAGGGCTTTGGCCGGATCATGCTGGATCCGCCCTTTCACGCGGCCCGCGCACGTCAGAACGCCCTGGTCGGCTCCGATGGAACACTGGCCGAAGATTCCGAACTGATCGCCGCCGACGCTCACGCGGCTCACATCCCGAATTCGTCCGCGCGGACCAACCTGGATCCCCGCCGGATGTCCGAAAACAGGGTTACGGGTCAAAAGAAGGCGCGCGAGTTGGCGGAGAAGTGTGCCAACCAGCAGTTGCGTGCCGCGGCCGCCCGGTTGCTGTGGACCTGGTCCTGGGATCTGGATCCACAGCGTCGATTGAGCGACTGGTGCCGGCAGCTTGACGAGGAACCCGGCGACTATGAACGACCGCGAGACAAACCTGATCTGACCTCGAAGCAGCTTTCGGAATTCCTGAGGCGCGTCGGTCAGCATGCACCCTCGGCAGGTGTGCCGGAGTACTTCCGCTATCTGGCCGAATGCCTGGAATCCGAGTTGCCCAATTTGCGGGACGAGTGAGGTGAGACGTGCGAGGCATCGAACATCGTTTCCTGTTGCAGTGCGAGGTTGTGTCTCCGCTGACCCATGGCAGCGGGGCGTCGTCTCCGGTCACCGACAATCCGCTGCGCCGATACCGGGATGGGCGGCTGGTGGTGGCCGGGACTTCGATCGCGGGTGCGTTACGCTCGGTCGTCGAGCGGATCGGCGGGCGCGGCTGCCTTCGTTATGTGGAACCGCGATTACTGGAACGGTCGGGCGCGAAGCAGCCTTGCCCGTGCTCCGTCTGCCGACTGTTTGGCAACGTCGTACCAGTCGATTCGGATGAGCCCGCGTCCACCGGGTCAACCGCCGACTCGTCGGCCGTCGCGTCGCGTGTGTGGGTCGCGGACGCGGTTGTGACGGCCGGTGTGGGATCGCGGATCGTGGACTCGGTGGGAATCGCCCCGGAGCGGCGCACGGCGGAGAATTCGAAGAAATTCGATCGCGAGGAGATTCCCGCCGGCGCGAAGCTGTGGCTCGACGTCCGCGGGGAGGATCTGAGCGCGGACGAAGTCCGCTGCCTGGGTGCGGCGCTGCGCGAACTGGCCACGGGCCACGCAAGTCTGGGCGGTGGCGCCGCGTCGGGGTCGGGCCGGATGTCCTGCCAGTCGGCGGCCATCTATTCGCGCGACCTGCGAACGCGCGACGACCTGCTGGCCGCTATTCTGCACGACAGTCACGAACTGCCGGCCAAGGCGGGCGAGCGGCTGGCGGCCTGGCCAGCGGAATTGGTCGCCGCGAACCTCGAAGCTTTCGGGACCAGCGATGATGCAGCTCCGGCCGTTGTCAGTTGGGACCTGACGCTGCGCCCGAACTTGAAGTGGGGTGGGACGTTCATCGTGGCGGACCCGGTATCCGGCGCGATATCGGGCTGGGACCGCGCGCCGCGCGGCCTGACGCCGAACCATTTCGCGGCGGAACTGCCGGCCCGCTCGGTGCGCGGAGCGCTCCGCAGCGGCGCGTACCGGATACTGCGCACCCTGAGCGGTGACAATCAGCCCCTGGCCGACGACTTGCGGGACGCATTGTTTGGTTCGGTTGCCAAGGCTTCCCGTCTGCGGGTCTGCGTGGACAGTACGCAACAAAAGCCGGCTCCCAGCCCCTGGGACCACGTGGCCATCGACCGCTTCACGGGTGGCGCCGCGGAACGCAAGAAGTTCGACGCCCTGACCGCTCGCGGTGGCGCTTTCGCACTGTCGCTGCGGATCGTCGACGTGCCGGACCAGGATCTGCCTTGGATGAAAGGCCTGCTGGCGCTGACGCTCCGCGATCTGCACGAGGGGCGAATCACCATCGGACATGGCTCGGCCAAGGGGCATGGGTATTTCGAGTTGGCGGGCGGCAGTGGGTCCGCGGGGCAGGGGCCGGATGAAGCCCGGCAGGTAGCCGCGGGATGCTGGGTGGATGCGATCGCCTGCAGCCACGACGACGTGCAGTCGTGGGTCAACGCGCTGTTCGACCGCGTGAGACTTTCGCCGACGCCGTCCGGCGGGGAGCGGGACGCTTCCGGGGAGGCGACTGGCGAGTCGGCAGAGGCGACTCCGGATGAGGAAGACTCGCCGGATGCCGAGCGGACTCGCGCCATGCGTCCCGGTCAAAGTACCACCGCGAATCAGCCGGCCGCGCCGGCCGCGCCAGCCCCGACCGGCGCCATCGTGCGGACGGCCAACCTAAGCACCGACAAACTGTTGGCGGTCGCCGAGTCGCTGGCCGGGCGGACCACGGAGGATCAGGACAACTATGCGTTCCTGGAGAGCCCCACCGCGTGTCTGCTGCGATCGTGGGAACAGGCGGCGCCGGAGTGCCGGAGCGGACTGGCGGGCGCCTGGCAGTTTCGGGTGTTCGGCCGGGATTACGAGCTTGCCGCTCGCCGGTTGGCCTTTGAAGGCGACCAGCAGTGGGCGGCCAGGCTGACGGTGTTCTCTACGCAGACGGGCGCACTGGACGTTTCCGAGGCGCTCGAACCATTTGCCGGGTCGCCTGGGACGACCGTCACCGAAGACATTGAGGAGTTGCAAGTCAGTCTGCTCGGTTCGACGCGCGAGCGGGGCAATCTGTTTCGCGAGGACCGCTTCGCGGCGGCGGAGAACGCCATGCGTTATCCGGGCGATTTCAATGCGGATACCAATCTGAATCTCCGTGTCCGCCGCCTGCCGCTCGACGGTGGACCAATTGTCTGTTGGACCGGCTTCGAGCCGGAGGGAGGCGCGACGTGACGCAGAACGAGGTGACAATCCAGGGCGAGCTTGCGCACGTTGACAGCGAGCGTCGATTCGCGTTCGTGCGTCCGCTGGGGGAATTGCCGGGTTACGTTCGAACCAGACGAGACGGCACTCTGCACATGCATGGCCGAGTGCTCGGCGAATTGGCGCACGTTGGCGATCAGGGCACTTTTCTGATCGTTCCGGGGAACGAACAGAGCTGGACAGTACGGAGAGTGATCCGCTGGGAACGCGAGGAGGTGCACGTTGCTGCCCCGGAATCCCGCCCAAGGCCGACTCCGACGCGAGGCAAGACGTTTGTTCATCCCTACAATTTCGTGTCCTTGCCTGCTTGTGGTTTGGCCGACGCCCAAGGCGTATCGCCCTTCGCGCGCTCATCGGCCCCCTCGCACGCCACCTACGATCCCGAACGGCTCTCGGGCCACATCGATTGCCAACTGAGAACGCTGGGCCCCTGGTTCATCCCCGATCCCCGCAAGCTGGTCGTGGAGGGGCAGGGCGAGAAGCACAAGACTCTGGGCTATTTCACGTTTGACGAGGCGAGCGGTTGGGATGAAAATCGCGTGCCGGACAAGGACGGGGGCGAACCGGCGCTTCCGGCCGCTTCGCTTCGCGGCATGATCCGCGGCGTGTTCGAAGCCGCCACGCTCTCGTGCCTCAGCGTGTTCGATAACTCGCCGCTCGACTTTCGAATGGGGCGGGACCTGGAGGATCAAGCCGACCGGACGCCGCATGGCCGAGCAGCGCCGCGATACCTTCCTTGCCGGATCATCAACGTGACCGATCGGACGGTCAGCATCGAATTCCTGGATGGGCGGGCGAAGGACGACGACAAAGCTCGGCCATCGGTGTTGCGAGTGGCGCCGATGCACGCCTACATGCAGAGCGTAAAGTACCGCACGGATCGCCGTGATCCGAATTCCGAGAAGGTCGGCACCACTGTACCAGGCTGGGCCGATCTCGTCACCTTGCCAGATGGAAAGCAGTGGACTGGCAATCGCGTCGCGGCCGTCATCGCCACCGTGCCAGGTGCTTTGTCGAACAGAAGCCGCGACCGCTTCCAAGTGCGTGAGGTCCTGCGCGCGGTGCGGGCCGACGGGGACGCGCTGTCCGCGGACGGCATCGCTTCGCTGCAAGCGGTGCAAAGCGATCCGCAACACAAAGCCAGGCAACCTTGCGTCGTCTTCGGTTACCTGCATCGAACGGGACCCAACATCGAGAACAAACACCACGAACGGATCTTTTTCCGCTGGACGGACTACAACCCGATCAAAGCGGACGATAACTCGCCAGAGATGGACGATTCGATCGAGGATCGCTTTCAGAAGTTTCTGATCGATGACGCGCGGACCGAGGATCCCGGCACCGGGGACGGGGTGTACAAGAGCATCCCGATTGAAGTGTTCAACGAGTCGTTGCAGCGGTTGGGGGAGTATTCGGACCGGCAGCCGGGCAAGGATGCGGCTCGGATCGAGGCGGCGAAAAGCGATCCGCCTCGGATGCTGCCCGACCAGGGCGGTCCCACCGCGGTCGGTCCACCTTACCCGTCGGACTTCGTTCGACGCGACTCAGGGCAGGTGTCGTGGAAGCGAGGCGACACCTGTTACGCCCTGGTGGAGGGCCAAGGGAAGGACGCCGTGGTCCATGGATTGTACCCGGTCGCCATTCCGCGTTTGCGCCACGAGGACTTGCGGGGTGACCTGCTGCCGTTCCAATTCTTCCCTTGCTCCGCCAAGCACGTGCGGTGCGCGAGTTGCGACGATTCGAGCCAGCATTATGAAAACCAGATGTGCAGGGAGTGTTTCGAACGCGACCGGCACTTGTGCCCCGCTTGCCGGGTGTTTGGCTGGGTGCGCGATCTGTCGGGCGTGGGGCGGGAGGGGCGAAAGGACCGCGTCGACAGCGTGGCCGGGCACGTGTGGTTTACCCACGGTCGATACGTGTCGGGCGACTATCTGAGTTCCGAGAGAGTTCCGCTGGCCAAACTCGGCTCGCCCAAACCGACGACGACACTGTTCTATTTGGGGGAGCAGCGGGACTTCTCACGTGAAAAAGGGACGCGATGGCCGCCGGCCCTGCAGAAGATCCGGCAGCCGCTGTATCGGCGGCTGGAGGCGTTGCTGCGGGGCCGCAAGTTCTACCGCCGTCGCCTGGGTGCCGATCCGAAACGCAGCGACCCGCGCCGAAACGGACTGCGACACGAAGGCGATAAGCGGGGAGGGCAGAATCAGTCCGTGTTTCCGCTGCCCAAGGACATGGTGTTCTCCTTCCGAGTGCACTTCGACAACCTGACGCCCGAAGAGCTGGGTGCCTTGCTGTTCGCCATCGAGTTGACCGTGCCGGCGAGTCAGCGGGCCCGCTTGCCCGGTGAAGCCCGATTGTGCCATGCAATCGGGCATGGCAAGCCGCTGGGAATGGGCGCCTGCGAAATCGCGGTCACGTCACTCGTGCTCCACAACACGGATGCCGCCGACGCCAACTCGCGGTATCGGCAATGGACGATTTCCCCGGAGGGCTCCGACAAGCAGACCTACATCGAGGCGTTTGGAAAGGCCTGGGACGACGCCGTGGCTGCGAACCCGGCGCTGCGACAGTCGCTGGAGGATCTGCTGGAGATGCTGCGGTGCGACTGGCCAGCTGGCGAGACGACGCCCATCCACTATCCGCCCAATCCGTCGACGAGCGAGTTCGACGAGATCTACAAATGGTTCATGGAGAACGTCAAGGCGCGAAACGACCAAAGGGGAGAGCCGGGCGGGCAATTCAAACCGCTGCCGACGCCTGCCGACGAACGCAACGAACCGGACCAGCGACTGCCGGTCAACCCGAAGCGGCCCAGCTAGTGCCCCGTCCAGACTAAACTTTCGGGTACCTCGGCCTTCGTGGCTGGGGCTTCCAGCCCCAGACTGCTGGGGCAGGATGCCCCAGCCACGGAAGAGCCAACCCGAAGATTTGGATTTGACAGGGCACTTGTGCCAGGTCGACGTGTCATAGTTGGACAGCACCACTTTGGCTTTACTTGTAGCCCGAAGCGTAAGCGAGGGAAGGTGTCAGATAGATCCCCTCGCTGACGCTTCGGGCTAACTGTGGCAACGACATGCGTCGAAACTGGCGCTGTGCAAATAGATAGCGGCAATCAGCCAGGAGACGCGCAGCTTGTCGAGTCCGCTCGATCATCACCGTGACATTTATTCCCGCGCTCCACCCATGCCGCTTCGCCTGTTTCCACTGCAGATCACGCTTCGCCTGACCCGGGCCACGAAGCTCCGCCATCATCCGGCGGCCGGGGTCTGTTCGTTACTGAAGACGGCGGGCGGAGTGGCCGGTTTGGGGAGTAATTTTCCGCCAGGCATGATGCCCGACGCCGTGGAAGTGGGCCGGATGTTCCTGGGCAAGGGGGAAGCCTACAACTTCGGGCTCACGCTTTGGGACGAGGACGCGGACCATTGCCAGCGGCGCTGGCGGAGGATGCTGAATGGCTTGCGGCACGTGGGGAAGCAGTCTTCCCAGGAGCAGCGGACACACGGCTTGGGAGGTAACTTCGTGGTGCAGCGGGTCGTGTCGCTGGTCGACTCGGAAGGGGACGGTCCGCTGCCGATACCCGACGAGTGGCTGGAGCGGCAAGTGGAAGAGGCCGCCCGCCACAAGACCTTGACGATCCGTTGGCTGTCGCCGTTGTGCGCGCAACTGCCTAACCGATTCGATGACCGAACGGACGGCGGCGGGCGCAAGCGGGCGGGATACTTCGACGCCGGCCGATTTCCGCTGCACGACCTGCTGAACCGGCTGGTCCTGCGGCTACGGAACGAATTTCATTTGGATCTGCCCGACAGTAACGTGGCGCCGGCCGACGCCGAGCTGGTCGATCCGCCGGGGCTCGGCCGTTTGCACTGGATCAAGTGGCAGTATGGCGAGGGCAAGGAGGGGGACTCGCTGTTCGGAGTGATGGGCCGGGTCGTGGTTCGCGTCCGCCGCGGGGAGTTGCTGAGGCCGCTGGTGCTGGGACAATTCTCGGCGGTCGGCGAAAAAACCAACTTCGGTCTGGGGCGGTATGCGATTGAGGAGGTCCAATCCGTGCTGCCGCCGGAGGCACCGCCCTACCTGCGCGCTCGGCGCGCGCTGAGTTTGGCCGAGCTGGCTTTCGCCGGTCCGGTCGTGGAAGGCGAAGCGCACCGGCTGAACATCTCGACCCACGACGCTCGGCGGGTGGCCGAGCGAATCGTCGCCGGCGATTACCAGGCGGCTCCGGCCGAACGATTTCTGCTGCCGGGCGACAAGCCGCGCGTGATCGCCTTGCCGTCCCGGCCCGAACGAGTCTTGCAGCGGGCGGTACACGAACTGCTGCTGCCGGTGCTCGACCAGTTCCTGACCGACAGTTGCCAGGCCTACCGTCGCGGCTTCGGCCGGCAGACGGCCGCGCGGCGGATCCAGCAGGCCTTCGGCCAGGGCTGGCGGTGGGCCCTGAAGGCCGACTTCCACCACTTCTTCGATTCGGTCGATCACGCGCTGCTGCGCGACAAGCTGGAAGTCTACGTGCAGGATGGCGCGCTGGTCGATCTGCTGATGCAATGGGTTGCGGCCGGAGCGCCCCGGCCCGGTCGGGGATTGCCGACCGGAGCCGTGGTGTCGCCCTTGCTGGCCAACCTGTTCCTGGAGCAGTTCGACCGCCAGGTGCAGGAGGATGGTGGATTCCTGGTCCGTTACGCCGACGATTTCGTGCTGCTGTTCCGCGATCCGGGCAAGGGGCGGGAGGTGCTGGCCCGCTCGGCGGAGCTGGCCGAGCGACTCAAGCTGCACCTGAACGACGACAAGACCAGATTGCTGGACCTGGGCCGGACGCCGTTCGACTTCCTGGGTTTTCGTTTCTTCGCGGAGAAGGGCTGGCAGTATCACGCCGACGGGCTGAAACAGATCGAGGACCTGGGCTGGCGGGAGGCGCCGCGCGGCAAGCCACTGGACGTCGAGCACGCGCTGCCCGGCGAGCAGGGCCTGGAGACCAGCCGGTCGGGAATCTGGATTGTGGGGCCGCAGATCGACTGGATCGGCATCGAAGGTCCGGACGTGGTTTGCCGCAGCCGATCGCAGGGGACGGAGGACCGCTTCCAGCGTCGCCGGGTGGCGGAGCTGATCGTGCTGGGAAGCGCCACCCTGGACCAGTCGCTGTTCCGGCACCGCGGCGAAGGAGCGTTGGGTTTGTTCATCGCCGACGAAATTGGACGCTGGACCAGTGCGGTGACGGACGAGCCTCCGCTGGAAGTGGCCCACCTGGTGCGGGCGCAAGTCGCCCTGTCGGCCGATGCCGAGCAGTCGCTGGCGATCGCTCGGCGGTTGGTGCGAGCCAAGCTGATCAACCATGCGGTGCTGGCCGAAGCGTATCCGGCCCGCGGCACGTCCGGCCAGTTGTCGCGGAAGCTGCGCAGCATGGCCGAGCATGCGACGAGCGCCGCTGACGAGCGCCAGTTGTTGGGCATCGAAGGGGCCGGCGCGGCCGCCTGGTACGGCGAGTTTGAACGGCGGATCGATCGCCGCTACCGCTTCGAGCGGCGCGAGCACCCGAGGGCCGGCGACCCGGTGAACGTGATGCTGAACCTGGCCCAGACGATCCTGCACCGGGTGATCTGTCTGGTCCTGATCCGCGAGGGCTTCGCGCCTTCGATTGGGATTCTGCACAAGAGCGGCGAGCGGCATGCGGCGTTGGCTTCGGACATGCAGGAGGTGTTTCGGCACCTGATGGACCGCGTGGTGATCGACGCCACTCGCGTGATCGCCCCGGGCGAGTTCCACGAGACGTCGCACGGCGATTTTCCCTTGCGCATGGAAGCGGGTGCGACGCGCACGCTGATCGCCTCGGTGTTCCGCGCCCTGGCCGTGCAGTGCGGGAACGCTCAAGGCGATTCGCCCCGTTCCTACCGCAGACTGATCGCCACCCAGTGCCGTTCGCTCCATCGCCACATTTTGAACCCCGAAGCGCAACTGAAACTGTTCGAACATCGCTGACCACGCCGCCTCGCTCCTGGAGCTGGAAAGGGAGACCTTGATGAGCCGCTATATCGCCGCCTACGACGTATCCGACGACAACCAGCGCCAGCGCGTGGCTCGCGTCCTGGACCGGTTCGGGGTTCGATTGCAGTGGAGCGTGTTTGAGGTGTGGCTGGATCCCGACGAGCTGGTGGAGTTGCGCCGAAAGGTCGGTCCGCTGCTGTCGGAGCACGATCAGTTCGAGATCATTCCGATCGACGTCTCGCCCAACCGCGGCCGCTGGCGGTGGGGCTCCGAGGCGGAGACCTATGAACCGGTGACCGTGCTGGGCAGGTGAGATCGGAGTGTGCACGGGAATCCCGGAACGCACCCTTGTGGAAACCCAGCTCGATTTTGATATAATTGGAACTGGATTTGCTGGATTGTGAGCAGTGTCTGACCAGGGTCCTGGTTCTTTGACAATTCGGGCGCGGCAACTTCCTGGTAAGTGCGGCCCGTTTCGAGCCCCAGGGACTCCAGTTGACACGGGAGGGTTTCAAGTGAACCACCCGCTGGACTGGCTCCCGCGAACCGGAGGGTTTTTGTGAAAACCCGCTTGGAAACCTGAGGGTGCGGCCATGTACGAACCGGCTCACTTAGGGCAACGGCTTACGCAACATCGACTTCCGTCGATTTCGGGACTGTCCGAGAGCGACGGGTGACTTCCGGCCGCTCAGCAGAGGCGGCCGATCGAGACCATCTCATATACCCCCCTTCCAAAGTTACACTTCCGGCCGCTCAGCAGAGGCGGCCGATCGAGACAATAATTCCTTACCCACTAGTTTTTTACACACTTCCGGCCGCTCAGCAGAGGCGGCCGATCGAGACAATCGGTATTAATGAACAGCGGCATATCAACCTCTTCCGGCCGCTCAGCAGAGGCGGCCGATCGAGACGGCACTCGTGAACAACGACATCTGTTTCTCCCCTTCCGGCCGCTCAGCAGAGGCGGCCGATCGAGACAACAACCTTAGGGTTTGAGGAGACATACAACGCCTTCCGGCCGCTCAGCAGAGGCGGCCGATCGAGACGCTCCGGCCTCATAGTGCTCTCCAGTGATATTAGCCTTCCGGCCGCTCAGCAGAGGCGGCCGATCGAGACCGAGTCATCGCAAAACCCCTTCCTTCAAAGAGAAAATCTTCCGGCCGCTCAGCAGAGGCGGCCGATCGAGACGTACTTCATTCGAACACTCCTCAACTTTAGGGACCTTCCGGCCGCTCAGCAGAGGCGGCCGATCGAGACCATCGTTACGTAGTTCATCTTCTTCCCTTTCTTCCGGCCGCTCAGCAGAGGCGGCCGATCGAGACGTTCTCCTTTCAATTGAGAAAAATGTGGCCCTTCCGGCCGCTCAGCAGAGGCGGCCGATCGAGACAGTAACCATCGATTTTCTTGATTAAATCCGTTCCTTCCGGCCGCTCAGCAGAGGCGGCCGATCGAGACCAAACGACATGACCTTCTCCTTTCTCGTTACTTCCGGCCGCTCAGCAGAGGCGGCCGATCGAGACCCTTCGAAAACGGAGTTCTAGATGGTGAAAAGTCCCTTCCGGCCGCTCAGCAGAGGCGGCCGATCGAGACCGGTGGTGGTGGTGTTCATAACCTCTACCTTTCTACTTCCGGCCGCTCAGCAGAGGCGGCCGATCGAGACACGAGAAGCTTCTTCAAAACGGATCATGGTACTGTCCTTCCGGCCGCTCAGCAGAGGCGGCCGATCGAGACAGTTCGATGCGAGCCATGGTATGGTCCTCTTCCGGCCGCTCAGCAGAGGCGGCCGATCGAGACGCGAGAGCGGCCTGAATCTGCGTCATCATGACTTCCGGCCGCTCAGCAGAGGCGGCCGATCGAGACTGGTGAAGCATTTCATGGCGTAATACCTTTCTCTTCCGGCCGCTCAGCAGAGGCGGCCGATCGAGACAATGTGCCATGGTATGGTTCCTTTCTTTTTCTTCCGGCCGCTCAGCAGAGGCGGCCGATCGAGACGCTTCGGTCATTAATGGCCCCCAGCAAGGCGCTTCCGGCCGCTCAGCAGAGGCGGCCGATCGAGACTTTCAGGGTGGTGGACAGAGAGATGTCGCTTCCTTCCGGCCGCTCAGCAGAGGCGGCCGATCGAGACTGAGACACGACCATTTCTGGTCTCCTTTCCTTCCGGCCGCTCAGCAGAGGCGGCCGATCGAGACCATGTCCCCTTATACATGTAGTCCTTCACCATTGTTCTTCCGGCCGCTCAGCAGAGGCGGCCGATCGAGACCTTCTTCGTTTCCATCACTTCCTCCCGTTGTTTCTTCCGGCCGCTCAGCAGAGGCGGCCGATCGAGACATGATATTTTCTCCGAAGGGGTAAGTGACAGAAGCTCGCTTCCGGCCGCTCAGCAGAGGCGGCCGATCGAGACAGGAGCCGGCCAATGACTGAAGGTTGCAGCCGCCTTCCGGCCGCTCAGCAGAGGCGGCCGATCGAGACGAAGCTGTTATCTTCAGTCCGCCCATTGCGGCTTCCGGCCGCTCAGCAGAGGCGGCCGATCGAGACCGCATGGCTTGTGGCCTCCTATTGGTATTCTTCCGGCCGCTCAGCAGAGGCGGCCGATCGAGACTGCTGTCTGCATGGCAGACCCTTTCGTAGTCGCTTCCGGCCGCTCAGCAGAGGCGGCCGATCGAGACCGTAAGAACCGGGAAAAAGGAAAGGAATAGCTTCCGGCCGCTCAGCAGAGGCGGCCGATCGAGACCTTTACGGGACATAGGTGTTCTCCAAAGTAGGAATGCTTCCGGCCGCTCAGCAGAGGCGGCCGATCGAGACTGTGGGAGTAGGCATGGAAGCCTCCTTTCCTTCCGGCCGCTCAGCAGAGGCGGCCGATCGAGACAATGAATTCGGTGGCCACGGATGGCCTCCTCTTCCGGCCGCTCAGCAGAGGCGGCCGATCGAGACCCATCAATCGGGGCCGGGAAATAAGTAAATTCTTCCGGCCGCTCAGCAGAGGCGGCCGATCGAGACCGTGGCCATGATAACCCTCTACCTAATCTATCTTCCGGCCGCTCAGCAGAGGCGGCCGATCGAGACACACTTCCATTCCATTGAAGTTGAAGTACCTTCCGGCCGCTCAGCAGAGGCGGCCGATCGAGACCCTTTCTGATGTAAACAAACAGTGTGATTGCCTTCCGGCCGCTCAGCAGAGGCGGCCGATCGAGACCATCACACGCTGTGATGGTCACTCAGATCCAACGCTTCCGGCCGCTCAGCAGAGGCGGCCGATCGAGACCTTACCCATCTCATATACCCCCCTTCCAAAGCTTCCGGCCGCTCAGCAGAGGCGGCCGATCGAGACAAGCGGCTCGAACATGGCACGCTCCTCTTCTTCTTCCGGCCGCTCAGCAGAGGCGGCCGATCGAGACCCAATGTTTTGTGAAGGAATGACCCAATGAACTTCCGGCCGCTCAGCAGAGGCGGCCGATCGAGACGATTCCGCTGATAACCTGCGACATTGAATGTACTTCCGGCCGCTCAGCAGAGGCGGCCGATCGAGACACTCACGCCCACAGGTGGGCGCCACACAAGTGACTTCCGGCCGCTCAGCAGAGGCGGCCGATCGAGACCTTGATTCATCCTACGGTTCCTGTTCTAGTGAAACTTCCGGCCGCTCAGCAGAGGCGGCCGATCGAGACATCATTGATTAGAGCCCTCCTAAGGTGAAAAGAGCAGCTTCCGGCCGCTCAGCAGAGGCGGCCGATCGAGACATTGTGTAAACCTTTCACACATTGCACCTCTAACTTCCGGCCGCTCAGCAGAGGCGGCCGATCGAGACATATCGCTCCACTTGAGTTGAGGTCGGGATGCTTCCGGCCGCTCAGCAGAGGCGGCCGATCGAGACAAAATTGCCAACCAAGATAAAGGTACCAGGAGTCGTATTCAAGAAACGAGTATCGCGGTAGGGACGGGCATTGCTGCCCGCCCCCCGCACAGATCCGTACGAGCGGAACTACCGCATACGGCTCTTACCTTGGATGTTGACTGGCAAACCGCACATTCGGATAAGGATGCAGGATCTTCGGCGTCGGTAACCAGTGGCGGCAGAGTTGAGAGAACTTCGCCCACGTCAGACGACGGCCGCGTTGACTACGTCGCCGTAGGACCACGAGCCACATCTGTTGTAGGGCTTCCTTGAATTGCCGCAGGCGTACCTAGTTGCCGGGCACAGCACAATACTGACACCAGCCGCCATAGACGCTCTTAAGCCAACGACCGGTCTCGGCGAGATCGGCATGTCGGCGACGCTGCAATTGCTCTTTCAACTCTTTCAGCTTGGTTTGGAATTTCTTCCGCGACGTTTGACGGTGGATCGTGAAATCGCCTCTCCGAGTTTTCCCGCTGATGTGCGTAAAACCCAGAAAGTCGAAGGTCTCCGGCGGGCCGTCGCCACGCTTCGCGCGCCGCTCTTCTGCGTACCGCCCGAACTCGATCAGCCGCGTCTTATCCGGATGCAGTTCCAAGCCGAACTTGGCAAACCGTTCCTGCAAGGCGGCTAAACATCGTCGGGCGTCGGATTCCTCGCGGAACCCGTTCACAAAATCGTCGGCGTAGCGAATCACGGTGACTTCCCCTCGGGCCTCGCGATTCCGCCACTCGTGGCTGATGTTGTCGAAGAAACCGCGAATGTCCGCATCGATGATCCAGTTTAGCTTCCGCGTCGTGATCCCTACGAACAAGGAATCCAGGGCCTGGTGCTGCTTGCTTCTTCAGATCGAAGAAACTCGCTCGCAGAAGTTCCGGCGTGAGGTGATGCAAGAGGCTGGTAAACTTCAGCTTCTTATCGTTCTGTGCCGCTTCCCGTATGCCGGGCAATCCACGCGACTTGGGGATGAACGGTGAACCGTCCAGGTTCCGGCGTTGAGTCCGGTCCAGTAGCGATTGCCCAACATTCTCCTCGGTCAGTCCCCTTTCCTCCATCGACTCCGCTGGCGACGGCACGTCACTGTTGTTCGCCGACTTCTCAGGTACTATGGGACTGTCTGACTCCCCGGCGACGTGCATGTCGGGCTTGTGACATCGCGTCTTCTCCGACCGATCCACTTCCATGGGAGATGTGGATGTCGCCGGGGTCTCTCGGCTTCCGTGAGAAAGGTTTCCAACCGTGCGGGTGGCCTTTGACTCCGTGGGGGTAACGTCGGACTCGCCATGATCGTTCGACATTACTGTTGCCTTCCCCTTGTCAGGACAAGGTCGTCCACCACAAAAAGATGTTTTCGGAGCTCGATACACCGCCCGGCTGTACCTCTGTGAACGCTTCGTCCTGTCGGTTGCCCGGCACAACGCCTCACTCGAGGCCAAGGCGACTGGCCAGGTCTTACCTTGTACGACTCTTTCATTCGCTACCTCTCTCCGGCCTTCGCCGACGCACCCTGACACCTTTTCTTGCTGGCTGGGCCACTCCCGGAGCGGTGGCGGGGCGGGTATGATGAGCGGACCGGGAAGCGGACCCGATCGCCCGCCGCTGGCCCCCCTGTTGCTCATTCTTTCCACCCCCCGCTTTCTCCGACGCCGAGAGTCCGCCGCACGTGGTCGCCCAATATCAGAGTCAGGAAACGGCCCCCCAGCACAAAGGGACTTACGCCTTCGTAAGCCTGGGCTGCCCCAAGAACCTGGTGGACAGCGAGCGGATGTTGGGTCTGCTGCGACTGGACGGCTACCAGTTGGTGGGCGACCCGGACGGGGCCGATTTCGTGGTCGTGAACACTTGCGGCTTTATCGAACAGGCCCGCCAGGAATCGTTCTCGGCCATCGACGAAATGCTGCAGCTCAAGGCCCAGGGACGCACGCGGGGAGTGATCGTTTCGGGGTGCCTGGCCGAGCGGCAACGGGAGGCGATGCTGGTCGAGAGGCCGGGGATCGACCACCTGGTGGGCGTCTTCGGCCGGGAGCAGATCACGCAGATGGCGGACCGGCTGCTGGGGAATCAGGCCGAGCAGCGGTCGGTGTTCCAGCCAGCTCCGATCCGGGCCCTGCCCGACCGCGACCGGTTGCGGATTACGCCGCGGCATTTCGCCTACCTGAAGATTTCCGAGGGCTGCGACCGGCTGTGCACGTTCTGTGCGATTCCCAAGATGCGCGGCAAACACGCCTCGAAGCCGCTGGACGAGGTGCTGCGCGAGGCCGAGCAGTTGGCGGCCGACGGCGTGCGCGAGCTGATCCTGGTGGCCCAGGACACGACGTACTATGGTCTGGACACCGACGGGCAGCCGCGGCTGGCCGAGCTGCTGGCCAGGCTGGACCAGGTCGAGGGGCTGGATTGGATCCGGCTGATGTATTTCTATCCGATGTACATCGACGACCGGCTGATTGAAACGATCGCGGCCAGCCGGCGGATCGTGCCCTACATCGACATGCCGCTGCAGCATATCAATGACACGATGCTCCGCCGCATGGCCCGCCGGGTGACGCGCGGCGAGACGGAACAACTGTTGCAGCGGTTGCGGGCGGGGATCCCGGACCTGACGATGCGGACCACGCTGATCACCGGCTTTCCGGGCGAGACGGACGAGCAGTTCGAGGAGCTGGTGGAGTTTGTGCGCGAGCAGCGGTTCGAGCGCCTGGGGGTCTTCACGTATTCGTTCGAACCGGACACGCCGGCCGCCCAATTGCCCGACCATCTGCCGGAGGAAATCAAGCAGCACCGCCGCGACCGGCTGATGGAGGCGCAGCAGGCGGTGGCGTTCGAGTACAGCCGGTCGCAGGTCGGCCGGACCGTGCCGGTGATTCTGGATCAGGAGGTGCCGGGCGAGGAGAACGTGTTCGTCGGTCGCACCACGGCCGATGCGCCGGACGTCGATTCGGTGGTGTATGTGACTGGCGGCGAGCATCCGCTGAGCGCGGGTCGGCTGGTATCGTGTGAAGTGGTTGCCGCGCGGGGCTACGACCTGATCGGCGTGGCCGTTGAAGCGCCCCGCTGACGGGCGGCTCGCAGCGGCGGGACGATGTGAACCGCGGGGAGGAGCGTCCGAAACATGTCGGCCAGCACGCAAGTCTGGAACGTGCCGAACCAGATCACGATGACGCGCCTGGTTCTGTCCGTGGTGGTCTGCGTGCTGATCCCGTGCGGGCAATACCTGGCCGCGATGATCGTATTCATTATCGCGGCCGGCACCGACGCCGTGGACGGCTATCTCGCTCGCCGCTGGCAGCAGGTCACGCAGTTGGGCCGGGTGCTCGATCCGCTGGTGGACAAGGTGATCATCAGCGGCGCGTTCATTCTGCTGGCCGAGGCCATGCGGGACATGCCGGTCGGCATTCGGGGCTGGATGGCGGTGATCGTGGTGGTGCGGGAACTGGTGGTGACCGCGCTGCGCAGCTTGATCGAACAGCGGGGCGGTGATTTCTCGGCGAAGATGTCGGGCAAGCTCAAGATGGTCTTCCAATGCGTCGCGGTCGTGGCCGCCCTGGTGCTGCTGATGGTGGTTGATCGGGAGCTGCCCGCCTGGCTGAATCAAACGCTGTGGTGGACCATGCTGGTTTCGGCGTGGCTGGCGGTGCTGTCGACGGTCCAATCGGGCGTGGGCTACGTGCTGGCGGCGATCCGGATCCTGCGGACGTAAACTCCCCAGTCGAAACGGGCCGCGGAGTCCGCCCGGCTTGCTTACCAGTCCAGCTCCCACTTGTGCCCGCTACCGCCAGTACCCACGCCATGCGGATGTTCCTCGGACTTCTGGTGCCCTTGTTGCTGCTGGCCTGTGGCTGGTGTTGGCTGAGGGCCTTCGAACGGTGGCGGCAAGGCCGGCCGCTGCTGGAATTCGAACCCCGGCGTCCGGTTCCCTGGGGCCTGGTGGAACTGGTGCTGACGCTGCTGATTGTGGTCCTGGTGCGTTCATCGGCCGTGGTCGTGGTCCGCGGCGCGCTGGGCATCGGCGACCCGGCGGAAGCGGCCGCCGAATCCGCGCCCGCAGCCGCGCCTGAGCTCGTTGCCGTGCCCGAGCCCGTCGCGGTGCCCGAGCCCGCAGCCGCG
>JAGFJK010000107.1 GCA_024102795.1 Pirellulaceae bacterium
CTCCAGCGGATCGCGGGGAAAGTACCCCGGCTGCAGCGGCGCCGGCACCCAGGGCAGCGAATCCAGCGGCAGCCGCAGTCCGATCGGCGAATCGCCAGGCAGCAGCAGCAGGTTCTCCGAACGGACCGGCCACGGGCCGCTCGCCCACCGGGCCTTCCCTTGCCACCACTGTCGCCGCAGCGGCATCACGTAACCGACCGGCTCGTTCAACCCCCGCTCGAAAACACGGGCCAGCCGCTGCCGTTCCTCCGGGTCCTTCAGCTTGGAATCGCGCGGATCGACGTTCGCCGGCAGACGCTGCTCCTTCCACAAATAGTGAAACGCGTCCTCCATTGCCGGCCGCGTCCAGCGGCCATCCACGCCCAGCCGCCGGGCCAGCTCGGCCGCGAAACGCCGCGCGTCGTCGATGCCGGCGCCGCCCGGCACAAACGGATCGGCCAGCAGGTCAGGCCGAGTCCAGATCGGCTGGCCGTCGGTCCGCCAGTAGCAACTGTAGGCCCACCGCGGCAACGATTCACCCGGATACCATTTGCCCTGGCCGTAGTGCAGCAGCCCGCCCGCCCCAAACCGCTCGCGCAGCCGCAGGATCAGCTCGGCCGCGAAGCCCGCCTTGGTTGGTCCCACGGCCTCCATATTCCATTCGGGACCTTCCATGTCGTCGATCGACACGAACGTCGGTTCGCCACCCATCGTCAACCGCACGTCGCCGGCGGCCAGCCGCTGATCCACCAGGCGTCCCAGAGCCTCGATCCGCTGCCACTGCGGCTCGGTGTACGGCCTGGTCACTCGCGGATCCTCATGAATCCGAGTGACCGACATCGCGAAGTCGAACTGCGTCTCGCAGCGTTCCACCGCGCCGCTGATCGGAGCGGCACTGCCCGGATCGGGCGTGCAGGCCAGCGGGATGTGGCCCTCGCCCGCCAGCAGGCCGCTGGTGGGGTCCAGCCCGATCCAGCCCGCTCCGGGCAGATACACCTCCGCCCAGGCGTGCAGATCGGTAAAGTCCTCCGCCGGTCCGGCCGGCCCATCCAGCGGCTTCACGTCGGCCGTCAACTGCACGAGGTAACCCGAGACGAAACGAGCGGCCAGGCCCAGGTGCCGCAGGATCTGCACCAGCAGCCAGGCGCTGTCGCGGCACGAACCCGCACGCCGCGACAGCGTCTGCTCGCAGCTCTGCACGCCCGGTTCCAGGCGGATCACGTAGCGGATGTCCTGCTGCAGCCGCAGGTTCAGCTTGACCAGCAGATCCACCGTCTTGGCCGGTCCCCGATCGACCGACTCCAGGTACTTACCCAACAACGGCCCGGCCGGTTCCAACTGCCGGAACGGTTGAATCTCCTTGGAAAGCCAGGGATCGTATTCGAAGGGGAAATGCGTCGCCTCCGGCTCCAGGAAGAAGTCGAACGGGTTGATGACCGTCATGTCGGCCACCACGTCCACATCGATGCTCAACTGCTGGGTCGGGTTGGGAAAGACCAGCCGTGCCAGGTAATTGCCCTGCGGATCCTGCTGCCAGTTGATGAAGTGGTCCGCCGGCTGCACCTTCAGCGCGTAGCTCAGCACGGGCGTCCGGCAATGCGGCGCCGGGCGCAGGCGGATGATCTGCGGTCCCAGGCTGACGGGGCGGTCGTAGCGGTAGCGGGTGGCATGGTGCAGGGCAATGCGGATCGACATGGCGCGGTCGTGGCGACCTCCTCGGACAGACTCGGACGGACTCGGATGCGGGACGCGAAAGACGGGCTGGCGCGGCTCTCAGACGAAGGGACGCAACGCGGTTCGGGCCGCCGCCGCCCCCGTGGTGAAGAAGTCCTGGTAGATCGCCATGCCGATCTCGTTCAGCTTGGTTTGAAAGGCGTCGATGAACTCGTGCAGGCCTTGGTCCACGATGTCGTCGATCGTGGTGTAGTCCAGCTCCGCCCGCAGCAGCCCCACGCGCTGCTCGACCCGGTTGATGAACGTCCCGCTTTCGCTGCCGCTGATCGACCGCAGCGAATCCTGAATGCGGATCAGGCAGAACCGTATCGAACGCGGGAAGTGGCGATCCAGCATCAGGAACTCGGCAACCCGCTGCGGCACGATCCGCCCGTGCCGGCGGCGGTACATCTCCAAGGCGCTGGCGCTCTTGAGCAGCGCGGACCACTGCACCACGTCCAGCGTCGTGCCGACGTCCCGCGGCTGGGGCAACAGGACATAATACTTCACGTCCACGATCCGCGACGTCTTATCGGCCCGTTCGATCAGCCGGCCCATGCGGGCAAAGTGCCAGGCTTCCTCGTGCGACATCGTGGTGTCGGTGACGCCCACCAGCAGATGGCTGGCCAGCTTGACGCGGTTGCAGAAGTCGTACGGCTGCTCCAGCGCACCGGGCCGCAGAGCCGCGCTGCGGACCATGTGGTAGAACTTGTTGATCTCCTCCCACATGGGCGACGAGATCACCTCGCGGATCGTGCGGGCATTCTCGCGGGCCCGCTGCAGGCAGGACAGAATCGAGTTTGGATTCTCCTCGTCAAACGCCAGGAACTGCAGCACGTTCGCCCGGGTGGCGCCGTCGTAGCGGGCCGCGAAATCGTCGTGGTCGCCCGTGGTGGCGACCAGCGGAGCCCACTGCTGGGCCAGCGTGCCCTGGACGTCCAGCGTCATGTTGTAATTGACGTCGATGAACCGCGCGACGTTCTCCGCCCGCTCGATGTAGCGGCTCATCCAGAACACCGAATCCGCGACGCGACTCAGCATGTTCAAGACGCTCCCTGGCTCTGACGGCTCTCAGTCCGCGGCGGCAGCTCGCCCCGCGACGGCAGCGGCCCCTGCACCCAGGTGTCCTTGCTGCCCCCGCCCTGCGACGAATTGACCACCATCGAACCCTGGCGGAGGGCCACCCGAGTCAAACCGCCGGGCAAAACGTAGACATCCCGCCCCAGCAAGACAAACGGCCGCAGGTCGACGTGCCGGGCCTCGATCGACGGACCCACGATCGTCGGCACGGTCGACAGGTCGAGCATCGGTTGAGCGATGTAGTTCCGCGGATTCTCGCGGATCCGCCGGCCGCACTCCTCCCGCTCGGCCGCCGACGCCTGCGGTCCCATCAGAATCCCGTAGCCGCCCGACTCGTTGGTCGGCTTGACCACCAGCTTGTCCAGGTTCGCCAGCACGTGCTTGCGCTGCTTCTCGTCGGCGCACAGGTAGGTCGGCACATTGGCCAGAATCGGCTCCTCGCCCAGGTAATACTGAATGATCCGCGGCACGTAGGCGTAGACCGCCTTGTCGTCGGCGATCCCAGTCCCCGGCGCATTGGCCAGCGTCACCCGGCCCGCTCGATAAACTTCCATCAAGCCGGCCACTCCCAGCATCGAATCCGGGCGGAAACATTTGGGGTCCAGGAAATCGTCGTCGATCCGCCGGTAGATCACGTCCACGCGCTGCAGGCCCCGCGTGGTCCGCATGTAGACATAACCGTCGTCCACGATCAGGTCCGAACCCTGGACCAGTTCGACGCCCATTTGCTGAGCCAGAAAACAGTGCTCGAAATAGGCCGAGTTGTAAATGCCGGGCGTGAGCACCACGGCCGTTGGCTGGGAGATTCCCGCCGGAGCCGTACTGAGCAGCGTATCCAGCAGCCGCTCCGGATAATCCTCGACCGGAACCACCGACATCCCCTGAAACACCTGCGGAAACGTCCGCTTCATCACCTCGCGGTTCTCCAGCACGTACGACACGCCGGAGGGACAGCGCAAGTTGTCCTCCAGCACGTACACCCGGCCGTCCGCGTCCCGCACCAGATCCGTGCCCGTGATGTGGCACCAGACGCCCTGCGGGGGATGAAAACCGACGCATTCCTGCCGCAGCGCCTTGGCCGTGGCCAACAGTTCCTCCGGGACCACGCCGTCCCGCAGGATCCGCCGCCCGTTGTAGACGTCGTCGATGAACAGGTTCAGCGCGCGGATCCGCTGCTTCAAACCACTCTCAATCCGCTCCCATTCGCCCGCCTCAATGATCCGCGGCAAAATGTCGAACGGCCAGACTTTCTCCGTCCCGTCCGCATGCCCATACACGGCGAACGTGATGCCCATGTCGCTGAGCGTCATTTCGGCGGCCCGCTGGTAGCGCCGCAGTTCGTCCGGCGATATCCGCTCCAACCGCCGGATGAAAATCTCGCTGACCGGCCGGACTCGACCGTCCGAGGCAAACATCTCGTCAAAATGACCGCCGCAGTCGTACTGCTCGAAATTCACGGTGCATCCTGGAAGCAGGTTGAAAAAGTTGTCAGTTGTCAGTTGTCAGTTGTCAGTAGTCAGTAGTCAATCTGCAATCTGCAATCTGCAATTTGCAATTTGCAATCTGCCGTCTGCCAACCACCATCCACCATCCGCCATCGGAAAGGGTCTCTCCCCGGCACAAACGTCGCCTTCCAGCATTCGCGGTGGTAACGGGCGCGTCACCGCCAGCGCGCCAGCGGATCGGGACCAGCATAGCAAACAACGCGCCGCTCGGTAAGCGCGCTCCGCGTGCGGCGGTTGGACCGTCCCACCGGGCCGTGCCGTCTGGAATGCGGATGGGCCGTCTGGAATGCGGACGGTTTCCACGATCCAGCGGGCGGTCCGGCACAGGCCAGGGCCACCGGCAGCTCGCCACCCGAATCAACTTGCCTGCTTTTCTGGCGGACAGTGCCAGTTTCGCTAGCAGCACGCCGCAGTGGGCAGGCCGGATGCCCGCACCGTGAGCCGGGCACAAGGTTTGCCAGGGGGCTGGTTCCGAAGCAGCCGGCAAGCGACAATCCCAGCCGGATCGCCCACTTCATCCAGGATTCAGCCAGCATGTCGCAACCATCGACCGACGTCATTCCCGTGGCTGCGGACGCCCCTTTGGGCGACGAGCAGACGCAGCGTTTGATTGCCGAGAGCGGGCGGCCGGAGAACGCCTTGCAGCGGCTGGTGCAGTGGGTCAAGAGCCGTTTGCGGACGGATGTCTGTTCGGTGTATCTGCTGGAGCCCGATCGCTACACGCTGGTGCTGGCGGCCACCGAGGGGTTGCGAGCGGACAGCGTGGGGCGGGTGCGGATGCGGATTTCCGAGGGCCTGGCGGGGCTGGTGGCCGAGAAGCTGCAACTGGTCGAGATTCGCAACTCGGCCGAGCATCCGCGTTTCAAGTACTTTCCGGAAGCGGGCGAGGAACCGTTCCAGTCGTTCCTGGGCGTGCCGCTGGTGGATCGGGGCGTGATGCAGGGCGTCCTGGTGTTGCAGACGGCGGCGCCGCGCGACTTCACGGAGGACGAATGCCGGAGCTTGACCCAGTTGGCTCGGCGGATCGGCCCGCTGGTCTCGGAAGTTCGCCGGCTGGAGCAGCACGTTTCGCCGGCGCACCAGCGGCTGTGGGCCATGGCGCGGAACGTCTGGTGGAGCTGGAACGCGGAGGTCAGCGGCCTGTTCCGCGACCTGGCGCCGCTCCGCTGGCGGGAGCTGGATCATAACCCGATCCGGTTATTGAGCGAGATACCGTACGTGGCGCTGCAGGAGAAAGCCGGGCAACTGGTGCTGCACAGCCGGATCAACCACGGTTACCGGCGGATGAACGAGTACCTGGAGTCGGGGCAGACCTGGGGAGCGCGGCACGCGGCGGTGCTGCAGGCCCGGCCGGTGGCGTACTTCTCGGCCGAGTTCGGTCTGCACGAGTCGTTGCCAATCTATTCGGGCGGCCTGGGAGTCCTGGCCGGCGACCACATCAAGAGCGCGTCGGACCTGGGCGTTCCGTTGATCGGCATCGGACTGTATTACAGCCAGGGCTACTTCCGGCAGCGGCTGGACTCGGACAGCCAGCAGCAGGAGCAGTACTTGGACGTGGACGTCTACCAACTGCCGCTCGAACCGGCCTTGCAGCCCGACGGCCAGCCGCTGCTGGTTTCGATCGACACGCGCACGGGGTCGATTCGCGCTCAGGTCTGGAAGGTGTCCGTGGGCCGCTGCACGCTGTTGCTGCTGGACAGCAACGTGGAGGGCAACGCGCCGGAGGACCGCGAGCTGACCGCTCGGCTGTACGGCGGCGACGAGCGGGTGCGGATCCGCCAGGAACTGCTGCTGGGCGTGGGAGGTCTGCGGGCCCTGCAGGCGTTGGGCACGGCGCCGAGCGTTCTGCACATGAACGAAGGGCACAGCGCGTTTGCCGTACTGGAGGCGATCCGGCAGCGGATGGAGGACCTGGGCGTGGGCTTCGAGCGGGCGGCGCGCGTCGTCTCGCGGCGGGCGGTGTTCACGACCCACACGCCGGTCGAAGCGGGGCACGATCGCTTTTCGCCCGCGCTGATGGAGGAACATCTGGGGCCGCTGCGCGACGCCCTGGGTCTGTCCAGCGAACAGTTGATGGGGCTGGGCCGAGTGCATCCGCGGCGGGCGGAGGAACCGTTCTGCATGACCGTGCTGGCCTTGAAGCACGCCCGCCGAGCGAATGCCGTGTCGTGCCTGCATGGGCGCGTCTCGCGACAGATGTGGTCCGAACTGTGGCCGGAACGGCCGGCCGACGAAGCGCCGATCGGGCACATCACCAACGGAGTCCACGTGCCGAGCTGGTTGGCGCCGCAGATGCAGCAGTTGTACGCTCGGCATCTCGGCCCGGACTGGTTGGAACGGCACGGCGATCCGGCGCTGTGGGAAACCATCGACCGGCTGGACGACGGCGAGCTGTGGGAGACCCACCAGACGCTGAAGGCCCGGCTGCTGGAGTTTGTCAGTCGCCGGATGGCCTACGAGGCCCAGCGCCGCGGCGAGGCGCCGGAGATGGTGCAGCAACTGCGCCGCGTCCCCAGCTCGGACGCGCTCACGATCGGTTTCGCTCGGCGGTTTGCCACCTACAAGCGGGCCAACCTGGTCTTCGGCGACCTGCCGCGCATCAAGCGGCTGATCAACGACCCGCAGCGCCCCGTGCAGTTCCTGTTCGCCGGCAAGGCGCATCCCCGCGACGAACCGGGCAAACGCCTGCTGCGGGAAATCGCCGCCTTGATGCGGGATCCGGATCTGATGGGCAAGGTGCTGTTTGTCGAGGACTACGACATCAACGTCACGCGGCACCTGGTGCAGGGCGTCGATGTCTGGCTGAACAACCCGCGGCGGCCGCTGGAGGCGTCTGGCACGAGCGGCCAGAAAGTGGTGCTCAACGGCGGCCTGAACCTGTCGATCCTGGACGGCTGGTGGGCCGAGGCCTACGACGGGTCGAACGGCTTCGCCATCGGGCCCGGCCGGGCGCACACCGACGTGCGGGTGCAGGACCAGCGGGACCACGAGGCGCTGCTGGCAGTGCTCGAACGCGAAGTGGTCCCGCTGTATTACCAGCGGGACCGGGACGGCATCCCGCGGCAATGGATCGGGCGGATCAAGCACGCCGTCCGCACGCTCGGCTGGCGGTTCAGCGCCCACCGCATGGTGATGGACTACACCCGCAACTGCTACGTTCCGGCCGCCGGCGGCCTGTCAGCCGAAATGGTGTAGGCGAGCAGGCTGACGCCCACCTCTGTCCAACTAATCCTCGGCCGATCTCAGGGACGAAGGCGCCGCTTGCAGGACAAATTCAACCTTGATCGCCTCGTACGGAAATACGATACGCCCTTGAACGGTACGTTGCAGCAGACCAGCGTGCAACAACGCCATGACATCCGAGTGAACTCCTTTCACGTCCCGCTCCACTCGGCGCGCGGCCTCCCGGATTGACAGCGGTCCCGCTCCACACAGCGCTTTCAACAGCTCCCAGCGCTTCGCGGTCAGCACCGACCACAATAGCTCGGGCGATGCGAAGGCAATTCGAGCGGATCGTTGTGGTTTGCTCGAATTCCAGGTCCGCGCAAACTCGGCCATCGCGTCTTGAGGAGCCTTTACTTCAAGAGTCAAGATTCGCACGGTTCCACCTCGCAATGTCCTCCTGAAAGTCGGACACCAGTCTCTCAGGGTCGGTAAATGAATAACCGAACTCCTCTTCGCCAAGGTGCCGATGATCGCCCTTCCCGGCCTCGTTGTCGTAACGGAGCACGCAGACACCATCGACCACTTAGGCCAGCCGGTACTTGAACGAATGGTGCGAGCCGGCCGCGGGCTTCGACAGAGACCAGAGTACGAGTTCTGCGAACCTATTATCTGCGTACACGACCCGTTGATCAAATAGAAGCCTCGCCTTCATTTCCGAAAGAGTAGTGCGAGCTTGCTTGTGTTGTCAACGGATACAACAGCCGGCGGAAGCGGCCAGACATTGCCCCCCGCTCGCCATCCGGAACTGAAGGCGGTTTGCGCGGCGGAGAAACAGAGAAACAGGGGGCTGACGCCCCCCGCTCGCCTGGCCGCTCGCCTGGCCGCTCGCCTGGCCGCTCGCCTACTCCAGCCGGGGTGGCACGATGGCGGGGCCGGGGCTGAGCGTGTGGCGGTCGCTGGTCACTTCCACCACCACGCTTTCCCCGGCCGGTAACTGCCAGGCCTCGTCCTTCACCAGACGCCCCGGAATCAGGTGCAACTGAGCCACGTCCGAGCGGCGGAAGACGCCGTCGGCCGATGGGGGGAAGATGAACGAATGAATCGCCAGCCCATGCTGGCGGTCGAACTGGCGCTCGATCCGCTGCGGCGGCGCGTTCGGATCCGCCTCCAGCACGATCTTCATCGCGCCCAGGTCCGGATTCGGCTCGCTATGCGTCTGGACCACGTCAATCCGGAAGGCGTCGGGCGTCTTGCGTCCCGCGATCTGCACCCGCACGCCCGGCGCGATCGTGGGCAGCTCCCGCGGCGCCGAGTAGCCATTGGGATTGGTCACCAGGTCACGCAGCAGGATCCGGCCTTCGTCGGTGACCGGAGTCGGTTCCGGCTTGCTCCAGAACCGGACGCGGGCGTAACGGGCCCGTTCGAACGGCCAGTCCAGCGCATCCCACGAGAGCACGGGCACCGGCTGATTGGCCTGGAAATCGCGGTCGTAGAAGAAGTAGACCGGTTCGAGTTCCGTCGTCCGATCCTCGGCCAGCGGCGTCACTTCGACCCAGGCCTCGGCCGGGCGCGGCGTCAGTTCCAGGTTCGCCATCTGCACCGAGACGCGGAACGTCACCCGCCGCTCGTCGGCGTTGGCGATCGGAGCATGGACGCGCATCAGGACCGGCGCCGGCCGGCCGTTCGCGCCGCGGACCAGAGCCGCTTCCGCGGCCGTGCCATTGTCGTTGAACGGCAGGGCCTCGATGTACTGCCCGTCGCGGCTGACCCGCAACCGCAGGGCGTCGCCCGGCTGCACCTGGATCGGCACCGACAGGGCCCCGTGCAACAGCGTGTACACGGTCGGTTCGGCCGGCGGCGGCACGATCTCCAGCGTTTCGTCCAGCTCCACGGGACCGCGCACGCCATCTTCGTTCACGCCGGCCGACTGTCTCTGAGCGTTCAGGATATCGTACTGGGCCTTGGTCAGCAGTCCCCGCAGCCGGCTCACCAGGGCCGAAGCGTTGCGGGCCGCGTAGTAGTCGCCGCCGGTCGTCCGCGAAATGCGCTGGAACTCCCGTTCCACCTCGCCCACATTCTCGTCCTGCACGCCCAGCCCGACGATGTGGATCCGCGCTCCATACCGCTGCCAGGCTTGCTCCACTTGCGGCACGCCGGTCGTGGGCAGCGGTCCCAGCGGATTGTTGGGAGGCGAATACTGGTCGTTGCGCCCGTCGGTAATCACCACGATGCTCTTGTCCGTGTCCGGATCGTCCGCCGCGAACGCCTCCTGAGCCTTGACCAGGGCCAGGTACAGCGGCGTCTGGCCCCAGGCGGTGACCGTGGCCAGCTTGTCAATCACCCGCTCGGCCAGCAACGGGTCGAAGCGCCCCAGGTTCAACACCGACTCGACGTCCTCCCCCGGCTGCAGCGCTTCCAGCTCCTCGGCGTCCGCGCCGGCGTAACGGATTTGAGTCAGTGCCACGTTGGCCTCCTCGCGGCTCCAGCCCCGCCGATGGCCGAAGAAGTAGACGCCTACGCGAACGTCGTCCTGGGCGGCCAACTGCTGCAGCATTTCCTGCAGCTTGCTCTTGGCGATTTCCATCCGCGATCGGCGATCGTCCTGGTCCTCGCCCGTCAGCGGCTGGTCCATGCTCTTGGAGCAGTCCAGGACGAAGACAATCGACGCCCGGCGGCTGCGCTGCCCGTGCAGGGTGACGCTCGCGCGGTCATACACCTGAGGCGCGAAGGCGACGCGGAAGCCGCCGATCTTGTCCGGCACGAACGCCCGGCCAAAGTCGAAGCCCCGGAACATCAGCACGGCATCCAGGTTCGCCTGGCTGGCGGAAGCGCTCGCCAGGGCCACCTCGAATCGGGCGGTTGGCGACGCCATCGGCAGCGGCACGCCCTGGGGCCCGCTGCTGACCGGCCGGCGTTGGTTGTCGCGCAGGAACAAGGCCGCGACTCCCAGCGGTTCTCCAGCCGCCGCCGCGGGCAACGGATACGTTTGCCGGCTTTCAATGGTGATCGGGAAACTGGCGTCGCTCAGCGGCAGCAGCAACGACTCGACGGTCACCGCCAGTCCGTTGGCCGCGAACCGGTCGACGTCGCGCGTCAACTGATCGAACGGACCGGCCACCTCATCGGGCAAGCGCTGGCCCAGTTCGGCCGACTGCCGGTACTCGGCGGCCAATTGTCGCCCCACCTGCGAAACGTCCCGCAAGGCCCGCTGCCCATGCCAGACCAGCAGCCGCTGGACTCCGGCCCGATGCAACGGGTCGAGCACCTCTTGCGCGGCGGTCCGGAGGGTGGGAGTAAGGGCCACCAGCGGCAGGCTGGGTCGCAACATGCGCTCCGCCACGGACGCGCCGCCGGACCCGGTCTCGCGCCGCACGCGCTGGACATTCGACGGCAGGTTCCGCAGCCAGGTCCGCAGCCGCAGTTCCGAGCGGGCAAGGGAGGAAAGCTGCGGAGCGGCCGGCAGCTCGCCCAGCATCTGTTCCGCCTGGGGTCCGAGCAGAGCCAGGGCCGGGTAGGTCCGCAGGTTGGTCCAGCGATTCAACCAATCCTGTTGCGCTTGCTGTCCGTCGTCAGGCTCCGATTCCAGCGGCGGCTCCGTTTCCAGCGGCTGCCCCGTTTCCGCCGCCGGTTCGGCCGGCTTGTCTTGCAGCGCCCGCAGCCGCGAACGCAAAGCATCCGACGGCAACGGCAGGGCCAGAGCCCGTTCGATATCCCACGCGGTCCCCGTGTCCTGGACGCCGTCGGTCAGCAGGCGGTCGCAGTCGCGCTGGAAGCGCTCCCGCAACACGGTCAGGTTGGACTGGACCGTCTGCAGGCGAGCCCGCAGGTCTCCCAGGCCCAGACTCGGCGCATCCTGGGCCAGCAGGGTGCCGAGCGCATGGCTTTCGTCGATCAATCCCGCCAGCGCGCTGACCACCGCGTCGGGTCCGAGATCGATGGACTGTTGAGCGACTTCGGCCTGTTCGCCCGCCACGGGCAGGGCATGGGGCGCGGGCCGCGTGAACCAGAGTGCGTAGTACGGCAATTCGGCCCAGCAGGCATCCCGCAGGCGAAACGCTTCGGCCAGCGTGTCTCGCCAGGCCTCGGCTTCCCCGATCGCGGTCTCGGCCGCATTCAGCCGCTCGTTCAACGCCGCCTCGTCGTCCAGGAACAACCGATCCTCGGCCAGCCGGCGCTGCGCGTCGGCCGGTTCCAGTTGCGGCGCCAACCAGGGCACCAGCCGCGCGTCGAGCGGCGCGGCCAGCCGTTCGGCCCGCTCGCGCAAGGCCAGCAACCGCACGATCTGCCCCGCCCGCCCGGCGTGATGCTCGAACCAGTATTCCGACAGCAGCCCCGGCAGGTAATCCTCAATCAGGGCCGGGATGCGGCCCTCGCTGGCAGCCGACGACACGATCCGATGCGTCTCCCGAAGCTGCTCCTGGGTGGGCGCGTCCTGCGCCGCCTGCAAGGCCAGCGCGACCTCGTCCAGCGCCTTGGTTCCGTCGGCGGAAAGGCCAAAGTAACGGTTCAGCGGGATGCTGTGGGCGCCGGCCGGCCGGACCGCCTGAGTGTACTGGTCGAAACGCTCCCAGAAGGTGAACGGCGGCGTGGCCGCCTGCTGCTCGCGCTCCGCGAAGGCCTGTTCCGCGCGAGCCAGCTCCTGCCGCACCTCCTCGGCCTGCACTTCGTAGTCCCGCCCGGCACGGACCAGTTGCTCCAGCCAGATCAGGTTGTGCTCGAACTTGTGCCACGACAGCACCGCGGTCTGCGTCGGTGGCAACGGCTGGCCGTTGATCTGCTTGGCACGCATCGCGTGGTACGACCGCCAGAACCGGTCCAGGTCCTGGCGGATCGACTTCGGCACGGCGGCCAGCTCTCGGCCGGGCAACGTGCCGCTGATCTGGCGAGCCAGGCGGAAGTCCCCGGTCCGCTGCGTGGTCCAGACCTGCGGCTGCTGCGCGGCCCGACGCTGAGTGCTGGCCCAGTCCTGGACCTGGGTTTGCAGGTATCCTTCCAGTTCGCGGAGCGACACCCAGCCGTCCGCTCCCGCCGCCTCGCCCGCCAGTCCCCGCCGCAGGTACAGGCCGAAAGCCGACGCCTGCTGGGCTTCGGAAATCAGCGCCCGCTGGCCTTCGCCCGATGAGGTGAGCACCGCCAGGTTGGCCAGCGGACTGGCCTGAATCAGCGTCTTGGCTCCCGCCACAAATCGGTTCTCCAGCAACCCCAGCGACCAGTTGCGGTCCATCCGCTGGCAATCCAGCACCAGCAGCTTGGGGCGGCGGAGCAACGAAGGATGCTCGGCCGCGACCTCCTCCATCGCCCGCAACAGACTGGCCAGCGGCAACCACGTATCCGGGTCCGCGGGCGATGCGCCGGGAGGGACCAGGTACGGCACGTCCGCTTCGTCGGCCACTCCGTGCATGCAAACGTAAATGATGATCGGCCCGCTGTGCCGCCAGCGACGCGACAGGTCGTCCAGCGTCGCCTTGAAGCTTTGCAAGCCCGTGTCGCGAGCCTGCCAGTCGCTGGAAATGTCGATCAGCTCCAGCGAGTTGTTGCCGGGCCTGGCGGTCGGCCCGTCGTCGCCCGGACGGTAATCGAGATCCTGCAACGCTTCGCGATCTTCCCGAGCCATCGCGGTCGGCGGCAGCGGCCACTGGTAGCCGGCGGGAGCCAGGTAGACCACCGGGGTCTGCAACGGCCGGTACAGCAGATATCCCAGCAAACCGGCAACCAGCACCAGGCACAGCCCGAGGAACAGCAGCACCTTGTTCCGAGTGCGCAACTGCTGCTTCCGCAGCCGCTCGTGCGGATCATCCTGACCGCGCTGCTGCCAGCCGTGTTGCACCGTCGGGCCGCGACCACTGGCAGCGCCGCTGCCCCGCCAGCCGCCACGGTTAGAAGAGGAGGCCGAGGGATCTTGAGTCGCCATGGATACCTCACTTTGCCGCTGCCGCCGCGCTCGACTGACGGGTTTGCCCGACGATTGATTCGAGAATGCCACATCCGACGGGCAAGGATGCCCGTGCTACGGGTCACATTATAGCAGACGCTGGCGGGCTACCAGCGAATCGCGGTCTGCGGAGGCGGCGCCGGGACGGTCGCAGGCAACCGTGACACCGTCTGTGCCGGATTCTCGGCCGATGCTCGCGCCGCGGACTCCACCGGCAAGGCGGTCCAGATCCGCGCCTGCTGCCGCAACTGCCGCACATAGGCCAACTCGGCCTCCGCCCGCCGCCCGCTGACAATCGCCGCTCGGACCGACTCGCGGACCTGCCCCAGCGACATCGTCTCCGCCGGCCGCCGCTCCAGCACCCGGACCAGATGCCATCCCTGGGCGTCCTGCCACGGCTCGCCCACTCGTCCCAGCGGCTGATTCAGCAGAACCTCCGCCAAACGCCGGGAAGGCACCTGGTCCAGTCGGCTCAGCGGGAATACGCGCGTGGCCACGTCCTGGCTCTGGAAGACCGGCGCCGGCGACGTGGGACGACCATGAGCGACGCCGTGCAGGTAACGAATCACCGAAGCGGCGTGGTGCGGTGAATTACCCGTGCTGGTCGACACGGTGATCTGTTCCCAGCGGACCTGCGCCGGCGCCTGGAACTCGGCCAGATGCCCGTGGTAGTAACGCTCCAGCTCCTGCTCGCTGACCAGTTCGCTGACCGACACCTTCCGCTGCAACCAGGTGCTGGCCAGATCCTGCTGGCTGGCCAGTTCCCGGCCCGCGTCGGCCAGGATCCGCTCCGGACGGCGTCCTGGCGAGACGACCGTCTGGTAGGCTACACGGCTGATCTGTTCGGGCGTCAGGTGGCGGCGAGCTTCCTGGACCAGCAGTTTGCGGTCGATCAGCTTGTCCAGCTCCCGCTGCTCGATCGATCGCCGCAGCGCTTCGCTCGTTTCAGGCCGGGAGACGCTGCGCAGGGCTTCCAGTTGAGCATTCACCTCGGCCGCCACCTGGCTCAGGTAAATCGGTTCGCCGTTCACCTCCGCCAGCACCGGATCCGACGGCGCGACCTGGGCCGACGCCTGCTGAATTGTGCCGTGGGGCCCCCGCCACACGCTTTGCCCCTCGGCCCCGGGCGGCAGATCGGCCGGCGTGGGACCTTCGCCCGGCGGACCGCTTTCCACTTCGACCGAGGCCACGTAGCCGCCGCAACCGGCCAGCGCCAACCGAGCCATGCGGCGGACGCGCGGCGACGGCTCGACATAACAGCCATCCTTCGTGTCGTAGGCCACCTTGTTGAGTTTCTTCAAGACCTTCTCACTGCAGCAACTGTCCGTCTTGCAGACCGAGCAGGGGTTGCCCGACAGGTCGCGGAACGCCTTGGCCGCCGCATGCCGCACCTCCTCGGTGCAGTCGTCCAGAGCCGACAGCAACGCCTCCTCGATGCCCCGGTCGCACCCACCGCAACCCAGCGTGGCCAGGTAGTTGATCGCCTTGGCCTTCTGCGCTGCCTGGTCCTCCTCCGCCTTGACCTCGGCCGCCGTCTGCACGGCGGGGCTGGCCTCCGGCCCCAGGTTCGCCGGGTCGGTGATCGTCAGCAGGGGCGGACGGGGCTCCAGTCCCGGGAAGCGGGAGCCGAGCCGCGAGCGGATGCGGGTGCCAATCATCCGCAGCCCGCCGAAGATCTGCGGAACACCCAGGAATTGCCAGATGCTGCAGCATTGCTTCTCGGGTTGCGGCGCCGAAACGGCGACAATTGTCGTTTCCCCAGCCTGGGCAGTCGTGGGAAGCGATGGAGTCTCGGGGGCCTGTGGAATCTGGGCGCAGCCCGAGACCAGCAGAGCGGCGAGCAACAGCGGAACCAGCCAGCGGGAACGGAACATCGCCTCGACCCCCAAGACCCAAACGGCAGCCCGGCAACCCATCAGGGCCGCCGCGCAGGGAGAATCGTTGGAATCGTTAAAATTCCTACGATCATCCTGAGCTATCGGATAAACTTGGGGTACGACTTGAACCCGTCAATGACTTCGGAGGTCGATTTGTGACGGCCGTTAGCGCAACGCCAAGGCGGTCATCCGTCCACTTGACGCGGCGGGACTACGGTTCCGCCACCTGGCTCAGGTCCTGAAACTTCCAGACAGCCACGTTATCGTGGGGATTGAGCATCCGGCGGAGGACGATCCGCGGCCGGACTTCACGCGGCTGGCCGTTCTCGGTGTATTGGAACCGGTACCGCAGCACCACGTAGTCGTAGCCGTCGTCGCGGTAGATGCTCTCGACCTTGTCAAAGGACAGTTTGCCGTCGGCGCCGTGGGCGACGAGCGCTTTCTGCGGCATCTGGTCGAACATCGCCTTGAGGCGGCGAGTGGCTTCGGGCTGTTCGGCGTAGAAGTGCGCCAGGTCGGTCGCCGGCGGCTGCCGCTCGCCAGGTTCCAGGAACATCTGGTGGGCTTCCTGCAGGCGCCCCTCGCGGACCCTGTTCAGCCAGTCATCCACATACGGTCGGGCATGGCCGACCAGGACCAGGCGGCGAAGCTTTGCCTGGGTGACGCCCCAGGCCAGGAACAGCAAGGCCAGCGAGATGCCGGCCAGGGCCAGGCGTCGCCCGGCCAATTGATCGGGGTGCGTGGCGATTTGCCGCACCGCCAGTATCCCGCAGGCCATCGCCGCCAGGGGGATCAGCCAGAAGATGGAGAAGAACAGGGCCAGGAACGAGACCAGGCCCAGCACCAGCGTGGCGATCGCCAGGCCGCTCATCGAACGGTACGTTTCCAGCGGCGCTTCGCCCTCGCCCAACCGCAATTCGGGCCGCTGCGTGTTCGTGTCGCTCATGCTCGAAAACCTACTTCATCACACGCTGCAGCTCGACCACCGAAGTAATCCCCTGGGCGACCAGCAGGATGCCTTCCTCCAACAACGACCGATTGCCCGCCTGCTTGGAGAGTTGGCGGATGACGTTGGGATCGGGTTGCCGCACGAGCGCCTGGCGGATGGCGTCGTTGATCACCATCAGTTCGAAGATCCCGGTCCGCCCGCGGTACCCCAGACCGCCACAAATCTGGCAGATCTGCGGCTCCTCCTCCTCGCCCTTTTTCTTCTTGGGATCCGGCGGCAGGCTGCCCGGCGGCGGCGGTTGCCATTCCTGGTACAACTGGGCCACGCGGCCGGGCGGGATCCCCAGGCGTTGCAGCAGTTGGGGATGCGGCTGGTAGGGCTGCTTGCAGGCCTCGCACAGCTTGCGGATCAGGCGCACGTTCAACACGCCGGTAACCGCCTGGGCGAAGCTGTCGGCCTTGGGTTTCAAGGCCAGCAGCCGCAGCAAGGCCTCGGCCGTGTCCTTGGCCCGCACGCTGGTGAACGCCATGTGTTCTTCGTTGTTGATCAGATCGCAGAGGGCATTGAGCGAGGCGGCATTGGGCAGTTCCGGCGCGACGAACACTTCGGGCTGTTTCAGCAGCACCTTGGGCAGCAGGGTCGTGACGTCCTGTCCGGCGGCCGCGTCGTACTCGTAGACTTCGATGTTCTCCACTTCGGGTTCGCGGCGGGCCTTGTCCTCAAAGCCGACGAAGTCCCGCATGTAACGGTCCGTGGCTCCCAGGCCGACGGTCCAGAGCGTCGTCAGGCCACCGGCGGGTGGCGCGGAATAAACGAACAGCCCCCGCTTCAAGCTCTTGTCGGCATCCTCGCCCTCCATGTGCCGGCCGACCAGCAGCTTGTACTGGTGCTGCATCTTCTCGCGCATGCCGATCTCGGTCAGCGAAGTCCATTTCTTCTTGACGTCGCGGATCTTGATCAGGATCCGTTCGCCGGTGGGAGTGCCCTGGCTGGTGATGTCGCTGGCGTAGTGCTTGTCGCGGAAGCTGCAGGCGAATTCGCCGTGCTGCTGGGACTTGCGATCGGCCGGGTTGAGATTGGCCAGTTTCTTCAGCACGTCGACCAGCAGCATCCCGGACTGCAGGTCCAGCGGCGGCAGGGCGTGCCAGACGCCGTCGATGTCACAGCGGCGGGCGAGCCCCTCGCGGCTGAGGTCCATCAGGATCCGGTCCGCCGCCTTGAACAGGCACTCGGCGTACATCTCCTTGGCGAACACGATCCCCATGGACTGCCGGACCTGGATCAGGTTCGCCTGATTCTGCGTCTCGGTCCCGCCCTTGGCCTTGAATTCCACGGGCGGCCCCATTTCGTGGGGCGCCAGTTCTTCCTGGGGCGTTTCCTTTTTCTTCTTGCCGAACATGCGATGCTTCCGCGACGTGGGATTTACAGAATGCCGGGCTGCGAAACGTTGATCCCCTTGAGGGCCATTTTCAGCGCGTCCCGGTTCGGCGCGACCCGGAAGGCCGTGGGCCGATCGATCAACTCCTCATCCACCAGATGCTTCAAGCTCATCGTGAAGTCCTGCATCCCCTCCTCGGCCCCGATCCGGATCGCGTCCGGCAACTTCTCATCCTTCTCCTCCAGAATCAGCTTCACCACGGTGGGATTGAACGTCATGATCTCGCAGGTCGGCACGCGGCCCACGCCCGGACGGATCGACGGCAGCAGCTTCTGAGCGACGATGCCTTTCATGTTGAAGGCGATCGCGCTGCGGATGGCCGAATGCATCTCCTCGGGGAACAGGTCCAGAATCCGGCCGATCGTCGTCGCGGCGCTCGAGGCGTGGATCGTGCCGAACACCAGGTGGCCCGTCTCGGCGGCGTGGATCGCCGTCATGAACGTTTCCTCGTCCCGCATCTCACCCACCAGGATCACGTCCGGGTCCTCGCGGACCGCGTGCTTCATGGCGATGCCGAAGTCCTTCACGTCCTGGCCCACCTCGCGCTGGTTGATCAGGCATTTCTCCTCGGTGAACACGAACTCGATCGGATCCTCCAGCGTCAGGATGTGCTTGCGGTAGTTGCGGTTGATCCAGTTGAGCATCGAGGCGATCGTGGTGCTCTTGCCCGACCCCGTGACGCCGGCCAGCAGGACCATGCCCTGATCGAACTTGCACAGTTCCTCCATCACCGCCGGCAAGTGCAGGCCCTCGAAGTTCGGGATGAAGTTGTTCACTCGGCGAGCGACCAGGCCGATGCTGCCCAACTGCTGCAGCATGTTGACCCGGAAACGCCAGATCACTCCGTCCACGTCCACCGTGTAGGCGAAGTCGCAGCCGCCGTCCTCGTCGAAGATCCGCCGCGCCCGGGCGTTCATCATCGGGAACAGCAGCCGGACCATCTCCTCGCGGGTAATCGGGGGCCGATTGAGTTCCTTCAACGTCCCGTGGACGCGGACGATTGGCGGCCGGCCGACCTTGAGGTGCAAGTCGCTGCCTTCGAGCTTCACCAGGGCGCGGAACAGCTTGTCGACTTCAAGCTCCTCGCGCTCCTTGAGAAACCGCTGCGCGAACTCGTCCTGCTGCAGGTTCGGTTGCTTCACCGCCGGTGTTTCGGTCGTGGCCATGGGTGGGGCGCTCTCCTGCTTGTTCCTACCAGCGAATCGGGATGCCGCGAGACGCCATGATCTGCTTGGTCTCGCGGATCGTAAACTCGCCGAAATGAAAAATGCTGGCCGCCAGCGCGGCGTCGGCCTTGCCGATCAGAATCGCATCCGCCAGGTGCTCCGGCCGGCCGGCCCCGCCACTGGCCACGACCGGAATCGACACCGCCTGGCTGACCGCGGCCGTGATCTCTAAATCGTAGCCGTCCTTCGTGCCGTCGCAATCCATGCTGGTCAATACTATCTCACCCGCCCCCAACCGCTCCACCTCGCGGGCCCAGGCCACCGCCTCCAGACCGGTCGGCGTGCGACCCCCATGGATGTGCACCTCCCACACCTCCCGGCCGTCCCGCTCGACCCGCTTGGGGTCGATGTTCACCACGATGCACTGGCTGCCGAATCGCCGCGCCGCCTCACGGACAAACGCCGGGTCGCGGCAGGCGGCCGAATTGATCGACACCTTGTCGCTGCCCGCGCTGAGCAGCCGGCGAATGTCCTCGCTGGTACGGATCCCGCCCCCCACGGTCAGCGGCATGAATACCTGCTCCGCCGTCCGGCGGACCACGTCAATCATGATATCCCGCCCCTCGTGACTGGCCGTGATGTCCAGAAACACCAGCTCGTCGGCGCCCTCCTGTTCGTAACGAGCGGCCACGGCCACCGGATCGCCGGCGTCCCGCAGGTTCAAGAAATTCGTGCCCTTGACGACCCGACCGCGGTCCACGTCCAGGCACGGAATGACTCGCTTGGCCAACATCACGGTGGCTCGCCAGCAATGTTCGCTCCGGCGAACACCGCCCTGAGGTGCTAAAGAAGAAGAATCGACCCGCAGACGCGCTGTCACTCCTACTGTAAGTGGACCCCTCAGGGGGGTCAACGGGCAGGCAATCGACCTCTGGGGTCAATTTGGCGCTCTGGGCAATTCATGGGTCGAGCTGGCTGGGGCGGCCGGCACGTTTTCGACGCCCGGGCCGGTTTTGGATACAATACTTCGCTTGGGGGCAAGATTCCGCTACGCCGGTCGAATTGCTCGGCCGCCACCGGAATTCCCGCCCGGCCGCCACGCCAGCGGACAGCCGAGTTACCATGAGGGACCCCCAACCAGTTCCCTCGCAGCCCAGTCGGAAATTCGCTCATGCCCATCGAATTGACGTGTGGCGACTGCCAACGCCGACTCCGCGTGCCCGACAACGTGGCCGGCAAGCGGATCAAGTGCCCCAAATGCCAGTCGATCCTGCGCGTGCCTGATGCGGCTGCCAGCGGAGGCCTGCCCGATGCCTGGCAGCTCAAGACGGCCGACGGTTCGGTCTACGGTCCCGTGCCTCGCCGGGAACTGGATCAGTGGCTGGCCGAGGGGCGAGTGGACGCCAGTTGCCAACTACTGCAGCAAGGCGCCGCCGCGTGGCAATGGGCCAGTGACATTTACCCGCAACTGGCGCCTCAAACCGTCCCTCACGTCCAGGCCGCGCCCCAGCCGTTCCAGTTCACCGCCACCGGCCACTCGCCCACTCCCGCCCCCTGGGGCGAGGCTCCGTCGGGCGCAGCCCCCTGGACCGGGCCCGCATCGCAGCGGCCCACGCGCGGCCACCACGGTTCGAGCCACCGGCCGTACTCGGCAGCCGGGCAAGGAGAACTCAGCGACAAGTCGAAGATCGTCGCCGGCTTGTTGGGCCTGTTTCTGGGCAACCTGGGCGTGCACCGCTTCTACCTGGGTTATCCGGGGCTGGGCATCGCCATGCTGCTGACACTGGGCGGCTGCGGCATCTGGTCGCTGATCGATTCGATCATGATCTTCACCGGTTCGGTCCGCGACCCGGAAGGTCGTCCGCTAAGGGATTGATCCCCGCGGGGCAGATTCGGAAGAGAGTGGAGCAATTGTCCCCAATCGCTCCCCGCGCAACATTGCGGGCCACACTGAAGAACCCGATTGGGGACAATCGGGCCACACTGAAGAACCCGATTGGGGACAATCGGGCTACTCTTAAGGACCCGAAGGCAGACAATCGAGGGGCTCGGCTTATGGAGCCGGCGGGTTCCGGCGGCAGCCACCGGGACTGACTCGACGGGCCAAAATCGGCTAGAATTCTCCGGTTCTCGCCGGTAATCGGTCACCGGCTGGCAAAACCCCGTTCCCGCAAGCCGCTCTCACGGAGCTTCCCCAATGGTACGTTCGTATCACCTGCCGCTCGTCGCCCTGTTGCTGTCGCTGCTGTCCCTGGCCGGTTCCTCGCGGGCCGACCAGCCGGCTGCCGCGCCGACCGACGTGGAAGGGTCCAAAAAGGCGCTGATCGGCACCTGGACCGTGGACAAGGATTCGTTCCGCGACGCCGTTCTGAAAAACTTTAACGCCAACGGCCAGCCGGTGCCGGACGAAGTCAAGAAGCTGATCGACCAGGTGGTGGAAAAGTCGGACATGAAGCTGGCGTTCCGGGCCGACGGCACCATGACCGCCACCGCCAAGATCGTGGCGCCGGTGGGCGACATCTCGCAGGAATCGGCCGAGGAAGGGACCTGGAAACTGCTCGGCATGAAGGACAAGGCGATCACGCTGGAGACTTCGACCAAGGATCAGCAATCGGGCGAGCAGAAGACGGAGAAGGTCGAGTTGAAGTTTCTGGATGGCGACCAGGTGCAAGTGCATATCCCGTCGCAGAAGGTGGATTTCAAGTTCAAGCGGGAAAAGACCACGGACTCGAAGTCGGCAACGCCACAAGCTCCCAAGTAACAAGTAAGTCGCCACTCGTCCGCTCAGGGCGACACGGCTTCGTACGCTTCCTCGACCAGCTCGCAGTCGGGCAGCGAATCCAGGAACAAGCGGCCGTAGGGCTTGGTGCGGACGCGCGGGTCGAGCAGCACGACCATGCCGCGATCCTGCCGAGTGCGGATCAGGCGGCCGAAGCCTTGTCGCAGCTTGATCACGGCTTGCGGCAACTGGTAGTCGGAGAACGGGTTGCCGCCCGACGCGCGGATCGAATCCAGGCGGGCTTCCAGCAGCGGCCGGTCGGGGACCGCGAATGGAAGCCGGGTAATGATGACATTTTGCAGCGCGTCGCCCGGCACGTCCACGCCCTGCCAGAAGCTGTCGGCCCCGAACAGCACCGAGCGCGGGTTCTCGCGGAACAGTTCCAGCATCTGGTTGCGCGGCAGCCCGTCCGCCTGGCTATAGAGCTGCAGGTTCTGCCGGGCGAGCCAGCCGGAAAGCCGCGAGGCCAGGCGGCGCATCATGTCGTAGCTGGTAAACAGCACGAAGGCTCGGCCCTCGCTGCGTTCCACGTACCGCCGCACCATGTCGGCGCAGGCCCGTTCGAACTCGTCCCGCTGGCTCGGATCGGGCATGCCTCGCACCAGGACCAGGCGAGCCTGCTGGCGGTAGTCGAACGGGCTGCCCAGTCGCAGGCCACCGGCCTGAGTCAAGCCGATGCGGGACTTGAAGAAGTCGAACGTCGGTTCCCGCCCCACGCTTAACGTCGCGCTGGTCAGAATGACGCTCTCCGCTCGGCTGAACAGGCTCTGGCGCAGTGCGGGTCCCACGTCCAGCGGAGCGGCGGCCAGGGCGATCCGCGGGGCGGCCTGGGTGCGCTGCGTGACCTCGACCCAGTAGACCGCGTCGGCCAGATCCTGCCGCAACCATTGTTCCAACTGGGTCGCCAGGACCTCCAGCCGCTCGGCGGCGGCCTGAAAGTCCTGCCGCTCCGACTCGCGCGACTGGGTCTGCCCGTGCCGCATGACGATCCGCGACAGCTCGACCAGTTCCCCGCTCAACTCGTTGGCCACGATCCGCGGCTCGCGCACCCGGCCGCTGCCGCCGCGCGTTTCGTGCCATTGCAGGATGTCGTCGAACAGGTCGTCCGCCCGGTCAGAGCAGATGCCTACCTGCTGCCGGGCGGCTTTCAAGTCTTGCTGCGCCAGCAGGCCCTTGTTGGTCCGCGGGTTGAACAGCTTATTGAGCTGATACTGGATCTGGCCCCAGGTGATCCGCAGTCCAAAATGGTCGCCCGCGACTTCCTCCAGCGTATGCGCTTCATCCAGGATCACCGCCTGGTAGTCGGGCAGCAGCGAGCCGCCGCTCTGCCGCAGCGCCAGGTCGCTGCACAGCAAGGCATGGTTGACGATCAGCAGTTGCGCGTTCTGCAGGCGGCGGCGAGCTTGAAAGTAGAAGCATTCGGCGTGTCGCGGACAGGTCCGCCCCAGGCAGTTGCCGCTGTCGCTGGCCACTTCGTCCCAGACGGCCGGGTTCGGGCGAAACGCCAGGTCGCTCAGCGAACCATCGGTCGTGGTGCCGGACCAGGCCTGGATCTTTCGCAGCTCTTCCAACTGTTCCGCGTAGGCGAACATGCTCAGTGCCCGGCTGCCCGCGTTCTGCAGCCGGCGGAGGCTGAGGTAATTGCCGCGTCCCTTGGCCAGCACCGCCGTGAACTCGCGGGGGATGACGCTGTTGAGCAGTGGCAGGTCCTTGCGCAGCAGTTGTTCCTGCAGGCTGATCGTGTGGGTCGAAACCAGAATCCGCCGCTTCTTGGCCGGCGGCGGGTCGGTTTCCTCGGTGACGGCCAGTATCGCCGGCACCAGGTAGGCAAAGCTCTTGCCGACGCCCGTCCCGGCTTCCACAATCAGATGCTGTTTGCCGCGGAGGGCCCGCCAGACGGCGTCGGCCATCTGCATCTGAGCGTCCCGCGCCTCGTAGTGGGGCAGGCGAGCGGCGACGCGGCCTTGAGGTCCGAGGATGTCGGCCGGATTGAGCATGCGGGGCGTGCCGCGTGGAGGGCTGAAAGGAAGATCGCCGACTGGGGGGCGTGCCGGGCGCCAGAGAAAGCAGGCCGCCCGCCAAGGTTGTCCACGATAACACGAATTACCCGCCGCGAACAGGAGCGGCTGGGACGCCGGATGCGGCAAGAAATGCTGCGGTCCGCCCCGCCGCGTGATATGCTCGTACAAAAGACACCCGCTTCCGGGCAGTCCCCAGCAAGCTTTCTGGTTGTGAAGGTCGAGTAATGCCGATTGAGTTTAACTGTCCGCACTGTGGCCGTCTGATGCGGACTCCCGATGGCAGCGCGGGCAAGAAGGGACGTTGCCCGGACTGCGGCGGGATTGCCCCGATTCCCAGCCAGTCGACCACTGGCGGCGCGGCGGGGCCCGGACCGGCTGCCGCGGGCCCAGCGGGCGCTGCGACCATCGATTTCGCCTGCGCGCAGTGCGGTCACGCGGTCCGCGTGCCTGCCGCGCACGCCGGCAAGAAGGGCAAGTGTCCTCATTGCCAGGCGATCAACTCGATCCCCATGTCCTCCACGCTCGGCGCGTCCGGAACATTCCGTACGACCGGCCAGTCGCCTCGGCCGGCGGCGGCCGGCGGGGGGTCGCTCACGTTTCACTGCCCGCAGTGCCAGCGGCAGGTCAAGACGCCGGCCGCGGCCGCGGGCAAGAGGGGCAAGTGTCCCCACTGCGCGGCCGTGATTCAGATTCCGCTCAGCTCGCAGGTCCTGGACGCTCCGGCGGGTCAGCTCACCGAACTGCCCAGCTCAGGCGGCCTGACGCCCCTGCCGGATACGGGCGGGCTGACGCCTTTGCCCGACTCGGGCGGCGGGCTGTTTCCGGCCAGCGGCGCAGACGACCCGTTTGGCCTGGGAGCCGCCGGGGGTGGCCTGGGAGCAGCCGGGGGCGGCCTGGATCCGTTTGCCGACCTGCCGGCCACGCCTGGAGCCAGCGATCCGTTCGCCGGCTGGTCGGGCGCTCCGGCGGCGCAGGCGCCGTACGCCGCGAGCAACCCGTACGCCAGCCCTTCCCCCTCGGCGTCCAAGCCCAAGTCCAAGAAGCGGTCCGGCGGCGGCGGGTCGCGCCGCGGCCTGCCCTGGGATCGCGAGGAGGAAGGCGGCTTCTTCAAGACCGTCAAGGAACTGCTGTTCGATACCACCAACGCCTTTCAGAAGATGAGCGTCAGCGGCGGCGTGGGTCGCCCGCTGATGTTCGCCGTGCTGGGTTCGTTGTTCGGCGCCGCATTCAATCTCCTGTACCAGATTCTGTCGGGCGGCGCCATGATGGCCATGATGATGGGAGCTGGCGGAGCGGAAGGAGAGGAGGCTGGTTTTGCAGCCCTGGGACTCGGCGCGCAAATCGCCATTCAGGCCGTCGCCGGCTTGCTCGGAGCTACGCTCGGGACGGTCATTTCCTGCTTTGTATCGGGCGCCATCCTGCACGTGTTGCTGATGCTGTTCAAAGGGGCGAACGAGCCGTATGAAGCCACCTTCCGCGTGGTCGCCTATACCCTGGGCGCGATCTCGTGCCTGGCGGTCATCCCCGGCTGCGGAGGCCTGGTCGCTGGGGTCGCGTATCCGGTATTTATCATCCTTGGCCTGACCAACGCGCACCGTACGGACGCCTGGCGAGCGGTCTGCGCCGTGCTGGGACCAGGCGTCATCTGCTGCATCGGCGCGGTCGGGCTGGGGGTCATGATCTTCAGCATCATCGCCGCGTCGCAAGCGATTCTGTTTTAACCCAAGAGACTTGGAACCGGCCCTGACCTTCGTCACTGGAAACGAGCCCCCACAACCATGGCGATCCAATTCGCATGTACCACCTGCGGCGAAATCCTGCAAACGCCGGACGAAACGGCGGGCAAGAAAACCCGCTGCCCGAAGTGCGCTACCGTGATGGTCGTTCCGGACAAACACTCGTCCGCCGGCGACGCGGTCGCCTCCGCCTACCAGCCGCCGCGCGACCAGCCCAAGGGTGAGTCTTCGCCGCAAACGTCGCCCATGTCGAGCGAGCTGCGAACAGCCATCTTCGGACCCCCGACCGAACCGCGCCCGCACAAGCTGACGCTCGACGAAATGTTCAACCGGACCTGGATCATCTTCACCAACCGCCTGGGCATCCTGGTCCTGTTCGCCCTGCTGATGATGGGTCTGAACGGCGTCGTCAGCGTCGGCACGATGGTGATTAACTTAACCACGCAGATGGCCGCGCAGTTCACCAACGAGATCTGGATTATGTTCGTCGGGCAGGGCGTTACGCAGATCATCAGCTTCGTGTTTCAGTCCTGGGTCCAGGCGGGAGCGATGATCTACATGCTGAGAATGGCCCGCTACGGCGAGGTGTCGTTCAATGAAGTCTTTCGCGGTATGCCGTTCCTCTGGCGGAGCCTGCTGTTCACGCTGCTGATCCTGGTGGTGGTGTACGGTATCCCTGGCCTGCTCTCCGCCGGCGGGTTCGTGGCCCTGGCGCAGCAGGCCGAACCGGCCTGGGTCATCGCGGGCTTCGCGCCGGCCGTCGTCATCGGCCTGCCGCTGATCACCTGGCTGATGCTGAGCTGGTACCTGACGATCGCCTTCGTCGTGGACCGCGACATGAAACTGAACGAAGCCATCCGGCAATCGTACCGCTTCATGCGAGGCAACCGTTTCATGGTGTTCGTCGCCGGCGCCATCGTCGGCGTGCTGGCCTTGCTGCTGCTGATCATCACCTGCTTTCTGCCCGGTATGCTGTTCGTGATCCCTTATGCCATGCTGTTCTCCTGCGTGGTCTACCTGCTGGCCACCGGGCAGGGGACAGGCGGCGAAGAACCGTCCGGCAAACCGGCGCCGGCGGCGCCGGAGAATCCGTTCGCGTAGATGATGGCCGCCGGATGGCGGAGCGAACAGCGAAGATTGCAAATTGCAAATTGCAAATTGGAGAGTGGAGCTTGTCCGAACTCTTGGGTCTGGCTGGAAAGCTAGAACTTGGACCGCTCGGTTTCGCCCGGCCAGATGCCGAGCGGTTTCTTCTGGATGCCAAGAATTCACGCCCAAAGGCACACGTAAATCGCGTACTGCGGGACCCGGCCGTTGGCCTTGCGGCCGCGCGCGACGATCCTGTCAAAGTGAGCAACAGGAAATCCGGCGATCCTATCCCTGCCACTCGTTAAAACGACTCACACAAACCCCAATTTGCAATTTGCAATTTGCACTTCGCAAAGGTCCGTCTCCGGCAAGAAAGCCGGCATTCCCGTTGGTGCTGGGTCTCCGGCCCGACAGACAGACAGTTTTCAGCCCCGCCGTGCCTCGGGAAACGGCCGAGTGGACAAAAGACCTTCCTCGGGGCTGCTGGCCGTCGCGTAGAGGCGGCGAGGGATGCGGCCGGACAGCCATGCCAGCCGGCCGGCCTCCAGCGCGGCCTTCATCGCCAGAGCCATCCCCAGCGGATCGCGCGCGTGAGCGACGGCCGTATTCAGCAGCACGCCGTCGGCACCCAGCTCCATGGCGAACGCCACGTCGCTGGCCGTGCCGACTCCCGCGTCCACGATCACCGGATAGTCCGGGTCGTCGTCCTTGAGATACTCCAGACAGATCCGGATATTGTTCGGGTTCAGGATCCCCTGTCCCGAGCCGATCGGGCTGCCGGCCGGCATCACGGCGGTGGCGCCGGCCTGTTTCAGCCGCCGAGCCAGCACGGGATCGTCGCTGGTGTAGCACAGCACCTGGAACCCCTCGGCCACCAGCCGCTCGGTCGCCTCCAGCGTGGCCACCGGATCGGGCAACAAGGTCTTGCTGTCGCCCAGCACCTCCAGCTTGACCCAGTCGGCACCGGGATTCTCCAGCCCGCGGAGGATTTCCCGGCCCAGGCGCGCGGTGCGGACCGCGTCGTTGGCGTTGTAACAGCCGGCCGTATTGGGCAGCAGCGTGTAGCGGTTGAGGTCGAGAAAATCCAGGATGTTCCGGCCTTCGCCGTCGTACAGCCGTTCGCGCCGCACCGCGACCGTGACACAGTCGCAGCCGGAAAGCTCCAGCGAGCGGCGCATGATGTCGAACGTTTCGTAGCGGCCCGTGCCCAGAATCAAGCGGCTGGTCAGTTCATGGCTGCCCAAACGCAGACTGCCTGACAGCGGGTTGCCGGAAAGCGGGTTGCCCGCTGGCGATTCTCCGGCGTTTGCGGCAGGAGGGCTCATGTGGTTCAACCTCCACCGGCCAGCGTGACGATTTCCAACTGGTCGCCTTCGCGCAGGACGTACTCGGCGTGCTGTTCGCGGGGCACCAGCCGCTGATTCACCTCGATCGCCACGCGGCGAGGTTCAAACCGCAGTTGTTCCAGCAACCCGGCGATGGTCGTGTCGGCGGGAGCCTCCCGCGGCGCGCCATTCAGCAAGATCTGCACGGTGCTCACCATCGCCCGTTGCCAACCGCCGGCCGCTACTGCCCGACGTCCTCGCGGGCCTTCCCGACGGCGACCCGCACCAGGGGAAACACCTGCACGCCGCCTCGACCGGCGGCCGTCCGGTCGTAGGGCACGCCGTAGACGGCGAAGTTTCCCGTGTTGGCGTCCGCCACGTAGACCATGGAACTGCCCAGGTTGTTGGCGACCCCGCCGCCGCGGAAACTGGCCACGCCGGTCACCATCAGAAATTTCGGCGCCTTGCCCTGGGCCACCGCCAGGTCCTGGACCACGTTGTAACGATATCCGGCGCCCCAGACGCCCGTGCGGGGATTCAGCACGTAACAGCGCAGGTCGCCCGTCAGGAAGTCGAGCGTAAACAGGCCCTCCATATCATCTTCGACCGGTCCCGTGGCAATCGCGAAATTGTCCGCGCCATGCGTCGACATGGCGTGCAACAAGGTTTCGGGCAAGGCCGAGCCGGCGCCGCGGGCCGCCTGTCGATTGGCCGCCAGCGCCCCGACCAGCATGCCCACTCCCACCAGCAGTCCCAAGCCCAGGCCGGCGCACAACATGAACCAGGGTTTTCGTTCGCAGCAGCCGGACATGAGTGGCTTCCTTTTCGTGCATTCCGGGATCGGACCAGCAACTGTCCTGATTCTAAGTCGCCCGGACTGTCGAAGCAACGGTCCGGCCGGGAGCCGGAAAATCGGCGTCGGGCACGCCTGACGAGCGACCGGCGATTTGCTACAACAGCGGGCGCCTGTTCGCTGAACTAGCCGAGCTTCGCATCCCGATCGAGGAGAAGTATCCGATGGCCACCAACGCTCCCCTGAACCGGAAACTCCGCATGGCCCTGGTGGGCGGCGGACAAGGCGCCTTTATCGGCCGAGTGCATGCGACGGCGGCCATCCTGGACAACCGGGCGGAGCTGGTGGCCGGCGCCCTGTCTTCCGACCCCGAACGAGCCAAGGCGTCGGCCCCCGATTACGACATCCCGCCGGACCGAGCCTACACGTCGTACCAGGAGCTGCTGCAGACCGAAAGCCACCTGCCCGTCGACCAGCGGATCGATTTCGTCTCGGTCGCCACGCCCAACCACACGCACTTCGCGATCGCCAAGGCGGCCGTCGAAGCTGGCTTCAACGTGGTCTGCGACAAGCCGATGACCTTTGATCTGGACCAGGCCGAACAACTGGCCGAAGTCGTCGACCGCTCGCACGTCGTCTTCGCGCTGACTCACAACTACACCGGCTACCCGCTGGTCCGGCAAGCCCGCGAGATGATCCTGAACGGCGACCTGGGCGAAATTCAGGCCGTCCGAGCGTTCTATATCCAGGGCTGGCTGAGGACCCGGCTGGAACGCGACGCTCAGAAACAGGCCAGTTGGCGGACCGACCCCAGCAAGAGCGGAGCGGCCGGCTGCTTTGGCGACATCGGCACGCACGCCTTCAACCTGGGACGCTACATGACCGGCCTGATCCCCGATGCGGTCAGTTGCCAGCTCAAGATCTTCGAGCCCGGCCGGCAACTGGACGACTATGGCACCGCCGTCATCCGCTATGACAACGGCGCTCTGGGCACCGTCACCGCGTCACAGATCAGCCACGGCCGCGAGAACGACCTGTTCATCGAAGTCGACGGCACGCGCGGCGCCCTGGAGTGGCACCAGGAGGAACCGAACAAACTGCTGGTCCGGCGCAACGGCGAACCGCTGCACGTCTACACCCGGAACCCCAACGCGCCGTACATGACCGCCGCCGGCCGAGCGGCCAGCCGGCTGCCCGGCGGCCACCCGGAAGCGTTCTTCGAAGCCTTCGCCAATGTCTATCGTTCGGCCTACGACGACATGGTGCTGCGAGCGGCCGGCGAAACGTTTGAGCGACGCGATACGGTCTATCCCAATGTCCACGACGGCGTCGAGGGGATGTACTTCATCCAGCAGTGCGTCGACAGCAGCGCGGAGAACGGCGCCTGGCTGCCGCTGCGGCACGCCCGAGCGCGGCGGTGATGTCAGCCCCCGCAGGCGGCGGGCTCATCACGCGAAGCGTGGCCTGCAATACTCGATCAAAACCACCCTGTTTTTAGCAGGCGACGCGAAGCGTGATGGCTACTTTGCCGGAGCGAACGACGACGATCACCGCCGGTCGCCAGCGGCCCGCGACAGGTAGTACAGCAGCGTCAGCACCGACTGCAGCGTCGCCGCCACGTAAGTCAGGGCGGCCGCGTTCAACACGCGCCGCACATAGGGCAGCTCGCCGCCGTCGACGATCCCCAGCCGGAGCAGCTCGCCCTTGGCCCGCGAGCTGGCGTTGAACTCCACCGGCAGATTGACCAACTGGAAGAACACGACGCCGGCGAACAGCACGATCCCCACAATCAGCAGGGGCCGAAAAACCAGCCCCAGGGCCAGCAGCAGGATCCCCGCGCTGCTGCCCAGGCTGGCCGCCGGGACGGCGAAATTCCGCACCACCAGCGGCATGTACCCAGTGGCATCCTGCAAGGCGTGCCCCGCCTCGTGCGCCGCGATGCCCACCGCGGCCAAGGACCGGCCGTGGTACACATCACCGCTCAAACGCAGCACCTTCGCCCGCGGATCGTAATGGTCGCTCAACTGTCCCGGCACCTGCTCGATCCCCACGTCGTACAGGCCGGCCGAATCGAGGATCTCGCGGGCCGCCCGGAAACCGCTGGTCCGAGCGCCCACCTGGCTGGCCGTCGAATACGCGCTGCGGACCATCCACTGCGCGACAAACGCCAGCAACAGCGCCGGCGCGACCCATAACAACAGGTTGAAATCGAAGAAATACATCTGCCGCAACTGCCTCCTTCAATCCCAGGATGTGGCGCCCGCCACGCTGCGCGACAGGCCCGCTCGCCGCCGTCCTCCAGCCGAAACCACGGCCGCCACTCGACCGGCCACCTTTCGATCGGCTACCACGCAGCATTCGTTCGATGCCGGCGACTCTCGGACCGTTACACCCGTTTTCCGCGGAACATCCGCCAGGCCGATCGTCCACCAAAGCCCCTACAAGTCGAAGACTCGACGTTTCTCCAATTCTCCCGCCAGCTTCCGGCCGAATTCATTCCTGGCCCGATATTCTACGCAGATATCCTAGCCTGCTGGTGCGAACGTCCAAGAGCGCGTTATAACCGAACTTGCGGGCTGGCGGCGGTTGGCCGTGCGGCCGGCTTGCGATTCCTGACTCACGGGGAAAACGTCCATGTTGTCCACCCAAGGGGTATTCCGGTTGCCGGCATTGCTGGCGACCGCCAGTCTGCTTGCAGCCTGCCTGCCAGGTTTTATCGGCTGCGGCTCGAGCGCGTCGAGCCCCTCACAGGCCGGGACACCCACCAACAACGTGGCGGCGGAGTCCGGCGCGGGTGAGCTCCTCAGCCCGGACGCTCTGCGAGCGGAATTGGACGAGGTGCTCGTCGACACGCTGCGTCACCGTTCCTTGAACCTCAAGGAGCACGCCGCCTGGCAGATCCTGCACGGTGCCTTGGCCTACCAGCGTGAATTCCTGGTGGTGAACGAAGCTGGCGAGAAGGTCCCGGCGGTCGACCACGTGCTGGCCGGCGGCTACATGAAGGGTTTTAACCTGGAGCCCGGTGTCTGGCTGGACAAAGAGCAAACTCGGCGCGGCGTGCGGGCGATCCTGGAGCAGGGTTCGAAGACCGGCCAAGGTCACGCCGACCAGTGGTTCGCCATCCTGGCCCAGTGCGGACTGCGGCCGACCGATCGAATGGTCGTCCGCGGTGAAGACCACACCATGCAGGAACTGATCGAACAGGTCCTGTGGGACGTGCCCCGCAGCCCGATGAAGGAGTACAGTTGGACCGTCATCGGCCTCTCGACCTACTTGCCGTCGGACTATGAATGGACTGCATCCGACGAACAGACCTGGAGCATCGAGAAGCTGATGGGCATCGAAGCCGAACAGGACATCGACACCAGCGCCTGCGGCGGCACTCACCGCTTGATCGGCATGACCATGGCCTTGAACCGGCACCTGCAGCAAGGCGGCAAGCTGGAGGGCGGTTGGCAGAAGGCCGACGAAAAGATCCAGCAAGCAATCAAGACCGCCAAGGCCTACCAGAACGCCGACGGCTCGTTCTCGGCCAACTACTTCATTCGCGGCGGGCTGTCGGCCGACCTGGCCCAAAACCTGGGAGCGTCCGGGCACCAGTTGGAATTCCTGACATTGGCGCTGAGCGAGGAAGAGTTGCAGCAGCCCTGGATGCAGCGAGCCGTATTGAATATGTGCTCCGTCTTGAGGCGCACCCGCGATTTTCCGCTGGAATGCGGCGCGCTTTACCACGCCGTCCACGGACTGGTCCTGTACCGGCACCGCGTCTTCGGCGAACGGACCTACGGCGATGCGGATTCCAGCAGCTCGCCGGCCACTGATCAGCCGGCGGCCCGCGAAGCTCGCAACCCTTCCGACGCCACGGCGGACCCCGCGCGGTAGGGCAGACCATTGACCTCTGGGGTCGATTTGGCAGGATGGGGAAAATGCCGTCGGTTCGCCGCAGGCGTAGCACGTCACGCCCGGTGGAACATCGGCGGCGCTGAAGATCGCCTTCAGGCCTGGAATCACGGGCTGGAAGCCCATGCTACGTCACGGGCTGGAAGGCCGTGCTACCGGGCCGTCTTCAGCTCTTCGATCTTGGCCAGCAACTGTTGGCGCAGTGTCCCGGTAGCCTGGCGAGCGGCATTCTGGTAGTAGACGCGAGCCGCGCCCCACTTTTGCTGCTGTTCGCAATCCTGAGCTCGCGCCAGCCACTGTTCCACTTCGATCTGCTGGCGCTGCTGTTCAAGCTGCTCCGCCGCCGCGCGCTGCCGCTGGATCTCGGCCACGCTCAGGTCGCCCAGGCTGGCCGTGCTGGGTTGACCGACTTGGTTCCCGACATCCCGCGCCGAGGGCAGCCCCTCGCTGGTCTCGCCCGTTTCACGGCCCGCCCGTTCCCCGTCCGCAGCCTGACTCCCCGGAGTTTCGCCCAGCTCGGATTGTTGGCGGAGCCTTTCGAGCCGTTCCAGCAACGGGCTGGCGTTTCGCCCGCCAACGACTGGCACCAGCCCGGTGACGAACGGCCGCTGCAGGACGCTGGCGATGGAACCGACGCCGCCGTTGGGAATGACAACCATCGGCGTTTCGGAAACCAGCGTCCGGTCGCTGCCCTGGCTGGCGAATCCGTTGAGGAAAAACCGCCCGTTGCCGCCGGCCCCGCCGAAACCAAAGCGGGCTCCGGCATTGGGATCGCCCAGCCCCAGCGGTGGCAGCCCCGGGTTCGGACCGCCAAAATTGAAGAAGAAGTTGCGGCCCCCAAATCCCCAGCTCGTGCCGTACTGTTCGTAGAAACTGTCGCTCACTCCCGACCGGGGAGTGGACACTCGCACCTGCTGGCCTCGCAGCGACACCGGCACCAAGACCAGCACCAAGACCACGCCAAACGACAAGACACGAACGTTCATCGGACAAATCCTCCGAGGCGGAACCTGCTGGCGCATTGTAACGTGAATCCAGGGCAAATCGCAAACTGAGCAGCCAACTCCAAGGGCACTCCGTCTACTTGCCGCTGTCCCCTTGCGGCCCGGCCCGATGTGCGTTTAGTTTGGTCGAAACGAATGAGTTTCTTGTCCGCTATTGGGCCATCCAAGGAGAGAATTGCGATGAGTATTCTGGTGCAGCAGCCGGCTCCCGACTTCAAGGCGCAGGCCGTCATGCCCGACGGGTCGTTCCAGCAAGTCAGCCTGGGCGACTACAAAGGCAAGTACGTCGTGCTGTTCTTCTATCCGCTCGACTTCACCTTCGTCTGCCCGACGGAGATCATCGCGTTCTCGGACCGCGTCGCCGAATTCGAGAAACTGGGCGTGCAGGTGCTGGGCTGTTCCATCGACAGCCACTTCACGCATCTGGCCTGGCGCAACACGCCGCGGACCGAGGGCGGGCTGGGCCAGATCAACTACCCGCTGATCGCCGACCTGAACAAGGATATCGGCCGGGCCTACGACGTGCTGCTGCCGGGCGGCATCAGCCTGCGGGGGCTGTTCCTGATCGACAAGGGAGGTGTCGTGCGGCACCAGGTGGTCAACGACCTGCCGCTCGGCCGGTCCGTCGACGAAGCCCTGCGGGTCGTCAAGGCCTTGCAGCACTTCGAACAGCACGGCGAAGTCTGCCCGGCGAACTGGCAGGAGGGCGCTCGCACCATCAAGCCGACGCCCAGCGCCAGCAAGGAGTTCTTCAGCGCCGAGTACTCCAAGTAACCGGCGAGCGGGGCAGGCGAGCGAATCAGGCGAGCGGGGGGCGTCAGCCCCCTGTTTCTTTCTCCGGCGCTCCAGGCGAGCGCCACCGGCGAGCGGGGGGCGTCAGCCCCCTGTTTCTCCGTTTCTCTACCGCCGCGTGGCCACACGATGCGCCCTAACCGGCCGGCGCCCTGACCGGTCGCTCCATACCACCGGCCAACAAAAAACCCCCGGAAACGTTGCTTCCGAGGGTCTCTTGACTCTTGTTGTAGTTGGATGTCGGCGACTACGGTGTCGGTGCCGCCACGGGCGGCGGAGCGTCGTCGGTTGGGGCGTCCGACGGCGCGGGGCCGACGTTTTCGGGCACCGACGTACTGTTGTCCACTCCACCACCACAACCGGACGTGGCGACCATCAATCCCGCCACCATCAACAGACCGAACAGCAACTTCTTCATGGAACTTCCTTACCTGTACGATTCCGAGTCAACGACAAAGCCATCCTTCATGGCGCCGAGGTGGCGGAAAGTCGTGGCATCGACCGAGCGGGAAACACCGTGAACCGACCCGTCGGCAAAGCAGAACTGCACGACGCCCGGATGCTCGCTGTCATATTGATACCAGCCGCCCTTGTTGCCGTTGGTGGCCAGACCCCAGGCCACCGGCATGACGCCCGACCCGATCCAGCAATGCGAGTAGTCGCGGACCCACTTGGCGCCGCTGCGGCGATAACCACCAATCGCCTCGCCGAAAAACAGCGTGCTGCTGGTGCCGTCCAGCACGTGCTGGAACCCGTTCTTGGTACGGTTGCCGAAAATCCCCTCGTAGAACAGCCATCCGCCCGGGATGTTCCCCAGGCCGCCGGCGCAACCCAGATAGTTGCTGCGGCCGATCGTGTCGCCACCGCCGCCCAGCGGGAAGTAGGCGATCTGCAGCGTGCCAGTGTTCGTCCCCACGGGGTAGACGTTCATCAAGGCCCCGGTGCCGACCGTGTTCAGATAGGCGTTCGTCGACGGGCACAGCATCGAGTTGATCCGCGTCTGGGCGACGGCCCAGGAATTGCCCTCACCCCACCAGGGACCGCCGTTCAGGTTGTCGACCAGCATCCACGGCCGCACGTTCGCTGGATCGTACCAATCGGAGAACTTGGGATAACGATCCTGGATGGGCTGCTGTTCCATGAACGGCAGCAAATAGGAAACCACGCCCAAATTCTGGTTTGTGTACGTGGCAGGTCCGTGCGGAATCGGCCCCAGATAACCAGGGGGGAACATGTTGTTGGTGTCGTGGAAGTTGTGCGCGGCCAGTCCCAACTGCTTGAGATTGTTCTGGCACTGCATCCGCCGGCCCGCCTCGCGAGCCGCCTGGACCGCAGGCAACAACAAGGCCACCAAAATCCCGATGATCGCGATGACCACCAGCAGCTCGACGAGTGTAAAGCCGGCGCGAGCCCGACCCACCCTGGTGTGATTCTGTGACGACATCCTCGAGTTCCTCAAAAACTGAACATGGAAAAATAACGAGGGGAGATGCTGCGCGTACCGCATTCTGGGCACACAAAGTGTGAATTCTACCTTAGGAAAAGTCACGTTCAAGCCACAAAATGGTGAGATTTCCGGTTATGGAGGCTGCCTGCCACCATCACGCGACGCTGGATGGGCGGTCCTGCCCGTCTCAATTCCTGCAAGCCTGTCAGGCCGGAGGCCAGTCACCACCGGGTACCGATTTCGCTCCAAGGCCAACGGCAGACAGGTGGGACTGCCAGGGCGGGATGGCGGGGCGGGAATCTGGGAACAATCACGGTACCTTCCATCAACCTTCATACACCCTTCTAACCACCCCGCGGCCGCTCGGCAAGCGGTCGTCGCTGAATCCGAATCACAAACCCCTCTTTCGGATGTCAACAGACAACTCTCATTAGCCACAAGCCTCTGGCCATCCCCCGGGCTTTCTCCATCTGCCGCAGGACTGTCTGGCTGGTAGATTGGTGTCCATACGGTTGCGCATCGGTGGCAACCGGCAGTCGGCACCACCCCACGAGCCAAAGCGGGCGGCATGAGTGCGTTTCAATGTCTGATCCTGGGCGCGGCCGGACGGGATTTTCACGACTTCCAGGTGTTCTTCCGGCAGAATCCCGGTTTCCGCGTGCGGGCCTTCACCGCCACGCAGATCCCGTTCATCGACCGGCGGGTGTTTCCCCGCGAACTGGCCGGCGACCTGTACGACCAGGACATCCCCGTGTACGACCAGGCGGACTTGCCCCGTCTGATCCGGGAACTGGAAATCGACTTCGTCTTTCTGGCCTACAGCGACCTGCCGCACCAGCAGGTGATGCACCTGGCCAGCCAGTGCCAAGCCCTGGGAGCGGCTTTCGCCCTGCTCGGCCCGCGACAGACGCAAGTACCCGCCTCGCGGCCCGTAATCGCCGTCACTGCTGTCCGAACGGGAGCCGGCAAGAGCCCCCTGTCACAGTTTTTGGCCCGGCACCTGCGCCAACGCGGATTGCGAGCCGGCATTCTGCGGCATCCCATGCCGTACGGCGACCTGCGGCGGCAGGTCGTGCAGCGTCTGGCCACCTGGGAGGACCTGGACCGGCACGAGTGCACGGTTGAGGAACGGGAGGAATACGAACCGTACATCGAGCAGGGATTGGTCGTGTTCGCGGGCGTCGATTACCAGCGGATTGTCGCGGCCGCCGAGCAGGAATCGGACGTGATCCTGTGGGACGGGGGCAACAACGACTATCCGTTCCTGCAGCCGGACTTGTGGATTACGGTCGCGGACGCGTTGCGGCCCGGCCATGAAACGACCTACTATCCAGGGGAAACCAATCTGCGGGCGGCCCACGTCGTCGTCATCAACAAGGTGACTCAAGCCGCACTTGGCGCCGTGGACGCGATCCGGCAGCGGGCTCGACAGGTGAATCCACTGGCCAAGGTCATCGAAGCGGACCTGGAAGTCGAAGTCGACCAGCCGGACCTGATCGCCGGCCGCCGCGTGCTGGTGGTGGAAGACGGCCCCACGCTGACTCATGGCGACATGACCTACGGCGCCGGCACGATCGCGGCCGAGCGGCACGGGGCGGCCGAGCGGATCGACCCTCGGCCCCACGCCGTCGGCAGCATCGCCGACACTCTGCAGAGGTATCCCCGCCTGGACCGCGTGCTGCCGGCGCTCGGCTATTCTCCGCTCCAGCGGGACGAACTGGCTCGCACGATCGAGAACTGCCGGGCCGATCTGGTAGTGGACGCCAGCCCGGCTCGCCTGGACCGGCTGCTCCATCTGACGAGCCCGATGGTCCGCGTCCGCTATCAGTTCCGACAGCTCAGCGGCCCCGATCTGCTGGAACAGGTCGACGCCTTGCTGTGCGACGAGAAGTAACCCGCAGCGCAGGTTTTGAAGCTGCGCCGGCTCGCCCGGCGGGATTCGAAGTGGGGGAGAGCGCGGCGCGCTGTAGTTGGAAGCCGAACGATCCGCCGGGCAAGCCGGCGGGATTCGAAGTGGCGGGGAGCGGGGCGTGCGCTGGATCGGCACCAGCTCGCCTGGAAAAAATCCTCTCCCGGCAGGAAACTTTATTGGGACCTGAAACGTCCTACGTTCTGCACGGCGTCTCGTGCGGCCAGCCAGTGAGGCGTCCGGCACGCTTCGGCCCCGCGGACTGCCCAACGGATTCAGATCGGGAAACCGCCTTATCGGCCCTCAAACACGAACCGAGGTACTGCCATGAAACGCTTACTCTCGCTGGCTTTCGCTCTGACTGCCCTGGTCTGGGCGGCTCCCGTGTTGGCCCAGGGCATCCTGATCATTCACAACCATCCGCATCCGGTCCCGCTGCCGCGGCCGATTTTCGTTCCCCAGCCTGCGCCGCCCCCGCCCGTTTCCTACTCGATCAAGGAACTGGCCGTCCAAGCTCGCGTCAACGATCAAATCGCCCAGGTGCAGGTTTCTCAGTCGTTCGTCAACACGGGCAGCCGGCAGATGGAGGTTTCGTTCGTGTTTCCTCTGCCCTACGAGGGGGCGATTGACCAGTTGACGTTGATGGTCGATGGCAAGGAGTACCCGGCCAAGCTGCTGCCGGCCAAGGAAGCTCGCGCGATTTACGAAGGCTACATCCGCCGCAACCAGGACCCGGCGCTGCTGGAATGGATCGGCACCGGGATGTTCCAGACCAGCGTGTTTCCGGTGCCCCCCGGAGCCGAACGGAAAGTCACCTTGCGGTTCAGCCAACTGCTGCGCAAGGACCACCAGTTGACGGATTTTCTCTACCCGCTGTCGACCGCCAAGTACACCTCGAAGCCGGTCGAGCGCGTGGCGTTTGACGTGTCGATCGAATCGAGTCAGGAGATCAAGAGCGTCTACAGCCCGACGCATTCGATCGACATCAAGCGGCCCGACGCCAAACACGCGATCGTCAAGTACGAAGGCCGCCACGAGGTGCCGACGGCCGATTTCCGTTTGTTCTTCGACACCGCCAAGACGAAGCTGGGGGCCAGCGTGCTGAGCTTCCGGCCGGACGCGGGGGACGACGGCTACTTCCTGTTGCTGGCCAGCCCGCAGTTGAAGGCCAAGGAATCCGAGCGGACACCCAAGACCGTGGTCCTGGTCGTCGACCGGTCGGGCAGTATGAGCGGCAAGAAGCTGGAGCAGGCCAAGGATGCGCTGAAGTTCGTGCTCAACAACCTGCACGAGCAGGATCTGTTCAACATCGTGGCCTACGACAGCAGCGTGGAGAGTTTCCGTCCGGAACTGCAGCGTTACGACGACCAGACTCGCGACGCCGCCTTGGGCTTTGTCGAGGGGATTTACGCGGGCGGCAGCACCAACATCGACGGCGCGCTCACGGCCGCGCTGAAGATGCTGCACGATTCCACCCGCCCCAGCTACGTCGTGTTCCTGACCGACGGTCTGCCCACGGCGGGCGAAACGAACGAGACCAAGATCGTGGAGTCGGCGCGTAAGCAGAACGACCTGCGAGCCCGGCTGATCAGCTTCGGCGTGGGCTACGACGTCAACAGCCGGCTGCTCGACCGCCTGTCCCGGGCCAACCACGGGCAGAGCGAATTCGTCCGGCCGGACGAGAATATCGAAGTCCATGTGAGCCGTCTGTACAGCCGCATCAGCTCGCCCGTCATGACCGAGGTGGCCGTGGAGTTTGACGTGGAGGGGGCGAAGGTCGAGCAGGGCCAGGCCGTGAACCGCGTCTACCCGCGGGAAATGGGCGACCTGTTCGCCGGCGAACAGTTGGTGCTGGTCGGACGCTACAAGCATCCAGGTCAGGCCAAGGTCGTGATCCGCGGCCAGATCGGATCGAACACTCAGAAATTCGACTTCCCGGCCACGCTGGTCCAGTCCAGCGGCGACGAAACGTACGGCTTCGTCGAAAAGCTCTGGGCCATGCGGCGCGTGGGCGAGATCATCGACGAACTGGATTTGAAGGGCAAGAACCAGGAACTGATCGACGAGCTGGTGGCCCTGTCCACTCGCCACGGCATTCTCACGCCCTACACGTCGTTCCTGGCCGACGACCAGGCCCCCGCGCGGGAACTGGCCGCGGGAATCTCGGGCGAGCAAGCCCGGCGGGCCCTCGACCGTTTGGACGAAGCCGAGGGCCGGGCGGCGTTCGCGCAACGCTCGGAAAAGAAACGACTCCAGGAATCACTGCAGGTGCCGGCCGGCGGCT
>JAGFJK010000114.1 GCA_024102795.1 Pirellulaceae bacterium
CGCCAGCACGGTGGCCGTGCTGGCGATGGTTCTGGGGCGTCACGACCAGCCGCATAAGTTCAAGGCGGCGGCGCCTGCGATCCTGAAGGCGGCCGAGGCGCTGGCCGGAAACGCGGGCAAGGTGGAAGCCGCCCAGGCCGATCTCGCTCGCCTGAAGGCGGCGGTCGAGGCGCCGGGGACCGCGGCCAGCGACGACGCGCCGCGCGACTGGACGGCGGTGGGAGACATCGTGCAACTGATGCGGCAGGTGCCGATCGTCAACAACAACTTGCGCCGCGGAGTGACCGGGCGGCGTTTTGAGCGGACGAAAGAGCAGAACGCGGGCTACGCCGCCACGCTGGCCGCGTTGGCACAGGTTTCGGCCTTCAACACGGACTATTGTGCGGATGAGGAGGATGCGCGAACCTGGGCCAGGATCTGCCACGAGATGCGTGACGCGGCCGCCGAGGTGCAGCGGGCGATTCGTCAGGGAGATCAGGCCACGGCCACCAAGGGACTTGCGCGGCTGGTCGAGACGTGCGATGCGTGCCACCACAAGTTTCGAGGTTGACACGCGGTGGGACGATGAGCGTCGGGAGGGTGGGTCCGCCGCTCGCCTCTCCGGGAAGCTTACTCAAGCGGCAGACTTTCAGCCGTCGCTAGGCAAGGCGCGTGCGGCAAGGATTCGCCACGCGGCGCCACAATCCGGGGAGACTTGAATTTTTCTGGCGAGAATCTTCCCGCCAGCGGCCGCGGCGCCAGGCGAGTGGTAGGCTTCGGGTGTCTTTCGCCGAAGCCCTCTCAGCGTCGACCGAGGCCCCGACAGATGCTCATGCGATACCCACACCCCGAGTTACAGTTCACTCACGCCTTGCCCTACGGGGCCTTGCTGCACGACAACGGCGTGCAGTTTGTCGTGTTCAGCCGGTCCGCGACCGCCATGCGGTTGCTGCTGTACGACAAGGTCCACGACCGCGAGCCGTCCGAGATCATCGAACTGGATCGCGACACGGACCGCTGGGGTGACATCTGGAGTATTCACGTGCCGGGGATCGGCGCGGGGCAGTTGTATCACTTCCAGGCGGATGGCCCGTACGATCCGCAGGCTGGACAGTGGTTCGACGGGCGGGCCCGGCTGATCGACCCGTATGCCAAGGCCCTGGCCGGCGTGTTTCAGCCCGCGCCCGATGGAGTGCTCCGGCCGCCCAAGTGCGTGGTCGTGGACGATGCCTTCGATTGGGAAGGCGATCGGCACCTGCGCCGCGAGCTGTCGGAGTCGGTGATCTACGAAATGCACGTCCGCGGTTTCACCCAGTCGCGGAGCAGCGGCAGCCGCCATCCGGGCACCTACCTGGGAGTGATCGACAAGATCCCCTACCTGCAGTCGCTGGGCGTCACGGCCGTGGAATTGATGCCGGTGCACGAGTTCCCGATCCGCGACATTCACGGCCGCAAACTGAAGCGCCCGAACTACTGGGGCTACGATCCCCTGGCCTTCTTCGCGCCGCATCGCGGCTACGCCGTGGACGACACTCCCGGCTCGCAGGTCCTCGAATTCAAGCAGATGGTCAAGGCCCTGCACCAGGCGGGCATCGAGGTGATCCTGGACGTGGTGTTCAACCACACCTGCGAAGGCAACGAAATGGGCCCCGTGCTCAGCTTCAAGGGCCTGGAGAACCACGTCTACTATATGCTCTGCAACGGCGGAGCCCATTACGCGAACTATTCCGGCTGCGGCAACACGGTCAACGGCAACCATCCGATTGTCCGCGAAATGATCTTCCACTGCCTGCGGCATTGGGTCCACAATTATCACGTCGACGGCTTCCGCTTCGACCTGGCGTCGATCCTCAGCCGCAACCGTCACGGCGAACTGGTCCCCAACCCGCCGCTGGTCGAGGCGATCGCCGAGGATCCGATGCTGGCCGACACCAAGATCATCGCGGAGGCCTGGGATGCGGCCGGAGCGTACCAGGTCGGTTCGTTCGGCGAACATCATCGCTGGGCGGAGTGGAACGGGCGTTTTCGCGATGACGTCCGCCGCTTCTGGCGCGGCGACGCCGGCACCGTGGGCGCGCTCGCCACGCGGCTGTGCGGCTCCAGCGACCTGTACGAACACGCCGGACGGAAGCCTTACAACAGCATCAACTTCGTCACCTCGCACGACGGCTTCACGCTGAACGACCTGGTCAGCTTCCGGGACAAGCATAACGAGGCCAACGGCGAGAACAACCGCGACGGCGACAACCACAACTGCAGCGACAACTACGGCGTCGAAGGGCCCACGCGCCGGCGGGCGATCAACGCCGTCCGCACGCAGCAGATCAAGAATATGCTCTGCACTCTGCTGCTCAGCCAGGGCGTGCCGATGCTGGTGGCCGGCGACGAAGTGCGGCGGACCCAGCGCGGCAACAACAACGCCTACTGCCAGGATAACGCCATCTCCTGGTTCGACTGGCACCTGGTCGACAAACACGCCGACATGCTCCGCTTTGTCTCCGCCTTGATCAAGTTCCGCCGCGAACAGCCCACGGTGCGGCGCACGGAATTCATGTCGGGCAGCTCCCTGCGGGCCGACGGCGTTCCCGAAGTCAGTTGGTACAGCACCCAGGGCACGGCCATGGACTGGCACGCGGGCGACATGGCCCTGACGTGTCTCCTGGGCGCTCCGGTCGATCCCACCGGCCGGGCCCGCGACGTGCTGCTGCTGATCAACTCCACGCCCGATCCACGCGAGTTCGTGCTGCCGCCGATCGCCAAGGGGCGGGCCTGGCGGCTGTTCGTGGACACGGCGGCGGAACCGCCCGGCGACATTTACCCGAACCTGGATGGCCCGGCGCCGCCAGCGTCCCTGCGCATGCCGCTCTCCTTCCGGTCGCTGAAGTGCCTGGTGGCGCCGCCCGTGATTTCCCAGCCGGCTCCCGCGGAACCGCCCGCCGCCGCGAAGTGAACCGGTCCTGACGGCCGTGACGCCTGGCGCACCTGCAACGTGAGCGCAAGCCGCGTTGCATCGCCGAACTTTGCCCGGACGATATGCAAGTAGGCCGGCCGGTCACGATCAGCGCGAATCACGGACGATTCGCGCCAGGCACGGCCCGGGACTGGATTCCCTTGACGGCGGAGTAACCGATGTTTTCGCGACGCTGCTTGCTGCTGGCGGCCACGGCCCTGGGAACGGAACTCCTGCTGCCGGCGGCCCGCCCGGCATGGTCGGCCGGGCCCGCTGGAATCCACTGGCACGACGAAGTGCAGTCAGCCTGGAAGTCGATGCAGTCCGAGCGGCGGCCGATCCTGTTGTTTGTCACGATGGATGGCTGCCTGCACTGCCGGCGGATGAAGGCGGTGACGTACGAGGACGGACGCGTCGTGGAGCGGATCAGCCAGTCGTTCGTGGCCGCCTCGATCAACGGCCAGCAGCAGCCCGAAGTCGCGCGCCGGCTGGGCGTGCAGGTCTACCCCACCACCGTGATCATCACGCCCGACGCGCGAGTCGTGGATTCCATCCGCGGTTACGTTTCGCCCGCCGAACTGGACCAGCGGCTGGCCACCATCTCCCAGCGCCTGGCGAGCGTCGCGCGCTAGTCGCCTGTCGCTCCGCGAAAAGCGACTAGGGCCCCAGCTCCAGCTTCTCGATCTTGCCGTCGGGGGCGATCTGCAGGACGCCGGGCAGGCGCGGATCGACCACCAGCAACTGCTTGTCGCGCCAGGCCAGCCCGACGGGGTTCGTCAGCGGCGGTCCCTCGACCCACTTGACCGGCGGCCCGCCCGGTGGAACCTTCCAGATCGCCTTGGCGTAGCCGTCGCTGACGTACGCCGTCCCGGAGTCGTCCAGCACCACATCGTGGGCAAAACTGAACGGTTGCCCCTGTACGATTGGCGTGAGCTTGCCCTGAGCGTCGATGCCGACCAATTGATCGTCACTGGAGTTGAGCACCCACAAGGTCCCGTCCCGGGCCATCGTCAGGCCGCGCGGAGCGCGCACTTCGGCCAGCTTTTCCGGCATGCCGCCGGCGGCCGGCACTCGCCAGATGCAATGCAGCTCCAGGTCCGCGACCAGCAGCCGGCCTTCGCCGTCCACGGCGATATCCATCGGAATGCCGATGCCGCCGTTGGTCAGCGCCACGGGCTGCCCCGCTTCGTCAAAGCGGTACACGTCGCGGGTCGCGCTGTCGCCGGCCAGCAGGCGGCCCTGCCCGTCGGCGGCTACGCAGCGCACGGCGTTCAGTGGCGTGCGAAACTTCTTGGAGGCCTGGAAGAAGACTTGCAGCTTGCCACCCTCGGCCCGCCAGATCCCCGGCAGGTTGCGATCCGCCAGGTACAACTTGCCGTCGGGCAGCACGGCCGCCGACAGCGGATACTGCAAGCCCTGGGCGCGAGACACTGCCGGCGCCGCCGCGGCGCCCACTGCCGCCAGCAGCGAAAGCCCCAACAGACACCCGGCCCCACGGAACCGCCAAACTGCGTTCACAATTCACCCCGCGAGTTGAACCATTCAGAAGGCGCCGTCCAATTAACCCCGGCGCCGCCGCCCCAGCCAGCGCAGTACCAGTCCGAGCATGATGGCAGCAACGCCGATCCCAAACAAGCGGACAGCTCGGCCGGCCAGGTCGCTGGGAACCATTTGCGCTTCGATCTCGATCTGGTCGCGGGCCGTGAAGTTATACAAGGTCCCACGCTGTGCCAATTGGATGTCCAGGCTCGCCAGGTGAGCGTCGGCATCTGACAGTTCGACGGCCGGCAATTCCGCGTCTGCCACTTCACCGCGCGTGCTCAGGCCCGGCGCGTTGGCCACCTGGCCACCACCCTGCTGACCGGCGAAGTCGGAGCGCGGGCTGCCCGCGAAGCCGGGACCGGCCGGCGGAGCCAGCGATTCCTCCGCGGCATGCCGCCCTCCGAGCGTTGCGGTTTGCGGCATGGGCTGGTTCAGTCCCGCCCCTCGCTGTACCATCCGCCCCAACTGACCTTCGTCGAGCTGCTGGCGGTAGCGTTCGAGCGCCTGCGTGGTCTGATCGCGGAACTTGCTGCGCTCTTCCAGCTCGCTGCGATCGAATTCCTGCTGCTTGGCCAGTTGTGCCTGATCGTCGAGGCCCAGCAGTTGCGAGGACGAACTGGCCGAGGGCTTGGAGGCGGGCAGTTGGGCTTGAGCCTTGCCGCTGATGCGGTCGCCGGCGGTCGCCTCCTTGTCGGCCATCGGGTTCCGCAGCGCGTTCTGGTCGAGCCAGCGGCGGTTGAAGCGCGTGTCGTCGGCAGGTTGCGGAGCGGCCGATTGTACAGGCTGGTCGAAGTTTCTGCCCAGTTGCGTAACCACGTTCGTGGCCCGCTGGTTGGACTGCTCGTTCCAGAGGTAGTTGAGCTGGCTGCGATTGTCGAGCGACATCGTGACCGACTCGCGCGACTCCGTGACCTCCAGGCGGGCTTCGGCCTGCTGCAGCGCCGCCAGGCTCTCGGCCGCCTTCTTCCGCAGGAATTCGTTGGACTCCTCGCCGTAAATGTCCGACGACAGGCTGTGCAGCGAAAAAGTCAGTTGCTTGAGGTTGCTCGAAGCCCGCGCCCGCGTGAACGGATTCGAACTGCTCAAGGCCTCGGTCCAGTTCTGGATCTGCCGCGTCTTGTATTCGAAGTATCCGGCCTGCAGCTCCGCCCGGTCGAGCACTCGGCGCATCGAACCGCCGAAGTTGAACCAGCGGTACTCCTCGGGCAACCGCAGACTGACCTGGCTCAGTTCCACCGTGATGTTGCGGGTGCGGAGCAGCGGGAAGGCGACTTGGGTCAGGGTCCCCAGACCGGTCATGCGACCGCCGTACTTCAGCGTGACCGGGTAGTCGTCGTCGCCCACGTCGGTCTTGATGATCGGGACGCGGACCAGCCGGTCCGAGTTGCCGCCGGGCACCTCGGTCGGCTTGACCGGTTCGCCCGCCACGTGCACCGTCCACAGTTCGGTGCCCACGGGCAGCTCGATTTCCAAGAACTGTTCGGTGGCGTTTTCCACGCGGTAGGTCTGTTCGCCGCGATACGCTCCATAGGCATCGACCACCAGCAGCGTGGTACCCAGCCCGATGCGGGCCGTGGGCGTCTCCACCGCGCGGCGCGTCTTGGTCTGAAACTCCAGGCCCGGCCGCTGCGCGTCGCCGCGGACCAGGTAAGCACGCGTCAGTTTGTCGCCCAGCAGCCCGGCCAACCGCCGCCAATCCTGCTGCTCGCGCGTCAGCTCCTCCAGGCCCTCGAGCTGGCTCACCACCACTTCATCCCGACCGGCGCTTTCCAGCGTCACGAACCGCTGTTCGGTGGTCCCCGTCTCCACGACGACCAGCGGCGCGGATTGAACCTGGTCGCTGAGCAGGCGGTCGTTTTGAATCAACACCCGCACCTGGCCGATCAGTTCGTCCTGCAGCTCCAGCCGCACGCGGATCATCGCGGCGTGGGGCAGCGGCCGCCCGGCATCCTCCACCGGTTCGATCGTCTTCTGCCGCAGCAGCGGCACGTCGATCCGCGCGTCCCGCATCCAGTCGGGCAGCAGGAACTGAATCTGGCGAATCCCCGCGTCGCGGATCGTGAAATCCAGCAACAAGGTCTCCTCGATCGTGCGTTCCGTCACGCGCACGTTCGCCACCGCCAGCACGGTCGCCTGGGGCTGCCGCGCCCGCACCTGCAACTGGCCGGCGTAGCCCGGACGGTCCCAGCGAACGGCCAACTGCGTGGCGGCCCGCTGCGACTCGTTCAGCCAGACATGAACCTGGCCGGGCAGCACCGTCTGGCAACCGTCGAGCTGCCGCGGCACCACGTCGAAGGCCGGGTCGATCTGCACGGCGAAGTCGCCCTGCTGCGGCGACACGTCCAGTACCGCCAGTTGAGGCAGGTCGACGGTCGCTTGTCCGGCGGCGCGGTCCAGCCGGCCGCCCAGCAACAAGGCCACGTCTCCCAGCACGCCGCTCTTCAGCAGTACGGTCAGCCGCTTGCGGCCGTCCACGATCCGCTCGGACCACTCCGAGTTGTCGGGCAGCCCGACCTGATCCAGCCGCAGCTCGGCCGGCAGCGACAACTCCAGTTTGTACAGCGGCCGGTTCCGCACGCGCAGGTTGATTCGGCTTTCCAGTTGCAGCTCGCGGGGAGCGATCCGCAAAATGCTTTGCCAGCGCGCGGCCACGTTCGTCTCGACTGGCGACGCTTGCAGTTCGATTTCAAACGGCGTCGCGGCGAAGCGGAACGCCTGGAAGTCGATCAGTCCCAACGGGCTTTCCTCGCGGGCCTGCGCCAGGGGCGTGGCGGTGGCGTCGGTGCGCGTCGCGCCGTTGACGGCCAGCGTGCGCAGTTCCAGCAGCGGGCTGCGGCGAATCAGCAGTTGCCCCTGATGCAGCACGGCTCCGGTGACTTCGATGGCCGGCACGCGCACCGCCCGCGGCTCGGCGCCAATCGCCGCCCGCTGGGTAAGTTCCACCGTCAGCGATTCGCTCTCGGCGGCCGGTTTGAGCAGTGTGACCTCCAGTTGCTGCCGCTGGTCGCGCGGTACCGCCTCCCATCCGCGGACGTTCTCGCCCTCGACGCGTTCCACCAGGTAACCGGCCGGGACGCTCAGCGTGAACGTCTCGCGGCGGTCGCGGCGGAATTCCAGCCGCACGTTCCAGCGCAGTCGCAGACCGTCTTCCTGGACCTCCAGCACGGCATCCGAGCGGGCCGTCAAGTTCTGATCCACCTGGCCCTCGGCGATCCGCGGCCGCCACTGGATACCGAACTCGCCGCTGGCCAGCGAAGTCCGCAACAGCTCGCCGGCCTCCTGCGTTTCGTATCGCTGGCGGTCCGTCACTCCGGTCAGCCGCACGTCGGTCCGAGGTTCGGGCACGGTCAGGTCCAGCGACGTGGCGGCCGCCAGCGGCAGATGTCCCGCGGCCACTCGCCAGCCGCCCTGCCGTTCCAAGCGAAATCGGGCTGACAGCTCCAACTGCTGGCGCCCCCGGCCGGACATGTAAAGCACCAGCAGTGGCTCGGCCGCGAGGACCGGCTGCGGACCGGCGATGGCGGCCTGCTGCGCCGGAGCTTGCATTTGCTGTTGCATCGCCGGCCCCGGCTGTTGCCCGGGCGGCGCCGGTGCGACCGCCTGCAACCGCGCGGGCTGCCCGTCCAGCGTGGCCGACGTCAAGGCGCCGCCGCGCAGTGCCAGCGGGATGGCGACCGGTCGATCGACGAACAGGTCCAGCACGATCCGGCCGCGAACCAGCAGAAACTCGCTGCCCTCCAGCCGCGCCTCGTACGTGGCGCTCGACACGGCGTAGGGCAAGGGCGGCGGCACCTGCAGCTTCTGGTCTGGGTAGGCCAGGTTCCAGAGCTCGACGTAGCGGTCGTATGGCACGAGCAGCTTTTGAGCTTGTTGGATGCCAGCCAAACCCGCACTGGCATCATAGGGCACGACCACCGCGTCGGCCGGAATGATCAAGGGGGCCGGTGGACGCAGCACGGACAGCCAGCTTTCGATCAACTGGTCGGCCCGCAGCACTTCGGGCGCCGCCTGGTTTTGTTGAGCGACCAGCGTGTCGCCACCCAGTCCGCCCAGCAGGCACGCCAGGCCAAGCAGCCCGGCGGCGGTCGGCCGCGGCAGCCGTCGCCCGGCCGCTCGCAGGCCCCGGTAGCACAGCCAGACCACTCCAGCCAGAAGGTAGTAGGGAACCAGCAGGCCAACCGCGATCAACGCCGCTTCGCTCGACGGCTTCAAGGCAATCGTCCAGGGCGTTGCCAACGGCAGCGCCAGGGCCAGCACCGCGACCAGCAGCAGATAGCGGGCCTTGAACAGCACCGTCCGTCCCGTGATGGCGACTCCCAGCAGCAGGACCAGCGCCAGGACGCTCCAGACAGGTAGCTCGATGCGGCGGAAATCCACGAAGCGGGCCGTCAGTCGCGGTTGCACGCCCAGGCTTTGAAACTGGTGCCGCCGGCCGGCCATGTCGGTGGTCAATTGAATGTCCAGGCTGCGGACGCCTTCCAGAGCCCAGAACATGGCCCGGCCGCGCTCGGCTTGCGCTTGTGCCTGCTGGGCGCCTCGGTCGGCCCGGACCGCTCCGTCGGTCGCTCCAGGATCCTGGGTCACGGCAGCCTGTGGCTGTGCCGCCAACTCGCCGCCGCCCGGTCCGCGACCCGCGTCGCCCAG
>JAGFJK010000124.1 GCA_024102795.1 Pirellulaceae bacterium
GGCCAGCACCGCGCCGCCGGACTCGCCGGCCGGCGGGCAGCCGCCTTCGAGGGTGACCTCCTGCAGCGTGAGCACGCCTCCGTCGACGACTTCGGCGAGGCGGAAGCCGCCCGTGCCGTCGCAGGGCAGGCCCGGGTCACGTCGTACAACGGCACCGCGGCCCTCGAGGGTCACCGAGCGGCGGATGATCGGCAAGGCGTTGGCCCCCTCGACACTCGTGTTCAGACCGATCGTCGAACCGGCCGGCAACTGCACGACCCCTCCGCCGCTGCCCGCCGGGCATCCTCCGACCGGCTGATCGCTGCTGGCCGCCTCTACCGCATCGACCAGCGTGCAATCCGGCCCCTCGCTCCTTCCCGCCGTCGACGTAACCGCAATCCGAGGCCGCCCGAACCGTCGAGCCTGGACGCTCGACCCGTCGGTGTCGTCTCCGAAGGAGCCAGCACTCCTCCAAGTCACGACGAAATCACCATCCGGGCCCGCAGCGACACTCCGCGGGATCTGATGGCCTATCGTGAAAACGTTTGCCTGGAGTTCCTGTGAGTCCACAGCTGTTCCGTCGGCCCGGTACCGCCGGACCTGCACGCTATCTCCGTCGGTGTCCGTGCCGAACGAGCCGACGCTCGGCCAAGTGACGACGAAGTCTCCTTCGCTGTTGGCGGCCACTTTGGGCGGACCCTGACCGCCGCTCGTGTATGTGTTGATTTGGAAATCTGTCGGATCTAACGGCGTGCCACTGGCCGCGAAGCGTCGCGCTCGAATGCCGATATGGTCGTCGCCTACTGGATCGATCCAGTTTTCCCAGACGATGACGAAGTCGCCGCTCGGGCTGCTGGCGATGTCGGAGTTCCACTGGTAGTCCCCGGTGAGCGTGTTGACCTGGAACTCGGGCGTGTCGAGGGGCTGGCCCTCTGCGGAGTAGCGTCGAGCCAGGACGCTGTACATCGACTGATCGGTCCCGAACGAACCCCAACTTGTCCAGGTAACGACAAACCCGCCGTCGAAGCCGGGGGCGACGCGGGGGAAAAACTGGCTGTCCGTCGTGTAGACGTTGACCTGGAACTCCGCCGGTTCCACGGGCAGCCCATGAGCATCGACTCGTCGTGCCTGCACGCTGCGTCGATCGGAATCCGTGCCGAAGCTACCGCGACTGGACCACGCGACCACGAAATCCCCGGAAGTCCTGGCGGCGACGTCCGGGAGGATCTGTTCACCAGTCGTGTACTCGTTGAGTTGAATCTCTTGTGTCAGTAGCGGCGATCCGTCCATCGCGAAGAGCCTGCCGAAGATGGACCACGACTCCGCCCCGCCTGTCGATCCCACATCACTGGCCCAGACGATGAGGAATGCACCGTCCTCTCGAGTGGCGACTCTCGGCAGCCCCTGATTGCCTGTGGTGTAGGTATTGACCTGGAACTGTCCTCCGATGGGATACCCGTGAGTGTCGAATCGTCGCGCGTGCACGCTCCAGCCGTCCGAATCGTCTCCAGCCCATGCTGGCGCGGCCGTGCTTGTCCAGACCACCACGAAATCGCCGTTCGGCTGGATCGCAACGTCCCCGGCGTATTGCGGTCCGGGTGTATAGGAGTTCACTTGAAACTCCACCGGGTCGAGCGGGAAAGGCTGTGCCTGTATCGCGCTCGGAAGTGCTGCGAGCAGGGCGAATATCGGCAGCGCAAGGTTGCGCAGTAGGGTTCCGGTCGCTGTACATCGCTCGCGACGTGCCCGCGGACGATGGCTCGTCAGATGCGGATGCTGTGTTTCAGGCGTGCGAGGTTCGGCTTTGAACTGTGTTGCAGTGCACACGCTGGCTGTGAAGCTGTTGATGGTCGGCAGGGACAGACTGTGGTTTGGTAGAAGTTGAATCGAGGCTCCATCTCTGCAGCGACTCGGCGTGCCACGCGGTGGCGTCGATCCCATCGGCCGGCTGCTCGAGCCTTGGTAGATGTTCCACCTCGATGCCATGGGTCGACAACCCACACAGGAGGGCAAGGCCATGCAATCGGACCTGAGTACCAGCACGCTGGTGCCCGTGATGGCTCGGTGGCGCGGATGGAAGCGGGGGGGAGCATTTCTGTTGGCGGTCTGCATCGCGCATCCTGCCTTTGCCAGCAAGCGGCTCGTCACCGTCAATCTACACCCCACCAGTCCCGCCAGCAACTGCAATGCGACGACCTGCGATGAAAATGTCACGCCGCCGCTGAGCAACCTCGCCAGCTTCGCGCGGATCGGCGGTAGCGCCTTCCACATCGCCAGCGACTGTCAAGCGCTCCAGGCGCGCTGTGGGTACGCGCACAACGGCCGCACGAAGATCCTGTCGAGCGACGCCGAAGATGCCGATCCGCTCGATGCCCAAGGTTGGATCTCCAAGATCAAGGAATCCAATCATCCGGTCGGGCGCATTCACTTCGAACACCTGGATAAGTGTCTGAGCAACTGGGCCGTGGACAACCATCCTATGCTCACCGGTCTCTCCAGCTTTCCAACGGCTGAGGAGTGCTTGAACGAGTACGGCATCTCGATCG
>JAGFJK010000196.1 GCA_024102795.1 Pirellulaceae bacterium
GGCGACGTCGTCCGATCGTGGTCCGGCCCGCGTGCAACGCTCGCCCGACCTTGGCCCGCTGCGGCGGACTGGCGGGCCGCGGATCCAGCGGCTGGATTGGCCCTCGGTGGACGACGTGCTGGAATTCGGCGGCGACGTGATCGATTCGGGCGTGAGCGCCGGGCGAGCGGTCGGGTCCGCCATCGGCGATGCGGCCGGCGCGGTTGCCGGGATCGCCAGCGAGGTTTGGGACCAGGCCCGGGCACTGGCCCGGGTCCTTGGCGGCATTGTCTCGGTCTCCGGCACGCGGCTGGTGATCAACGTGCCGTCGTTGCCGGTCTGCCCGACGATTCCCCTGCAGTTCACGCTGCCGCATCTTGGCGCGTTCCTGCCGCTGGCGATGGGCCCGATACCCGTGTCCAAGACCGTCAGCCTGCTGGGGACGGTCGGTGTGACGGCCGGCGCCACGCCAGAAATCGGCGTGCAGCTTGGCCCCTGCCAGTTGGTCGGGCTGCGGATTGTGATTGATCCGCTGGGCGGCGACTTCACGGCGGCCGGTGGCGTGCGAGTTCACGTGGCCACTTCGCTGGGAGCGGTGGCCAACGTGGGTGTGCGGGGCGTCGTGCTGGGATTGCTGGTGGGGCACATTGGTCCGCCGATGCTGCTGCCCCCGGTGGCGATCGAAGCGGGACTGGCCGGGCTGGTCCGCGGCCTGAGCAGTACGACGGTGGAAGTGGCGGGCGTGCTGAACGTTTCGTCGTGGAGTTTCAGTTATCACGCGGCGGCCGACTTCACGCTGGGCCTGGGCGTCGATCTGGCGCTGGCCGGCTACGGTTCGGCGGATGTTCTGGGCGTGAACCTGTGCCGCTTCTACTGGCCGTTCCTCGCGCATCACGGGCAGGCCACGCTGACGGCCGGCTATGACGTCCGCCTGGTGATCGATACCAGCGGAGTCGAATTCGACTTTAATCTGCATCCGCCGCGGCTGGATGAGGTTCCGTTCGACGACCTGCCGATCGAACTGTCGCGCCAGTTGCTGAGCGACGACTGCCCGATCTGTCTGGTGCTGGACGCCCTGGGCTTGCCGCCGCATCGCCGTTTGCCCAGCGCCTGGAGTAACGGTCCCCGGTCCAGCGTCTACCCGCGCGAGCCCGCCGACCGCAGTGCCAAATGCCGCGGCGCGTGCGGCCCCGATTGCGACACTTGCGGCGCGGCGCGCGACGAAGTCGACTGCGTCGACACGGGCGATGGCCGGCATCAGCTCTGGGTCTATCCAAACTTCACCACTTGCCCCACGCATCAGGGCTGCGTGGCCCACGACGCCTGCTACGACTGGTGCGACATGGTGGGCGAAAACATCCTGGGCCCGTGCCATCGGATCTGCGACATCGAGTGCGTTTGCGACTACAACGGACCCGACTGCCTGAACTGGATCTTCGGCGAGGGCGGCGACGGGTGGATGAATTTCTCGGACGAGCCCCGGATCGTCGGCGGCTGTCGCGGAGCGTGCCCGGACGAGCAGCCGGACGATGGCTCCACCTGGCGCGTCTGTCTGCCGAGAATCGAGTTCCTCAATCCGCGTTCCCTTCGCAGCGAACCGCTGGAACTGTCCACGGGCGAGATCCCCATCTTCAGCATCGACATCGAGGCGCCGCCGCCCGTGTTCTGGGTGCAGCTCGAAATCTATGGCGAAGGGCAGCTCGAAGGCGGCATCAGCGCCACGCTGCGTCAGCCCGCGCTGACCAATCTCTGCTTCGACGTCGACCCGCGAACCGGCCGTTATACCGGCACCGCTCGCCTGGAGATCCCGGCCGAGCTGACCGGCAATCTGGTGGTGCGAGGCACGCTGACCGCCGACGCCGACTGGTTCCGCATCATCAACGTGGCTCGCGCCCGCGGCGGCCTGGAGGCTCACGGCGACGCTCGCCTTCGCCAGACGCTGGAAGCGGCCGCCACGGTGACCTGCGAGAATGGCGAGCCGCAACTGGCGCTGGAAGTCGGGCTGCCGGGCGATCTGGAAGTCGTGTTCCGGCTGGACGCCACCTTCGAGATCGCGCTGGTCAGCTACAACCTCCTGTCGCGCCGCTGGAAGCTGCTCGAACGCCGCTGGAATCACCAGTGGGGCAGCCGCGTGGGCGTGGGCGCGACCACCGGCGGGCGGTCCCCGGATGTGGATCTGTCGGGCGAAACGATCAACGTCGAAGATCTGCTGGGCTGGCTGTTCGAGAGTATCGACGAAGATGGCGACGGCGGCGACGGAGGAGGAGGAGGGGGAGGTGCCTTGCCGCCCGGCAGCGCGGTGCCAACTGGCCTGTCCAGCAACGACCCGATCGACATCCGCTGGTACAAGCCGGCCAGCGCCTATCCCGCGTCGGTCACGCTGGCCGAACAGGAGGCGGGTGCTTGCAGTACCAGCGCCGATTGCAGCAGCCCGACGCCCGACTGCACGCCGTTGATCATCGGCAGCTCGTGGCGCAACCGCTGCACGCGCAATAGCAGCTATCCCCGCAACGTGCCCACCAATCTGCCGGCGCTAACCGGTCGGCAGACCGATGTGACGGTCGGCGTCAACTACTATCCCGGCGCCGGCGACGTGGTGGTCCTGGACCCCACGCCGCGGAGCGGTTCGGCGCAAGCGGGATTCAATCGGCGTTTCGCCCGCCACGGCTACCGGCTGCAGGATCACAGCGAGGAGCCGGATCACGTGTTGGATCTGGACTGGAACGGCGCGGACGATTTCTCGAATCTGTGGCCGCTGGACGCCACGCTCAACCAGGCGGCCGGGCGCGAGCAGAACTTGAATCAGCGGATCACGTTCGCCGAATCGGCCGGCGGCCAGGTGCATACGAACATGACCCTGCGCACCTTCAAGCAACAAGGCTTCCACCGCCGCAATCCGCCGCACCGCTTCTTTCGCATCGCCCTGGTCGGCCAACCCTGAAGCAGAAACGGTGTCAGGTACCTTTTTGGTGGTCGCCTATGACCATGCGGGCAATCTGCTCACCGTCAAGGACCCGGTCAACAACACCACGACCTACTCGTACGACGGCGTCGGGCGGGTTACGATGGAAACCAACCAGTTGGACGACGCCCGCTCGTACTACTACGATTCGCTCGGGCGAGTGGCCAAGGTGCTGGATCGGAATGAGCGAGCGGTGCAGTTCGAGTTCGACGCGATGGACCGGGTGACGCACGAGTAGGGAAACTCTTGCTCAGACGTGGTTTGTTATCCAAAAGTTAATCTGGGCAAGTTCGCCTACCGAACGGTGGTGGGGTACGTGGCTGAGGAAGGTTGACGGCGTTGAGTCGCCGCGACGCATTGCGACGACTTGCTCTCGACATTAGTGCGCCGTTTGCCAAGGCCACCGTCCGCCGTAGCGGGCAAGCCCCCAGCAGAGCATCCAGTCACCGCATCGCCGAGCTTCAATTCCCCATTTCTCCCAGATTGACTTTTGGACAACAAACCACGTCTGAGCAAGAGTCTCGCACGCGGGCCTGCGGCCCAAAGGACCCGACTGGGGACAATCGGGCTACACTGTTGGTGGAGCGATTGTCGCCAATCGCTCTTGCGGCCGAAGGCCGGACCACGCGCGCACGGGCCTGCGGCCCGAAGAACCCGATTGGGGACAATCGGGCTACACTGCAGGTGGAGCGATTGTCCTCAATCGCTCGTGCGGCCGAAGGCCGGACCACGTGCGCACGGGCCGGCGGCCCGAAGAACCCGATTGGGGACAATCGGGCTACACTGCAGGTGGAGCGATTGTCCTCAATCGCTCGTTCGGCCGAAGGCCGGACCGCGCACGCGGGCCTGCGGCCCGCAAGACCCGATTGGGGACAATCGGGCTACACAGTTGGTGGAGCGATTGTCCTCAATCGCTCTTGCGGCCGAAGGCCGGACCGCGCACGCGGGCCTGCGGCCCGAAAAACCCGATTGAGGACAATCGGGCTACACAGTTGGTGGAGCGATTGTCCTCAATCGCTCTTGCGGCCGAAGGCCGGACCGCGCACGCGGGCCTGCGGCCCGTAAGACCCGATTGAGGACAATCGGGCTACACTGCAGGTGGAGCGATTGTCCCCAATCGCTCTTGCGGCCGAAGGCCGGACTGCGCACGCGGGCCTGCGGCCCGCAAGACCCGATTGGGGACAATCGGGCTACACAGTTGGTGGAGCGATTGTCCTCAATCGCTCTTGCGGCCGAAGGCCGGACCGCGCACGCGGGCCTGCGGCCCGCAAGACCCGATTGGGGACAATCGGGCTACACAGTTGGTGGAGCGATTGTCCCCAATCGCTCTTGCGGCCGAAGGCCGGATCGCGCACGCGGGCCTGCGGCCCGAAGAACCCGATTGAGGACAATCGGGCTACACAGTTGGTGGAGCGATTGTCCTCAATCGCTCTTGCGGCCGAAGGCCGGACCGTGCACGCGGGCCTGCGGCCCAAAGAACCCGATTGGGGACAATCGGGCTACACTGTTGGTGGAGCGATTGTCCTCAATCGCTCTTGCGGCCGAAGGCCGGACCGTGCACGCGGGCCTGCGGACCGAAAAACCCGATTGGGGACAATCGGGCTACACTGTTGGTGGAGCGATTGTCCTCCCTCGCTCTTGCGGCCGAAGGCCGGACCGTGCACGCGGGCCTGGGGCCCGAAAAAACCGCGTGGGGACAGACGGGCTACACTGCTGGTGGAGCGATGGTCCTCAATCGCGCTTGCGGCCGAAGGCCGGACCGTGCACGCGGGCCTGCGGCCCGAAAAACCCGATTGGGGACAATCGGGCTACACTGTTGGTGGAGCGATTGTCCTCAATCGCTCTTGCGGCCGAAGGCCGGACCGTGCACGCGGGCCTGCGGCCCAAAGAACCCGATTG
>JAGFJK010000203.1 GCA_024102795.1 Pirellulaceae bacterium
AATGCCCGTGACGCTGGGAGTGGTTTCGTTGCGCGGCAGGAACACGCGGCGGTTGATCACGGCCCGGTTCCCGGCCTGGTCCTGAATTTCAGCTCGCACGTTCACGGCTCGAGCGGTCGTTTCCGGCACCCAGGTCACGCTGCCGGAGTAGGGCAGGGCGGCCGGTCCTGGTTGCGGTGGATCGAGCGCCACGGCCCGCCAGCGCGAACCGATCGCGTCCTGGTACTCGATCCTCAAGCTGCCCCGGACCAGGTTGGCGTCCTGGGCTTCCCAGCGAGTCTGAACCTCGCCGGCCCGGCCGGCCACCGCGTCGAACTGAAACCGCGGTTCCAGCGTGTCGATCAGCATCCGCAGTTCCGGTCGCGGCGGGCCGCTGGGACGCACCTGATTCCACTGATCGATCGTTTTGGGAGCGAACCAGTATTCGCCGTCCTGGGATGCGCGGAACCGGAACTGGCCGTCGGCCGGGCGCTGGCGAGCGACCAGTTGCCAGCTCGCGCCCCGATCGGTCGACATGAACAACTGCACCTCGGTCGGCAGCCCTTCGGCGTCGTCCACGGTGAACGGAATCAAGAACGCGGTCTGCCGCGTCGGAATGAGCTGTGGCAAGGCGGCCGGCGTCGCGGCAGCGGGCGGAGCGGCCGCCGCGGGATACTCAGCGCCTGGAATCGGGCCGGCCGCTCCGGGCGTGGGCACCGGGGGAGCGGACGGATACTGGGCCGGAGCCAGTTCCGCCCAGGCCAGCAGGATCGTCAAAGCACAGGCTACCGTTCGCATCGCAACCTTCCCTGGTTGGCGCACTTGCCGACGGCGCGCAGGTTCCACCCTGCCAGGGATCGGCACGCGGCCGCGAGAAACTTGAGGAAAAACGGCGGAATTCCGCGCTTAACGGCCAGCTCATGGTGGAGCGATTGTCCCCAATCGCTCTGCGAACGACCGAGACCGTCGTACCACCAGCAGTAGCATGGGCTTCCAGCCCGTGTCCGAACCACCGAGACAGTCGTTCCGCCAGCAGCAGAATCGACTACGGGCCTTCCATCCGATTCCAGGGAATCGGCTCGCCACCGGCGATGGTAGTCAGCGCTCGCACGCCATCCGGCGGGGCGTCCTCATGCAGAAAATGCACCACGCCATCGGCCGTAACCACGTGGCAGCCGGCCGGATGCTTGCTGCCTGGTTCGCCCTGGCCCCCGTTGATCTGAAACTGCAGCCGGCGGGCATCCAGATCCTTGGGTTCCATCCAGCAGACGGCCTCGCCGCTCGTCTCGACCACCAGCACGGTGTGGCTCAAGCCGTCGGTGATCTGGTTCAGGCGAGTGGTCCCGTCGGGAGGAAAAGCGGTGCGTCGTCCTACCACCACCAGGTAACTGGTCTCGTCCGAATTGGCCAGCGTACCATCGGACGGGCAGAGGTACGCTTCGGGCATCAGGTACTTCAGCCCGACATTCTGGGGACTGTCCCAGGGCTGGCTGAAATCGTACTGCTTGTAAGTCGAGTCGTGGCCGAGGTACGGCAGGATCAAGACTCGCCAACTGTGCATCGGTTTGCCATTGGCATCCGCCAGGTAGGCGGGCGGCAGGCTGCCATGGTCCGCCTCGTAGGCCTGCAGCGCCATGGCGATCTGTTTCAGATTGTTGCTGCAACGGATCGTATGCCCCGACGTACGGGCAGTCTTGATGACCGGCGCCAGGAGCACGATGGCCATCCCGATCACGGTCGCGGCGGCGATCAGGCCCACCACGGTCACCCCCAGGATCACGGGCACCGACACGGCCGCTGCCCGACGAACCGCCAGCGTGCTGGCCGAGTTGCTGGCGGCGTAGGGCACGGTCACGATCCGGCCGCATACGGCGCAGGGGCCCGAATGACCAGCGTACTGGTCGTCCACTTCGGTTTCGGTCCCGCAATGCGGGCAACGGAAGACAAACGGCATGATCAGCGGACCGGGCGCAGGCCAAAGATTTCCACATCCACTCCGTCACAGTAGTGTACATGATCGGGCGGGAACGCAATGGCTGGCAGGCCGGCCGCGGCGATCAGTTCGTCCCGCACCTGCAGGACTTCGGCTCGCCGAGCGGGATAGGGCTCATGGTGTACCTGTCCCAGCAGGGTCTTTCCGCGCCGCTGCACGAACAGCAGGTAGCGTTCCAGAAAGAAGTGTTCCAGCGTTCCGGCAGGCGACGGGCCCAGCAGCGGTCCGGGGCGGCAGGTGACCTGCAGGCCAGGACCGCCGCCGCCACGCCGCGACTCGTAGTGAATCCGGTCCCCGTCGCGTCGCAACTGCATCCGCGCATGGTAATAGGGCAGCGACCAGCCGATCCGGGCGGCGACGACAGCCAGTCGCGAGGCGGCATCGAGCGACAGAAAGTAGACGCCCGGCTGCCCGTCCCGGTGAACGTAGGTTCGCACGTTCGTTTCCAGGAACCTCAGCCCCGTTCCGGCGGGCCACCAGGCCGGCCGGACACCCTGCATGGCGAACGGGACCAGCCCCACGTAGGCGACCCCGTCGTGCAGATCCAGTTCCAGCGATTCGGGCACAACCTTTCGCAACGCCTCGCCCGGCACGGCCCAGTGCAGAAACAGCAGCGAGCGCCAGAGCTGGTAGCCGGTGGGCCGCCCGAGGGGCCGGCGAGTGGGGGCGAGGCGATCAAGCGTGACGGGGACAGGGGCAAGCATGACGGGAACCGGAGCAAGCTTGATGGGAACTGGAACGACCGCGCGAATCGCGGATCAGGATCGGAGGCGGCCAACGGCTTCGACGTATTGCCGGGCCAGGACTTCTATCCGGGAAAAATCCCCCTTTTCAACCGCGGATTTTTCCACCAGGGAGCTGCCCACCCCCAGCGCGCAAGCGCCGGCCCGCAGAAACGGCTCGGCCGTCTCCAGATCGACGCCGCCGGTGGGCATCATCAAGACTTGAGGCAAGGGCCCCTTCAGCGCTCGCAGGTACGCAGGCCCCCCCACGTCCGCGGGGAAGATTTTGACAATGTCCGCTCCAGCTTGCCAGGCCGTGACGACTTCGGTGGGCGTGAACGCGCCGGGCATCACCAGCCGGTCGTAGCGCCGGCAAAGTTCGATCACTTCCAGGTTCACGGTGGGTGAGACAATAAAGCGGGCTCCCGCCAGCAGTGCGATCCGCGCCGTTTCGCTGTCCAGCACGGTGCCCGCACCCAACAGGACCCGGTTGCCCAACCGGTCGGCGACCTGCTCCAGGACCCGGACCGCTCCGGGCACGGTGAAGGTCACCTCCATCACTTCCACGCCCCCGGCCAGCAGCGCCTCGGCCACTTCGACCAGCCGGTCGCCACTGGGCGCTCGGATGACGGCCACCAGCACGTGGCGCAGAACGCGCTGCAAATCGTCATGTCGGCTCATCGGTCCCTCCTGGCGGAAAACTGCCATTGTCCTCCAGGTAGACACTTCGAACAATGAGAGTCGAAGCGACTTGGGGGAACAAGAGCCGTCCACCCCCTTTGGAGCCCAAACCGGCATTCTGAGCAGGAACCGGTCGCAGGCCGCAGGGAGCTGCGGGCCATTGTCGAGTTGCGGGCCGCCATCGAGTTGGGGGCAAATCCTGGACGCGCCCCGCCCGTTGTGCATAATGGCCGAAAGTTGTGCATAATGGCTGAGTGGTGACGGGCCGGCAGGCTTTTCGGGCGGGTTCGGTTTCCAACGATCCGGCAGGCTGGAGATGCGCGAATTTCTCGGAACCCCGGTGGCACAGAGCGTCATCTGGGGATGTGTCGGCGTGGTTCTGATCCTGGTGGGTGTCTACATCGTGCGAAGCTTTCGCGGTCGGTCCGCTAACGACACGCTGACGACGCACGACATGCTGACGAATTTCCGGGAATTGCACCAAGGAGGTGACATCAGCGACGAGGAATTCCGAACAATAAAGACGCGGCTGGGAGCCAGGTTGCAGGACGAGTTAAAGGATACCGGAGACACGGGTTAGCACCCGCCCGACGAATTGCCGGGAACTCTTCGGTCCGACCAATCGTACCGGATGCACGGCTCTCGGATTTGATTCTGGCCTGGGAGGCCTTCAGCATTCGATGTGGGATATGACCAACGATAGCTCGAAACCATGTGGACAAGGATGCCCCCCATCGGCCTTGCGGGCGCTTTTGTCGCCACCAGCGGCCAGTCGAGCGACACCTGGGATTGCGAAAGGAGTGAACTAGATGCCCGCGGGAAAAGATGTCGGTGGAGGGCGGCGGAGCGGCAGCACCACGAAGAAGAACGCCTTCTGTTCGTTCTGCCGGAAGAGCTATCGGGATGTGGGTCCGCTGGTCGAGGGACCCGGCGACGTGTACATCTGCGGCGAATGTATTGATCTGTGCCAGTCGATCCTGGAACAGGAACAGCGCCGCCGAGGCACGACCAAGCCCCTGTTCAGCGAGATTCCGACGCCGCGCGAAATCGTCGGCCAACTAGATCAATACGTGATCGGCCAGACGGCGGCCAAGAAAGTCCTGGCGGTGGCCGTGCACAACCACTACAAGCGGTTGGCGCTGGGCTGGGAAGGCTCGGAAGTCGAAATCGAGAAGTCCAACATCCTGCTGATCGGTCCCACCGGCTCCGGCAAGACCTTGCTGGCTCGCACGCTGGCCCGGATCCTGAACGTGCCGTTCGCCATCGGCGACGCCACCACGCTGACCGAAGCGGGCTACGTGGGCGAGGACGTCGAGAACCTGCTGCTCAAGCTGCTGCATGCCGCCGATTTCGACCTGGAGGCCGCTCAGCGAGGTGTGCTGTATATCGACGAAATCGACAAGATCGGCAAGACCAGCCAGAACGTCTCGATCACCCGCGACGTGTCGGGCGAAGGCGTGCAGCAGGCCCTGCTGAAGATGCTGGAGGGGACCGTCGCCAACGTGCCTCCCCAGGGCGGACGCAAGCATCCCGAACAACAGTACATCCAGATGGACACGACCAACATCCTGTTCATCTGCGGCGGGACGTTCGTGGGCATGGAAGACATCATCCGCAAGCGGCTGGGCCGGCGGACGATGGGCTTCGGCCAGAAAGCTTCTGGCACGCAGGAAATGGACGCCGCCGAGCTGCTGCCGCAGGTGACCACCGACGACGTGCTGGAATTCGGCCTGATCCCCGAACTGGTCGGCCGTCTGCCCGTCGTCTCGGCGCTCACGCCGCTGGATGAAGCCGGCTTGATGCGGGTCCTGACGGAGCCGCGAAACGCCCTGGTCAAGCAGTACGAAAGCCTGTTTGAAATGGAGAATTCCGCGCTGAGCTTCACGGACGAGGCACTGCGGGCCATCGCCGCCAGGGCCCTGCGCAAGGGGACCGGCGCTCGGGGCCTGCGCAGCATCATCGAAGAAGTCATGCTGGACATCATGTACGAACTGCCCGATCAGGAGGCCGGCAGCTCGTACGTGATCGACGAGAACGTGATCCAGGGCCGGGCCAAGCTGTTCAAGATGCCCGAAGCCCAGCCCAAGAGCGCTTGACTCGACCAGCCGCCGCCCAAGGGCGACGCCTCCTATCCTGTCTCTCCGAACGCCGGCCCGCATCACGCGGGCCGGCGTTTTTTTGTCTTCAGGAAGCCGAGTCGTCCGGTTCCAGCTTCAGGACCACCGAATTGATGCAGTAGCGCAGGCCCGTCGGCCGCGGGCCATCCTCGAAGATATGGCCCAGGTGAGCGCCGCAGCGGGAACAGTGCACCTCGGTCCGCCGCATGAACCAACTGTGGTCCTGCTCAGTGGCCACGCTGTCCGGAGTCGCCGGCTGGTAGAAACTGGGCCAGCCGGTGCCGGAGTCGAACTTGGTCTGGGAATCAAACAGCGTCTGCCCACAGCACACGCACGTGTAACGGCCCGCGGCCTTGCAGTCCCAGTACTCGCCCGTAAACGCCCGCTCGGTGCCCTTCTGCCGAGCGACCCGATACTGCTCTGGCGTCAAACGCTGCTTCCAGCCGTCCTCGGTCGTTGGCAGGGAACCGTCGCCCGGCGGAGTGGATTCGGTCATTTGTTGGTCCTTAAGTTGTCGGTTGTCGGTTGTCAGTTGTCAGTCGTCAGCTCGATGGCGTCAAGACAGGCAGTCCATCATCGCCGAAGCGCGGTAGGCCGGTCAGCACTGAGGCGCCGCGGCGCGGTGAGGCCGAAGGGCGACTGGCGATTGCAAATTGCAAATTGCAAATTGACGACTGATGACTGACGACTGTTGACTGACGACTGATGACTGACATCCCCCAAACTACCCAACATAACACGGTTTCCGGCGTGGATTCGTCTGGCTTCGCGTGGCAGTTCGAGGGTACGATAGGCGAGCGTGAGCTGGCAAGGAAGGCCGGACACGGCTATCGATCGCTGTTCATTTTACCGTGTCGGACAGGGAAGGCCGCATGGCGCGTATCGAACTGCCGCCCGCGAACGAGTCGCTGCTGGCCGGTCCCATCCGGCTGGCTTGCCGAGCCGCCCTGCGGTTCCCGAAACTGGTGCTGGTCGCTGCCGTGCTGTTGGCGGTGACGTCGATCGTGCTGGCCGCCACCGGCCTGGAGTTTCGCACCAGCCGCCTGGACCTGTTGAACCCCAGCAGCGGCTACAACCAGCGCTGGTTGGCATACCTGAGTGAGTTTGGCCAGGACGATGACGCGGTGGTGGTGGTCGAAGGCCGGGACCCGGCGCGGGTGGCCGCGGTGATGGACAAGCTGGCTGAGCGTCTGGCCGGCGAACCGCAGTTCTTTCAGCAGGTCTGGCACCGGCACGACTTGCGGGGCTTGCGGTCCAAGGGGTTGCATTATCTGCCCGCCGAGCGGCTCGAACAGCTCGACCTGCTGCTATCGCGTTTGGTGCCGATTGCCCTGGGGCAATGGAACCATTTGAACGTGGCGGAACGGCTGAGGCTGGCCCGGCTGCAGTTGCTGGCCGCGGGCGACGGGCACGGCCTGGCCCGGCAGGAACTGGTCGCGCTGCTGGAG
>JAGFJK010000210.1 GCA_024102795.1 Pirellulaceae bacterium
GATGTTGCGCACGGCCCATGCCGCCGACGTGGCCCGGTATGCGGCGGCGCGTCATGAGAACGGGCAGGCGGACGCCCTGGCTGGCGAGGCGGCGCGGGCCGATCGCGCGTACAAGTTGGCGCTGGCCGAGGTGGCTCTGGCACGAGCCGAGCAGAAGCTGGCTCTGGCGCCGCAAGCCGATCGCGAGAAAGCGGCGAAGGAAGTCGAGCAGTCGCGGGCCGAGCGCGACAAGGCGCAAGCGGCGCAAGCCGATCCGGGCAGCAGCTACACGTCGCTGCAGGCCTCGCTCAAGGCCCTGTTCGGCCCGGCGGAAAGCGACGCCGAACGGCGGCGGCCGTATCCAGCGACCAGCACCGGTCGCCGCGGCGCGCTGGCCCGCTGGATCACCGACCCGCTGAATCCACTCACGGCGCGCGTGGCGGTGAATCATCTCTGGCTGAGGCACTTCGGCCAGCCGCTGGTCGATCCGGTCACCGACTTCGGACGCCGCACGCCGCGCCCGCCGCAGCACGAACTGCTGGACTGGCTGGCCGTCGAACTGATGGAGAACCAGTGGAGCATGAAGCACCTGCATCGCCTGATCGTGACCAGCCAGGCGTATCGCCTGGACAGCGCGTCGTCCGCCGCCGATCCGGAAACCGTGCAGCGCGATCCCGCGAACCAGTATTACTGGCGGCGGATGCCCATGCGGATGGAATCGCAACTGGTCCGCGACAGTCTGCTGCAACTGGCCGGGCAGCTTAACCCGCAACTGGGCGGGCCATCGATCAAGCCCCAACCGGACGACACGGCCGGCCGCCGCAGCTTGTACTTCATCCATTCCCGCGACGACCGCCAGCCGTTCCTGGCGATGTTCGACGACGCGGACATCCTGGCCTGCTACCGCCGCAGCGAGAGCATCGTGCCGCAGCAGGCCTTGACGCTGAGCAACAGCAAGTTCGCCATGACCATGGCCCGCTCGCTGGCCGACCGTCTGGGCGCTGGCGACTCGACGATATCGGACGAACAGTTTACCGAGCGGGCGTTCGAAGTGATCTTGTGCCGGCAGGCGGAGCCGTCCGAACGCGAGGCCTGCCTGGAAGCCGTACGCCAGATGCGCGAGCTGCTGGCCGCTCGGCCGGCGGACGAGGCCACGCGGCGCGTCCGCCAGAATCTGATCCACGCCCTGCTGAACCACAACGACTTCATTACCATCCGCTGACCCGCCTCGCCTGGAATCCGCGCCATGCACCTACCCGAATTCCCTCCGATCGCCTCCCAGGACGCTCGTCGGCGGCTGAACCAGGCCGAACAACGGGGCGACTCGCGCCGAGCGTTTCTACGCCGCTTTGGCCAGGGGCTGGCCGGCGTGGCCCTGGCCGCGCTGCTCGACGGTGAAGCTCGCGCCGAGGGCAACTGGAGTCCGCCTGATGGACAACCGCACTTTCCGCCGCGGGCACGCAGCGTGATCTGGTTGTTCATGCGCGGCGGCTTGAGCCACCTGGAAAGCTTCGACCCCAAGCCTGAACTGACCAAACATGCCGGCATGTCGATCCCGGAGACACCGTACAAGGACGTGCAGGATCCTGAGCGGCTGAAGAAGGTGCGCGTCGTGGTGGTCAATGACGCCAACGGCCAGCAGCGCAACAAACTGTTCGGCGTGCAGGTCGGTTTCCGCAAGTGCGGCCAGAACGGTCTGGAGATCAGCGACTGGTTCCCGCACCTGGGACAGTGCGCCGACGACCTGGCGATCGTCCGCTCGATGTGGACGACCGACGACAACCACGGGGCGCAGGTGCAGTTCCATTCGGGCCGGCACATGCTGGACGAACGGCATCCGACCGTCGGGGCCTGGATCAACTACGGCCTGGGCTCGCTGAACGACAACCTTCCGCAGTTCATCGGCATGGGGCCCCGCTTCTTCGACGTCCGGGACGGGCATTACCTGGGACCGGCCTACGACGCCATCCCGCTGAAGATCGATCCCCGCAACCCGTTGCCGTACGCCCAGCCCGAACTCGACCTGTCGGCCGACGAGCAGCGGATCGAGTTTGACTTGATCGACCGGCTGAACCGGTTCAGCGCCGAGCGGTATCCGACGGACGACGTGCTGGCGGCGCGGATCAAGAGCTACCAGTTGGCGTACCGCATGCAGACGGCCGTGCCGGAAGTGATCCACTTCGATGACGAGACGGCCGAAACCACTCGGCTGTACGGGCTGGACGACGCCGTCACCCGGCCGTTCGGCATGCAGTTGCTGGCCGCCCGGCGATTCGTCGAGCGGGGCGTGCGGTTCATCCAGATCATGCATGGCGACGGAGCCGCCGGTGCCTGGGACGCCCACTCGAACCTGGTGGACAACCACACCAAACTGGCCGCTCAGGTGGATCGTCCGGTGGCCGGGCTGCTGCGGGATTTGAAACGCCGCGGCCTGCTGCGCGAAACGATCGTCGTGTTCGCCACCGAGTTTGGCCGGACGCCGGGATCGCAAAGCGGCAATGGGCGGGACCATCACCCCTACGGCTTCTCGATCTGGATGGCCGGCGGCGGCTTGAAGGGAGGCGTGGTCCACGGCAATACCGATGAAATCGGCTTTCACGCGGTGGATTCGCCTCACTATGTGACCGACGTTCACGCCACGCTCATGCGGCAGCTAGGCCTGGACGCCCGCCGGCTGGAGCTGCCCGGCCACAAGCGGCTGGAAATCGACTACGGCCATCCGATCGAAGAAATTATCGCCTGACATGTGGGCCACGGTGTCTTTTACTGCTCGAGGATGTCTTCTTCGCATGCCGACACGCGTTGGTTTCGCCCCTTGGTTCGCGATAGTCGCCTTTCGCTCCGCCATAGTCGCCTTTCGCTCCGCGAAAGTAGCGTGCGCTGGTACACGGTACTTTCGCAAATCGAACGTCGACTCTGGTTCGCGCTACTTTCGCGGAGCGAAAGGCGACTATGGGAACGTCGACTCTGGTTCGCGCTACTTTCGCGGAGCGAAAGGCGACTATGGGAACGTCGACCCCGGTACGCGCTACTTTCGCGGAGCGAAAGGCGACTATGGGAACGTAGACTCCGGTTCGCGCTACTTTCGCGGAGCGAAAGGCGACTATGGGAAAGCCAACTGGGGGCGGGCCAGCCTGTGGCTGGCATTCGGACTGGCGCTGATCGGTCTGCTGGCGGGACGAGTGCAGGCGCAGACGGCCGACGAGCTGGAGTGGTTCGAGCGTCGCGTGCGCCCGCTGCTGGTTCAGCATTGTTACGAGTGCCATTCGGCGCAAACCGACGAACCGTCGGGCGGACTGCGGCTCGACTCGCGCGAGGCACTCCTTGCCGGGGGCGAACTGGGGGCGGCCGTCGTGCCGGGCCAGCCTGACTCCAGCCTGCTGATCCGGGCGATTGGCTACGCCGATACGAACCTGCAAATGCCGCCCGACGGCAAGCTGCCCACGAAGGATCGGGAGCTGCTGGTGGAATGGGTTCGCCGCGGCGCGCCGTTTCCCGCGGTCGAATCCAGCCAGGAGGCGAAGCCGGCCGGGCCGCGCAAGCTGACCGCCGACGATCTGCGTCGGGGCAAGCAGTTCTGGTCGCTACGGCCGCTGGTCCCGACGCAGCCCGCCAGTGCGGGAGCGGACGGCTGGTCCCGGCGGCGAATCGATCTGTTCCTGGCCGCCGCGCTGCGGCGCGAAGGGCTGCAACCGTCGATGGTCGCCGACCGGCGGACGCTGATTCGGCGGGCGACGTTCGATTTGTTGGGGCTGCCGCCCAGCCAGGAGGAAGTGGAGGCGTTTGTCGGCGATCCGTCACCGGATGCGTATGAGCGGCTGATTGATCGGCTGCTGGCCTCGCCCCATCACGGCGAACGCTGGGGTCGGCACTGGTTGGATGTGGCCCGCTATACGGACGTCACGGCGTCGTGGCTGGAAAACACCGGGCAGGCGTGGCTCTATCGCGACTGGGTGATCCGGGCGCTGAACCAGGATTTGCCATACGACCAGTTCGTCCAGCGGCAACTGGCGGCGGACCTGATGGATTCGAGTGCGCCGGCGGACCATGCGGCGCTGGGCTTCCTGGGACTCAGCCCGACCTACTGGAAGGAACTGCGGCTGGCGCCGGACGTGATCAAGACCGTGGTGGCCGAGGAATGGGAGGAGCGGATCGACGCCGTCGGCCGCTCGTTCCTGGGCCTGACGCTGGCTTGTGCCCGCTGCCACGACCACAAATTCGATCCCATCTCGATGCAAGACTACTACGCGCTGGCGGGAGTGTTCGCCAGCACGCGGCTGGCTGACCAGCCGTTGATTCCCGGCGGCGAGGCCGAGCGGGTGCGGGACGCTCGGCGGCAAGTGGCGACGCTCGACGAACGGATCAAGCAGGTGACGTCCGAGCGGAAACAGGCGGACGCCGAGCGGCAAGCGGCGCTGGACCAGCAGCTCGCCGAACTCGACAGGCAGCGGCGGCAGTTGATTTCCGCCACGCCGCACTACGATCTGCCCTGGGCGCATGGCGTGGACGAGGCCAGCCTGCTGGTGCTGCCCGATGGTCCGGACCAGACGCGGCTGGAGTATCAGCCGGGCGTGGCCCAGAACGTCGCTCTGCAGATTCGCGGCAATCCGGCCAGTCCGGGACCGCTGGTCGCGCGCCGTTATCCCGCGGTGCTCAGCCGGGGCGAGCCGGAGCCGTTTCGCGCGGGGAGCGGTCGGCGCGAACTGGCCGAGGCGATCTTCGAGCAATCGCCTGCCCTGGCGGCTCGGGTGATCGTCAACCGCGTCTGGACCTGGCATTTCGGCCGCGGCCTGGTGACCACGCCCAGCGACTTCGGCGCGCAAGGCGCTCGACCGTCGCATCCGGAATTGCTGGACGATCTGGCCGAGCGGTTCATCGGGCAAGGCTGGTCGCTGAAATGGTTGCACCGCGAAATCATGTTGTCGTCCGCCTACCAGCAGTCCAGCGCGGACGACCCGCGGCGGTCGGCGGTTGATCCGGAGAATCGCTGGCTGTGGCGGATGAACCGCCGGCGGCTGGAACTGGAGCCCTGGCGCGACGCGATCCTGGCGGCGTGCGGCCAACTGGATGGACGGATGGGCGGACCGGCGGACGAACTGGATGGAAGCGCAGCGCGGCGGACGGTCTATGCGCGAGTGCATCGCCACGAGCTGCATCCGCTGCTGCAACTGTATGATTTCCCGCCGCCCGCGGCACACAGTCCCGCGCGGTCGGCCACGACCACTCCGCTGCAGCAACTGTTCGTGCTGAACAGCCCGTTCTTCCGCCAGCGTTCACGGTCGCTGGCCGCGGCGATTCTGGCGGAGCAGGACGGACTGGAGCGGCGGGTGGAGCGGCTGCACGAGCGGTTGTTTCAACGCTCGCCGATTGCGGCGGAGCTCGAGCTGGCTCGCGAGTTCCTCAGCGCTGATGACGGCACGCTGGCCGAGGCTGAACGCTGGACCGATTATGTGCAGGTGCTGCTCGGCAGCAACGAGATGATGTTTGTGGATTGATTCGGACGTAACCACGCATGACAGACAAGCTGCGACCGGCGGAACCGGCTTCCACTTCAACTTCCAATTCCGCTTCCGAGATGCTCGATCGGCGGACACTTATCGGGCGCCTGGGCGGCGGCCTGGGGGCGCTGGGGCTGGCCCAACTGCTGGCGGCCCCGGCAAGTGCCGGCGCGGCGGACGCGGCCAGCGCGACGGGCGGAACACACTTTCGGCCGCGGGCCCGGCGCGTGATCCAGTTGTTCATGAACGGCGGACCGTACCAGGGCGACCTGTTCGATCCCAAGCCGCTGCTGGAGAAATACGCCGGCCAGCGGCCCGAATCGGTGGAACTACGCACCGAACGCAAGACCGCCGGCCTGCTGCCTTCGCCGTTCAAGTTTCAGCCTGGTGGCCAGAGCGGGGTGCCGATCAGCGAGCTGCTGCCGCGGCTCAGCGGTTGTGCCGACGAACTGTGCGTGCTCCGGTCGGTCCATACGGACAACCCCAATCACGGGCCGGCTCTGCTGCTGATGAACAACGGCACCATCGTGCCCACTCGCCCCAGCATGGGTTCCTGGTTCCTGTACGGGCTGGGCAGCGAAAACGACAGCCTGCCCGGTTACGTGGTGCTTTGCCCTGGCCGGCCGGTGCGGTTCTCGATCCTCTGGACCAGCGCATTTCTTCCAGGACAACATCAAGGAACCTATATCAACCATGCCAGTATCGATCCGCGCAAGATGATCCCGTACCTGAGCAGCGACGAACTGCCGGCCTCCCGGCAGCGCCGCCAACTGGAGCTGATGCGCGCGTTGAACGAACGGCACCTGGCCGAGCGGGGCGGGGACGCGGCGCTGGAATCCCGCTTGACCGCCATGGAGACCGCGTTCCGCATGCAGACCGAGGCCAGCGAGGCGTTTGATCTGAACCGCGAGACGGCGCGGTCGCGGGCCGACTACGGGACCGGGCATTTCGCCAACGGCTGCCTGCTCGCTCGGCGGCTGGTGGAGCGTGGCGTGCGGTTCGTGCAGGTCTACTACGGCGACGGCCAGCCTTGGGACACGCACAACAATCACGACGAGACGGTGCGCCGGTTGGCTCGTGACATCGATCAACCGATCGCCGCGCTGCTGCGCGACCTGCGGGCTCGCGGCCTGCTGGACGAAACGCTGGTGGTCTGGGGCGGCGAGTTCGGCCGGACGCCGACGTCCGAAAACGGCAACGGACGCGACCACAACCATTACGGCTTCACGATGTGGCTGGCCGGCGGCGGCGTGCGGGGCGGCATGACCTATGGCGAAACGGACGATTTTGGCTTCCAGGCGATCCAGGATAAAGTGCACATCCACGACCTGCACGCCACGCTGCTGCACTTGCTGGGATTGGACCACGAGCGGCTGACGTACCGCTACGCGGGTCGCGATTATCGCCTGACCGACGTCGCCGGCCGCGTGATCCGACCCATTGTGGGATGACCTGACCCGGCGTGTTATACTATGCCTCTTGGCCAACAGTCCTTCCTCCCGCTCCGCCACCTGCTGACTGACAACTGATCACTGACAACTGACAACTCTCTTTCCTTTCCCGGAGTTCACCCTCATGAAACTCGCTGCCGCCGGCCTTGCCTTGGCCTCCTTGCTGGTCGTTTCGCCGCTGGTTCGAGCGGAGTTGAAAGTCGGCGATGCCGCTCCCGACTTTAAGCTCCAGGCCAGCGACGGCAAGACGTATTCGCTGTCGGATTTCCGGGACAAGCAGGCCGTGGTGATCGCCTGGTTCCCCAAGGCGTTCACGGGTGGCTGCACGGCCGAATGCAGTTCGTTCCGGGTGGGGCCGATCGAGGAAGGTTTCACGCTGGAGTTGCTGGGCGGGCGCACGTTCGAAGTCAAGCCGTCCAAGGGATCGGGTCTGGACAAGATGAATGTGGCGTTCTTCACCGCCAGTTGCGACGACCAGGAAACGAACAAGAAGTATTCCGAGGCGCTGAAGCTGGACTACCCGATCCTCTGCGACCCGTCGAAGAAGACGGCCGAGGCGTACGGAGTGGTCGATCAGAACCGGCCGAACCCGCAGCGCTGGACCTACTATATCGGGCCGGACGGCAAGATTCTGCACATTGACAAGGCGGTCAAGACCGGCTCGCACGGCGCCGACGTGGTCGCCAAGCTGCGCGAACTGGGCGTACCGGAGAAGAAGTAGCCAATCGGGCTACGGTCCGGCGGTTCCCGTGGGACCCGTTTCGGGGCCACAGGCGTTGGCACGGTAAAACCAGCCGCCGAGGCAGGTCACGCTGCAGTGCATGCCGCGTGCGACCAGGCGGCAGAGCAGCGGAAAGCCGGACGACTGGCAGGCATCCGCCAGGCTGTCGCCAAAGCGTTCGTCGCACTCTGCCCGGTCTTCTCCGCCGCATTCGTAGCACCGATCGTGGCAGCGGCAGGCGGGGCGGAAGTCCGCGCCGGCGAACTGCTGCGGCACAAGTCGCCTGAGTGGAAGTGGCCAGGCGGCTGGACCGCAGGGCGCCGGATCGGCGTCGATCGGCAAGTTGTCCGGCGGGATGACCTCGCAGCCGCGGGCGAACCGGGGCTGGGCGCCGGGCAGGGCCGCGCAGCCCGGCAGACCGGTCAGCAGCATCAGCAGCGCCAACCAGCTTCGGGCCGAGTTCGATCGTGGGCTGGCTGCGAGCCGCTGGTCGCGAAACCGCATCATGGCGTGGGGCGTGCTCCTGAGGGCATCCATGCGAGGCGCACACCTCGAGCATCGGCCGGCCGGCTGCTGTTTCCACAGGGAATTATTTCAAAAGCTCCCTTATAGTCGCCTTTCGCTCCGCGAAAGTAGCGCGTACCAGAGTCGGCTTTCCCATAGTCGCCTTTCGCTCCGCGAAAGTAGCGGAATCCTCGCCTTTTGCTCCGCGAAATGAGCGTCAGCGGCGGGTCGGTGCCGCGAAACCAGCGCGTGAGCGAGGGGCCCGCTACTTGCGCGGAGCGAAAGGCGACAATGCGCGGAGCGAAAGGCGACAATGCGACTGTCCGCTCGCGACCGGCGTGGGGTACAATGCTGGCCGGCGCCCCAGCACTCATGTTCTGGCAGATTGTGAGAATCAGCCGGGCCGCGTGGGGCCAGGCCAAGGCGGATCGTCTCGAATTCCGGGAGTTGAGCATGTTCTGGCAGATCTTTTCGCGCACGTTTCTCGGACGGCTCCCACTGTCGGTCCTGTTGGCCGCGCAGGTAGTGCTGTGCTCCAGTGTGGCCTGCGCCGACTGGACGACGTGGCTCAACGGCCCGGACCGCGTGGGGGCGACCGAGCAGCGTTTGCCGCGGCATTTGGAGCTGAAGTGGGTCTACACGTCGCCGGCGCCGCCGGAGATGGCCTGGGAGGGGCCCCGCAACGAGCCGATCGAAGGGCTCGTGATGCGGCATCGCGTGTCGTTCGACAAGGCGTTGCAAGTGGCCGTGGCTGGCGGCAAGCTGTATTTCGGCTCCTCGGTCGATCATCAACTGCACTGCGTCGACGCAGCCACGGGCAAACCGCTATGGGACTTCTACACCGACGGCGCGATCCGGCTGGCTCCCACGATCTGGCAGGACAAAGTCTACTTCGGTTCGGACGATGGCTTTGTGTACTGTCTGCGAGCGGAGGACGGCGGTCTGGTTTGGAAACACCGCGTGGGCCCGGCCGACGAGCGGCTGCTGGGCCGCGGGCGCTTGATCTCGCGCTGGCCGGTGCGGACCGGCGTGCTGGTGGTGGACAACGTGGCGTACTTCGGCGGGGGAGTGATTCCGCACGAGACGGTGTTCTTGTGTGCCGTGCATGCCGAGACGGGCGAGGTGCTGTGGAAGAACGACCACATCAGCCAGGAGGACGCGGGCCGCAATCCGCTTTCGCCGCAAGGTTATTTGCTGTGTTCGGACCAGTTGCTGTTCGTGCCTTCGGGCCGTTCGTTGCCGGCCGCTTTCGACCGGCGGACCGGCGAGCAGGTTTACCAGAAGGTTTATAGCTGGCGATCGACGGCGGGCGGCGTGGTCGGTGGCAGCCGCGCGTTGCTGGCGGACGGGCAGATCTATGCCGCCGGCGACCACCATTTTCTGGCGCTGGACCAGCAGACCGGCGCGGTCGGCTTTGCCTTTATACAGGGGCACGAAATGTCGTTGTCGGGCGACAAGGCATTCGTGGCCAACGGGCGGCGGATCGCGGGGCTCGACCGCCGCACTCATGCGGCGGCGACCGTGAAACGCCAGCAGTTGACGATGCAGCAGAGCGATTTGCAACGGCGCCGGTCCAGCCTGAAAACAGAGGAATATCAGGTCGAGAACGCTCGGCTGACGCGCGAGATCAACGAGTTGTCGGCCGTGGGCAGCCTGTGGGAAACGCCCAGTCCCTGCGACGCGGCGTTGATCACGGCGGGCGACCTGGTGATCGCCGGCGGCCAGGGTCTGGTGGTGGGGTTGGAGGAGGCCACCGGCAAGGAGGCCTGGACGTTGCGGGTCGAAGGCGAAGCGGCGGGGCTGGCGGTGTCCGATGGCCGACTATGGGTCAGCACGGACCGGGGCAAGATCTATTGTTTCGGGGCGCCGGGCGAGTTACCGGCAAATGGCAGGGCCGCCGCTTGGCCCGCCGCCTACGAAGCGAACCCGTTCCCTCAGGATGCGCTCTCGCCGGTGGTTGCGGCCGCGGCCGAGGAGATTCTGCAGCGCACGGGAATCGAGCGGGGATTCTGCCTGGTGCTGGGCAGTCACGACGGGCGGCTGGCATATGAACTGGCTCGACGCACCCAGTTGCGGATCTACGGCGTCGAGGCCGACGCGGACCGGGTGCGGGCCGCGCGGCGGGCCTTGAGCCAGGCGGGACTGTATGGCAGCCGGATCACGCTGATCCATTGCGATCCAGCGGCCCTGCCGTTGCCGAACTACTTCGCCAACCTGGTCGTCTCGGAAACTCTGCTGCACACCGGGCAAGTGCCAGGCGACGTCGCCGATTGGTCGCGGTGCGTGAAGCCCGCCGGCGGCCAGACTTGCTTTGTGCTGCCCGCCGGCGCGCCGGCGCAGGTGGCGGGCAAGACGTGCGAGCCGCTGGCCGGCGCGCTGGCGGCGACCGACTTGACTTTCCGGGGCCCGATCCAGGGGGACGCCCAGGCGCTGCTCGCCACGCGCGACCTGCTGCCCGGTTCCGGCCAGTGGTCGCACCAGTATGGCGACGCGGGAAACACGGCCACCAGCGAGGATTATCGGATCCAGGGCGGACTGGGCGTGTTGTGGTACGGCGATCCGGGCCCCTCGAAAATGATCAACCGCCACGAGGCGGCCGCCGCGCCTCTGTCGACCGGCGGGCGGATGTTCATCCAAGGCACCAGCAGCATCCTGGCCTATGACGCCTACAACGGCCTGTTCCTCTGGGAATACGCCAACCCGGGGGCCATCCGCACCGGCGTGTTCAACAACGAGGAACCGAGCAACCTGGCAGCGACGGACGATTCGCTGTTTGTCGCCGTGGACGATAAATGCACGCAGCTCGACGCCGCCACCGGCAAGGTGCGGGCCACGTACCAGACGCCTCCCTCGACCGACGAGATTCCGCGAACCTGGGGTTTTGTCGCCCACTGGAACGGGATGCTGTTCGGCACCAGCACGATCCGCAGCGAGCTGGCCGCCGCCCTGCGGCGCCGCGGCCACACGGTCGATAACGCCACCGACGCGATCTTCGCCGTGGATCTGGCGACCGGGCGGCAGAAGTGGCTGTATCGCGGAAAGCACATTCTGCACGTGACGATCGCCATCGGCGACGGGCAAGTGTATTTCATCGACAGCTCGATCAGCAGCGAGCAGCGCGAGGCGCTGCTGCGCGAGGACAAGTCGGAGCTGCGGCAGCTCGGTCCGGAAGAGGCCAAGAAGAAGGAGGAGGAACTCAAGCAGCGCGACGTCCGCCTGGCGGTCTGCCTGGACGCGAACACGGGCCAGGAGGTCTGGTCGCGGCCGGTGGACGTGACCGACTGCAGCCGCATCGGGATCGGCGGCGGCAACTTGACGCTGATGTATCGCGCGGGGCACGTGGTGATTTGCGGGGCGAACGCCAACGGCCATTACTGGCCCCAGTTCCTCAGCGGCCAGTTCGACCGCCGCCGCATCGTGGTGCTGGACGCGGACAACGGCGACAAGCTCTGGTCCAAGGATGCCAACTATCGCCATCGGCCAATCATCGTCGGCGAGGAAGTCCTGGCCGAACCGTGGTTGTTCAACCTGCATACGGGCGAGGAGAAAAAACGCGAGCATCCGGTGACCGGCGAGGAAACCACCTGGCAGTTCAGCCGGCCCGGACACCACTGCGGGATGATCACCGCCACACCCAACATGTTGTTCTTCCGCAGCGGCTTCACCGGCTACTACGATCTGTATTCCGACAGCGGGACAAGCCACTTCGCGGGCCAGCGGCTGGGCTGCTGGGTGAACGCCATCCCCGGCAACGGTTTGCTGATGATCCCCGAAGCCAGCGCCGGCTGCGTCTGCCAGTTCTCTCTGGCGGCGACCATCGTGATGGAACCGCGTTCGGGGCACGAGACGTGGAAGATCTTCAGCGCCACCGGGCCTCAGTTGCCCGTCAAGCAATTGGCGCTGAACCTGGGCGCTCCCGGCGACCGGCGCGACGGTTCCGGCACGTTGTGGCTCGGCTATCCCCGTCCGGCCACCGTCGGGCGGCTGGAATACGACTTCCAGATCCAGGCGGACTTCGCCGGCAAGCCCGACTACGTCAGCTACAACGACCTCTCGCGGCCGATCGAGAACGCCGATCCGCAGTGGTTGTTCACGTCGGCCGCGCGCGGCCTGAAGCAATGCCGCATCCCGCTGCTGGCCGATGGGGATGAACCGGCGAACTACCGCGTCAAGCTGTACTTCGCCGAGCTGGACGCGGTGGAGCCGGGCCAGCGGGTGTTCGACGTCCGGCTGCAAGGCGCGACCGTGGCCAGCGGGCTGGATGTTGTGGCCCGAGCGGGCGGCAAGCAGCGAGCGCTGGTGCAGGAGTTTGACCCGGTGGCGGTCAGCAAGGACCTGGTGATTGAACTGGTCCCGGCGGCGGGCGGTGCGTTGCCGCTGCTGTCCGCGATCCGAGTGGAACGGGTCGAATAGCCGCAAAGTTGCCATCACGCAAAGTAGCCATCACGCTCCGCGTGATGAGCCTTCCGCGGGCGGCCTCCTTCGTAACCGCGGCCGGAATGCAAAAAAGTCAGCGGTATGGCCTCCAACATGTCGCAGCGTCGCCAGATGAAAGCGGTGGTCGGCTGTGTTGCGCTCAGCGTGAATGGGTTCGTCACGCGGGGCGTGTCGAATCGACTTCATCCGGCGGGCTGGGCAGCGGTTCCAGGCCGGCGGCAGTTTCCACGTGCTGTGCGATGACGGCCACGTGCGCCATGGCCCGGTAGTAGAGTTCCAGCAGTTTCTCCAGTAGTTCGTGCAAAGCCTGCAGCACGCCCGGCAGGTCATCCGGCGCGGGGAGCTGGGGCAGGGCGTATTCGGCGACCGTGATCGAGCATTCGGCGTGCTGAAAGGGATAGGGCAAGCCGGCCAGCGCCCCGCGCAATTGCCGCAGGTCGCCGGCGGCGTGTTCCGCCAGCCGTTGCACTTGCTGAACGGCCCGGCCAGTTTCCGCCTGCTGTTCGATCCGCTCCAGCAACTGGCCGATCGCTCCGGCCAGTTCCCGCAGCCGCAGGACGATCGGCCAGCTACCTTCCAGGCCCCGCAGCACCGGCAGCAGGCGGCGGCTGCGTTGCTGGTGTGCGGCCGCGTCGGGCAAACGGGCCGCGATTTGCGGCACCAGCAGCAGTTGCAGGCCGGCTGTCAGCCGGTTGCGGGCATCACCGGCTAGCAAGTAGAGATGATTGAGTGCCGCGGCCCGTTCCGTCTCGGCCAGCCGGCGAGCGGCGGCGAGCGTCGCGGGCGACTTGTCCGGCAGGTTCAACTGGCTGTGCGGCTTGGGAACTCCCGCCTCCAGCAGCACACTCTGCTGGGCGAGCTCGCGGAGCCGGTGATCGGCCGCCTGGAACCGTTCCAGCGCGGCGCGCACCTGGGGAAGTCCGGCCAGCATCCTGTGCCGCGACTGCTTGAGCAGCTCCAGCGTCCGCCGGGGGCTGTCGGGCGGATGCTGAGCATCGGCGGGCAAGAAGATTTCGACCACGCCCAGCACCTGGCCTTGGAAGTAACAGCGCAGCGTCTCCAGGGCGTCGTCCACCTCCTGCTGCTCCGCCACCAGGTCGGCGGAGGGCACCAGGTTGTCGGCCGTGACTTCCAGCTCCAGCAATTCGCGATAGTATTCCCGCGTCAGGGTGCGGCAGAGCGCGGTGAAATCTCGAAACAGCAGCGTGGCGGAGCCCTCCACGTGGTAGATGCCTGCCGCCGCTTCGCGGCGGGCGCGAGCGATCCGGGTGGCAGTTGCGGGATGCGTGTGGAACAGACCCGCCTTTTCGGCCAGCACCGCCTGCCGAATCTCTTCCAACTGGTCCGTTCGCCCGTGGAACTGCCGAGCACTCGCCAGGACCAGCGCCGGCAGATCGTCGCCCAGACGCCGCTGGCGCCAGGAGTTCTCCAGTGTCCGCTCGGCCCTGGCCATCGCGTGCCCCAGCACGTACAGCTCCCACGATGTGCGTTCGAACGTCTCGCTGCCGGCCACGCGGATCTCGTGCAGGTCGGCATCGTACTCCATCTGCCGCGACAGGAAGCAACTCACGGCCTGGGCCAGCAGCATCATGCCCCAGAGGATCCAGCGGTTCAGCCAGACCAGCAGCCATACGGGCAGCAGCAGCAGCGTAAAGGCGTAGTGCAGCCGGCTGAACCGCAGCAGGGCTTCGTCCCACGCATCCCGCTCGAAGACCACTCGCCCGAACCAGCGATTGATGGCGCCCACGATGTGGCTGAAGCGCATCGCCGATCCCTGCGTGAAGTGGCCAAGCTCGTGCGCCAGTACGCCCGCCAGTTGCCGTAGCGACAACGCGGCGGCCAGCGACAGCCCGATGGTCAGCACCACGTCGCCCCGCAGCAGGCCCCAGCCGCCCCTCCCGAACGACGCGGAGGCATTCGCGTCCGCCGTGACGTCGATCCGCCTCGGCACCGGCGCGCCGACGCAGTGGCACAAGCGGCCGACAAATTCGAACAACAGCCGCTCGTGATTCGGATCCAGGGAAAACACGGGTGGCCGCCGCGCGGGCCGGGCAAACAGCGGCTTGAACATGAAGCACACGGCCAGGCCGCCGAGCACGGCCGGCGCCAGGTAATACAGCAGACCGCCGGGGCCTTCCAGCAGCCAGGCGTTGTGCCTCAAGTGCCAGGCAATGCCCCACACGACCAGGCCAATCAGGGCGATGTACAGCAGGGGCAGCAGCACCATCAACGCGGCCACGAAGACCACGCCGATCCGGTACAGCACGGTCAGTTTCACCGGAGCGATCGGCGTGTCGAGCGGTGCGAGCAGTTCTTGGGGCGAGGGAGCCATGCCCGATTATCAACCGGGCAACGGGCGCCGTCCAGAATCGGCGCGCGGCGGTTCAGCCGCCCACTCGCTCGTGGATCGTTTGCCGCAGTTGCAACGCGTCGTAGGCGCCGGCCGCCGTCACTCGCAGTAGCGGAATGCCGGCCGCATCCAGCGCCTGGTTGACCACCGCGCCCCGCTCGCCCCGCTGGCCGCTGTCCGCCCGCTGGTGGCCCGGTTCGTCCAGCTCCACGGCCAGCCGGACGTCCATGGTCTGGGTGTCGCACAACACGAAGTCGACGTGCTGGCAGGCGATCCGGCTCCGCCAGTTCTGCGCTTGGGGCGCGTCGGCACGCACTCGGATCAGATCGGCCAGGCGGACCATGGCCGAGATGGTCCAGGCGTCTCCCACGGCTTCCCGCAACGCGCGGTAGAACGCCAGTTCGCCCTCGGTCAGCAGCGGGCCGCGGCGGACGTAGGGTGGCTTCTGGCTCCGCAACTGGCGGATCGAAACAAACAGCACCAGCCCCAAGGTACCCAGCGCCAGGAATATCGGCCAGTTGGCGAGAGCGGACATGAGTGCGTCGTCCTGGGGCGGCATCCACGATTGGGGCGCACTTACCTGCATGGACTATCGGCCGCCGGGGACTTGAAACTTGACCCAACCGCGACCCGGAGGCGCCTTGCGGGTTGGCGGCTTGTGGCTTTGAATACGGGAGACTTGGCGCCCTGGAGCGGCGAACCGTATCGACCACTGCTGGACCCCTGCCCGACATGTCAGACGCCGGCCTGAAACCTTTGAATATCGGTCCGCTGCACGTGGGATTTCCCGTCGTCCAGGCGGCCTTGTCGGGCTACAGTGACTGGCCGATGCGGGTGATCGCCCGGCGGCTGGGAGCGTCCTACGTGTTGTGCGAAGTGATGCTGGATCAGTTCCTGGTCCAGGTCAAGCGGTACCGCGAACGGACTCGGCACTTTCTGCACAACAGCCCGGAGGAACGGCCGGTGGCGGGCCAGTTGATGGGGGCCGAGTCGGAGCAGTTCGCGGCGGGGGCGTTGCGGCTGGTGGAGGCGGGCTTCGACGTCGTGGACATCAACTTCGGCTGTCCCGTCAAGAAGGTCCTGGGCCGCTGCCGGGGCGGCTTTCACCTGGGGCAGCCGGACGTGGCGCTGGAGATCATTGGCCGCACGCGGGAAGCGGTGCCGGAGCGGATTCCAGTCACGGTCAAGATGCGCCGCGGCATCGACGATTCGGCCGAGAGTCGCGACAACTTCTTCCGCATCCTGGACGGCGCGTTTCAGCGGGGAGTGGCGGCCGTGACCGTCCATGGCCGCACCGTCAGGCAACGGTATCTGGGGCCCAGCAGTTGGGACTTTCTGCGGGAAGTCAAGCGGCACGTGGGCCAACGCACCGTGCTGGGCAGCGGCGATCTGTTCTCGGCGCGGGACTGCCTGGAGATGTTGCGGCGGACGGGGGTCGACGGCGTCACCGTGGCTCGCGGAGCGATTGGCAACCCGTGGATCTTCCAGCAGGCCCGGGCCCTGGCCGCCGGCCAGCCGCTGCCGCCCCCGCCCGGATTGCACGAACAGGCGGCCGTGCTGGAGGAGCATTACCGCCTGGCCGAGCAACTTTACGGTCCCGCTCGCTGCCCGCTGCACATGCGCAAGTTCGGGATCAAGTATGCCGCCCTGCACCCCAGCTACGAGCAGGTGCGGGCCGAGTTGACGCGGATCCGCGATCGCGGCCAGTGGCAGTCGGTGCTGGCCCGCTGGTACGCCGAGGATTTGCCGGGGCGCTATCCGCCTCGCGAGATTCACGATGGGCAGTCGGAAGAAGACTGCAGCGCGGCCTGAAGCTCGCGGCGCACCTCCGGATCCGACTCGCGCTCCAGCCGCTCGCGCAGCAATCTGCCTGCCGCTGCCGCCGCCTCGACCGGCAGTTGGCCCAACGCCCAGGCGCACGCTCCGCGGACCAGCGGCTCGGGATCATCGAGCCCCCGGGCCAGGGCCGGCAGAGCGCTCGCGCAGCCCTGGTTGCCCAGGATCAACGCGGCGCTGCGCAGCAGGCCGCGCCGCCTGGCTCGCCACAGCGGCGTGGCGCGGAAGCGCGCCCGGAACGACTCGTCATCCAGCTCGAACAGCTTCCCCAGGTCCACCGGGTCACTGGCTGGCAGCGGCTGGAATGCGGCGTCGTCGGTGACGGGAGCGTGCCGGTTCCAGGGACAGACGTCCTGGCAGACGTCGCAGCCAAACAGCCAGTCGCCCAGCCCGTGGCGCAGCTCCCGCGGAACCTGCTCCCGCAGCTCGATCGTCAGGTAGCTGATGCAGCGCGTCGCGTCCAGCACGTACGGCCGCGGGAAAGCCGACGTCGGGCAGGCATCCAGGCACGCCCGGCAGGTGCCGCAATGGTCCGCCTGGAACGGTTCGTCGTACGCCAGCTCGCTGTCGGTCAACAGCGCGGCCAGGAAGAACCAACTGCCGGACTCCTTGCCCAGCAGCAACGTGTTCTTGCCGATCCAGCCGAGCCCCGACTGGCGAGCGAATTCACGCTCCAGCAGCGGCGCCGTATCGACCACTCCGCGCACCTGGGCCTGAGGCCTGAGTGCCAGGTGGAACTGGCGCAGACTCCGCAGCCGCTCGTGGATCACGTCGTGGTAATCGGCCGGGCCCCAGGCGTACCGCGAGACGCGCCCCTGGCCGGTGGACGCCGGACGAGGTTCGGTCGAGCGGTAGTTGAGCGCCAGCATCAGCAGGCTGCGAGCGCCGTCCAGCACGTGCCGGGGATGGTCGTAGGCCGCGGCCCGTTCGGGCAGCCACCGCATCTGGCCCGCGTACCCGGCCTGCAGCCAGCGGCGAAAGCGGTCGATCCCCTCCGGCGCGACCGCCGGGCAGGCACCGGCCGCGGCAAACCCCAGCCGCCGGGCCTCCTGTTTCAAGGCGGTCGTAAGTTCCTGAACTGACATCAGGCTGATTTTGCGGGTTGTAGCCCCCGCAACCTCGAATTACCGTAAAAGATGGACTTGAGGGAAGAACTCGCACATCCGGCAACAACTTGATCAGCGGACCTTGTGAGGAGCGCGGCGATGAAACGTCTGGGAACTGTGCTGCTGGCCACCAGCCTCTGCCTTGTGGCCACGGGGATCGTATCGGGGGAGCACCGGGGCGGCGGCGGCGGACCCGCGATGGGCGGTGGCGGTGGTGGGCGCGGTGGCAGTCACGCGGGTGGTCGTCCCTTCATGACGGGCATCAAGCAGGACTTTGCGGCCGCCGCGGTGCCGGGTGGAGCCTTTGCCAGCGGAATCCGCGGCGGTTTTCCCGGCGCGTACGGCTACGGCGGACTGGGCGGCGTCGGGTTCCTGGGGGCCGGGTTCGGCTTCGGTGGCGGGTACGGCTACGGATTCAGCGAAAGCACGTTGCTCTATCGTCTCGGGCACATCCCCGTCCCACCGTATTATGCCCTGCACCCGCCTGTTTACTATGGGCAACGGATCTTCCGCAGCTACGGCGACAGCCCCTTCGCGAATTATCCGACGCCGGCAGCGTATCGCCAGCCGGCCGCCGCGCAGTGGATCCAGAATCCGCTGGTGCCGGTGATTTCGGTCGGCGGCAGCGGCGCGGCGGCGGTGCCAGCCCCAGATCAGACGGCGCAACTGATCGTCAACCCGTTTTACGACGGTCCCACGCAGCAGGTGGCCAGCGCCTCCGAGGCGGCCCGCTAAGTGATATTTTGACCTCTGGGGTCGATTGGGAATCGCCAGCATTTCATCCATTTGACGAAGATTCCCCATCCTGCCAAATCGACCCCAGAGGTCGATAGCCGCTGACCTTGCGTCGGCCAGCTTTCTTTGTTACAAGCCTGCCCCTCGCGTGCCTGGCGTTTTCCGCCGGCGCTCGGCGAACTATCTCACTCTCAGGCAGGACAGGGGCCAAGGATGGCTAGAGCCTCCCGATCGCGGCGGCGGCGCAAAACGAAACAGACGTGGTCGCAACAGGTCGTCGGCATGGCGGCCATCGCACTGCCCGCTCCCGCGCGAGCGGTCGTGAGCAGCCGCTGGGGTTCGCGGCTGGCCGTGCTGTTGCTGCCGCTGCTGATCGCCGGCGGAGTGATCACGCTGGACTGGTCCGACGGCGTCCCCAAGCTACGGCTGAACCCGGAAAAGACGGCCGAAGTCAAGCAGAAAGTGGCCGCGGGCGCCGAACAGCTCAAGGAGAAGTTCCCCGACGCCGTCGATACCGCCGCGCGAGCGCTGGAGAACTCGCCGCTGGCCGGCCAACTGGCACAGTCCGCGAGTTGGTCGAACCAGACGACATCCGCATCCGCACTGCCGCCTCGCAATCCGGCCACGGTGCGGATTGCGAGCTTCAACATTCAAGTGTTTGGCGAATCCAAGGCCGCCAAGCCGCACGTGATGGACGTGCTGGCGCAGGTCGTGCGGAACTTCGATGTGGTCGCAATCCAGGAGCTGCGCACCCAGAACGAAGCGGTTCTGGACCAGTTTCTGGCGCTGATCAACGCCGGCGGCGGCTCGTACCGTTACGTGGTCGGGCCGCGGCTGGGGCGGACGGTCAGCAAGGAACAATACGTCTACGTGTACGACGCCCAGCGAATCGCCATCGATCCCCAATCGGTGGTTACCATACCGGATCCGCCGGACTATCTCCACCGCGAACCGCTGATCGCCCGCTTCCAGGTCCGCACATCGCCGCCCGAAGCCGGATTTTCGTTCATCCTGGTCAACATCCACACGGATCCCGACGAGACGGATACGGAGCTGGATGCGCTGGACGACGTGTTCGTGGCGGTCCAGCGCAACGTGTGGCGCGAGGACGATGTGATCCTGCTGGGCGACTTGAACGTTAGCCAGGACCAGTTGGGCGAACTGGGACGCCTGCCCGACATGACTTGGACGGTGCGCGGCGAGCCGACGAACACTCGCGGGACCAAGTCCTACGACAATATTGTCTTCAATCAGCGAGCGTCGGTGGAGTTCACCGGACAGGCGGCCGTCATGAACTTGATGGAGATGTATGGCCTGACCGTCGAGCAGGCGCTGGAAGTGTCGGACCACTTGCCCGTGTGGGCCGAGTTCCATGCGTTTGAGGGCATGAGCGGCGGGGTGCAGGTCGCGGCCCGCCCGCCGGCGCCACTGCAACCGGCAGCAGGCCAGCCGCCGGCGTATCAACCGCCGGCAGGCCAGCCAGCGACTGGCCAGCCGACCACCGCGCCCAGCAGCAGGTCCGACATTCCGCTGCTGCGGTTGCTGCCGGGCAGGCGGTAGAGCGGCCGAACGCTCCGAGACCAGGGGCGGCCCTCCGATGGGACAGCGGCCCTCCGATGGGACAGCGGCCTTCCGATGGGACGGCGGCCCGAGCCCCGGCGGCAGCACCCGAATCCCGCGCCGGACAGCCCTACACCGGCTTATTGGGGTCGCGAATCTGCCCGGCCTCGTTGTTCAGTACGTCGTAGCGTTTCTTGGAATCGTAACGACGTTCCAACCCGGCCCGGTCGAGCAGCGACTTGCCCATGATTTCGGACAGCGCTTCCTCGTCGGCCGGCGGGGGGCCGGTGGCGCCCAGGTCGATGGGCGAATATTCGACTTCGTACTTGTGCTTGGCGATCGATATCGTGTCGCCCGGATCGATCCGCTTGCGGATCACCCGCTTGCCGTTCACCTTGGTCCCGTTGCGGCTGTTCAGGTCCTTGACGAACCAGTAGCCGCTTTCGATGGTCAACTGGCAGTGCAGGGCCGAGACGTTGTCGAACCGCAGCACGATGTCGCAGCTTTCACGCCGCCCCACCACCAGTTTGTCCTTGAGCAGTGGGATGCGGTCGCCGCCCCCCACGGGTACGAGTTCACCGAGCGCTGCCATTGCTTCTCTGCCTTCCCACTGTTGCCTTGTCGCGCCGAGATGAGTCCGATAGGATGCGCGAGGTTCCGAATGAGGGGTAATGCGAACAAGTTCCATCTTAGCGAGCCGGTACTTGGCGTCAACTTCGGCAGAGACAGGTCCCGTGCGGCCCCGGTATGACTGGCGCGGCGCGGGGCTGCGATATTATGCCTACAGCTTCTTTCTGCGTTCGCATTTCGGCCAGCGGGTGCAGCGGGTCAGCGTGGACGCCGGGTTCACCTGTCCCAATGTGGACGGCACGGTGGCCGTGGGCGGCTGCAATTTCTGCGACAACCGCAGCTTCAGCCCCAGCCGGCGCCTGCCTCGGCTACGCATCCAGGACCAGATCGAGGAGGGGATTCGCCGCCTGCGGCTGAGGTACCGTTGCCAGCGGTTCCTGGCCTACTTCCAGCCCGCCACCAACACCTACGCTCCGGTGGACCGGCTGCGGACGGTTTACGAAGCGGCCCTGGAGGACGAGCGGATCGTGGGCCTGGTGATCGGCACCCGCCCGGACTGCGTCCCGGACGACGTGCTGGACCTGCTGGAGGAATTCGGGCGGCGGACCTGGCTGTCGGTGGAGTACGGTCTGCAGACCATCCACGACGCCTCGCTGGATTGGATGAACCGGGGCCATCATTACGACGCCTTCCAGGACGCCATGCGGCGCAGCCGGGGCCGGGGCTTCGAAATCGGCGCGCACGTCATCCTGGGCCTGCCGGGCGAATCGCGGGCCGACATGCTGGCCACCGCCCGCGAACTGGCTCGCCACCAGGTGGACTCGATCAAGATCCACAACCTGTACGCCGTGCGGAACACACCGCTGGGCGAACAGGTGGTGCGGGGCGAGGTGCAACTGATGCCGCGCGAGGCGTATGTGCGGTCGGTCGTGGATGTGTTGGAGGTCCTGCCGCCGACGACGATCGTCGAGCGGATCAGCGGCGAGGCGCCGCCCGATTACTTCCTGGGTCCCGACTGGTGCCTGGACAAACCGGGGCTGCGGGCCGCGATTGACGAGGAGTTCGCTCGCCGCGACACGTGGCAGGGCAAGGCCTGCTATACTGAGGGTCGGGACGAATCTGCGAGCGGACTGGACGGCCGCTGGCCGCCCGCCGGGCGGCCGGAGGAAAGTCCGGGCTCCACAGGACAGGGTGGTCGGTAACGCCGACCGGCCGCGAGGCCAGGGAAAGTGCCACAGAAAGCAAACCGCCTCCGGCGGTCCTCACGGGCCGCCGGCGGTAAGGGTGAAACGGTGAGGTAAGAGCTCACCAGCAGCCAAGGTGACTTGGCTGGCTCGGTAAACCCCACCCGGAGCAAGGCCAAACAGGGAGCAGCCGCCGGCCCGTTGCGGCGCGCGAACCGGTCCGGTTCGTCATCGACTTCCGGGTAGGCCGCTCGAGGCGGCGGGCAACCGCCGTCCCAGATAAATGGCCGTCAGCCGCCAGCGTCGCCCTGACGCCGGCGGACACAGAACCCGGCTTACAGGTCCGCTCCAGATTCGCTCCCGTCCCGCTGGCCGCCATCACTCCTCCTGTTCTTCCGCCCGTGCTGTCTGTCCCGCCGGGCCCGATTGGCGCAGCCGCCGCTCCTCCCGGCAGAGCTCCTCCAGCTCCTCGGTTTCTTCGAGCTCCAGGATCTGGATCAGCTTGGCGATGCACAGCTTGTTCATGCTGAGCTGTTTCTGGTGGGCCTCGGCCTTGAGCACCTCGTGCAGGCTCTTGGGCAGCCGCACAGTGATCATCCGCATCGGCTCGTCGTGGGTCAGGTCCCCGTCCGGGCGAGCGCGCAACCGGGCCAGCATCTGCCGGATTTCCTGATACTCCGGCGTTTCCTCGAACGCCCGCAAACCCTCCTCCGTGGGGAACAACCGCCGCACCACGCCGCCCACTCCCAGCATTTCACGCATGAACACCAGCCAGTGCGGGTCCTGCCGATACAGTTCCGCCGCCACTCGGTAGGCTTCTCGCTTGCATCTGTGCAGTTCGTCCGGGTTGAAATCGGCCATGTGCGGTCCTTCTTGCAATCTCAGGTCAGCCCACCGCGGTGCCCTCCACCGCGGTTCCTGCCGCCATCTTGCCGGCCAAGTCAAGCGAAGCACTGATAGCATTGCACTGCTTGCACTTACGTCATTTCGCCCGGGCTGCCCAAGGATTGAGCAGTGATGCCTGAAAGCGGGCGGCGGAGGGGCTGCCTATTGTTTAAGCAGAGGGTCCGAGTCCCATTTCCCAGGTGTCCAGCTCGGAGGCGGGAAAATTTTGGCAAAAAAACAAAAAAAGCCCCGCCGAAGCGGGGCTGAGCGGAGTTGGGATTCGAGCCGGCGGGTGCGTCCGGCAAGGCGAGTCGGCAAGGCAAGTCGGCCGCGGGGGAGGGCGTTCAGGCCAGTTCCTGTGCCACGCGGTCCAGCAGTTTCTTGGTGGCCCGGATTCCCGCTGGTTCGTCCAGCTTCTGCCCCTCGTACTCGATCCCCACGTATCCGTGGTACTTATGATCCAGGACGATCTTCATCATTTTCCGGTAGTCCGTGCGGACCTCGTTGCCGTCGGCATCGAACTCGTGGCTCTTGGCGCTGACGGCCTTGGCGTAGGGCATCGTCTCCGCCACTCCCTGGTAGCGGTCATAGTCGCCGAAGTTGCCGAAGTCCGGCAGCGTTCCGCAGTTGGGCAGGTTGACTTGCTCCATGACGGCGGCCAGCCATTTGCCGTTGGAAGACAGGCCGCCGTGATTCTCGACGATCACGTTCAACTCGTGTTGGGCGGCGAACTCGCTCAACCGCCGCAGGCCGTCGGCGGCCAGTTTGAGTTGTTCCTCGTAGGTTCCGGCCGAGGCGGCGTTGACGCGCAGCGAGTGGCAGCCCAGGAATTTGGCCGCCTCGACCCATTTGTAATGGTTCTCGACCGCCTTGGTCCGCTGGGCGTCGTCCGGGTCGCCCAGGCGGCCCTCGCGATCAACCATGATCAACAAGTTCTTGACGCCCAGGTCGGCGGCCCGCTGCTTCATGTCCGCCAGGTACTTGCGGTCTGTCGCCTTGTCCATGAAGAACTGGTTCACGTATTCGACCGCGTCGATCCCGTAATCCTCCTTGGAGGCCTTGGCGAAGTCCAGGTGATCAAGCCGGCCGCCGAAGATGGCGCGATGCAGGGACCATTCGGCCAGCGAGATCTTGTAGGGGGCCGGCTTGTCTTCGGCCGCGGCGGCGGACAGTTTGCCCAGCACGCTGCCGCCGGCGGTCAGGCTGGCGGCGGCCAGCAACCCTTGTTGGATGAATTCGCGTCGATTGGCTCCACGTGCCATGTTGGATTCCTCGTGCTGAGTGGCGGTTGGGACCCCGCGTTCGAAGTCCGCTGTGCAGTATAAATCCGGGGCACTGGGGCTTCAACGAGCGGCCGGGAGCCGGACGCAAGTGGGCGATCGGGCGGCGGATGGAGGCCAGGGGGCCGAACCGGACAACCGGGCGCCGTGTCTGGTGGAGATCAGGTGACGCCGGACCAGGCTGCGGGTCGGTGGCGAAGTCGCCTACAATAAAGTCGATTACAATACGGTCGGGGGACCGGACCAGCCGGCACGTTGCCGGTGGCCCAGGTCCCTGAACGAGGCCCTCCGGAGGAACCACTCGATCGTGCCAGAGCTTGAACGACTGCCAGGCGTCGCCAGCGAATCGGCGGTTTTGGTTCGCGTCCTGTTGTCGGACCAGTCGGCGGAGGCCGAACCGCTGGAAGAGCTTCGCGGGCTGGCGGTCACCGCCGGCACGCAAGTGGTAGGCGGCCTGATCCAGCGCCGCGACCGGCCCGACGCCGGGACCTATCTGGGCAAGGGCAAGCTGGAGGAACTCAAACTGCTGGTCGAGGGCGAGTCGGCCGACGTGGTGATCTTCGACAACGATCTGTCGCCCGGGCAAACGCGGAATCTGGAAAAAGAGCTGCAGGTCAAGGTGCTGGACCGCACCGAGCTGATCCTGGACATTTTCGCGTCCAACGCCCGCACCTACGAAGCCCGGCTGGCGGTGGAACTGGCTCAGTTGGAATACTCGCTGCCCCGGCTGAAGCGGATGTGGACCCACTTGTCGCGGCTGAAGCTGGGAGTGGGCATGCGGGGTCCCGGCGAGAAGCAGTTGGAAGTCGACCGCCGGCTGGTCGAGAAGCGCATTCACGATCTGCGGCACGACTTGCGGGCCATCGAGCAGCGCAAGGAGCGGCAGGTGGCCGCTCGCCGCGACCACATGACCGTGTCGCTGGTCGGCTACACCAACGCCGGCAAGAGCACGCTGATGAACGCCCTGACCCAGGCCGGCGTGCTGGCCGCGGACAAGCTGTTCGCCACGCTCGACACGCGGACCCGCCGCTGGCAGCTTCCGAACTGGGGCCCGGTGCTGTTGAGCGACACGGTGGGGTTCATCCGCGACCTGCCGCACCGCTTGATCGCCAGCTTCAAGGCCACGCTGGAAGAGGCCCGGCAAGCCGACTTGCTGCTGCACGTGGCCGACGCCGCCAACCCGGCCGTGCGCCAGCAGATCAGCGCGGTCTATGAAGTCCTCAAGGAAATCGGCATCGAGGAGAAGGACACGCTGCTGATTCTGAACAAGACCGACCAGCCCACCGCGCAGGCTCAGATGGAAGCCCTCCGTAACCGCTATCCGAATGCCGTGCCCGTCAGCGCCCGCGCCGGTACCGGACTGGGGCAACTGGCGATGAGCGTCAGCGACGCGCTCAGCCGCTCGTTCAGCGACGTCGACGTGGAAACCAGCGTCGAGAACGGGAAGCTGATGGCCTACCTGGCCGCGCATGGCGAGGTTCTCTCGAAGCGCTTTCACGACCACCGCGTGACGCTCCACTGCCGCCTGCCGCAAAAGTACCTGGGACGGATTCCGGCGGCGGAGGCGATCGTCAGCGAACATCCGTCGGACACGCCCGCCGAATACCACCCCGGCGGCGAACGTAGCGGCATCGACGCCACCGCTCAGCGAGCCGCTACGCCGGAGGATGCGCCGGCGGATTCCGTGGAGGATGTGGCGTGAACGACCTGCCACACCGAAGCGGGCAGCGCACACAGCCAACTCCCTCTGGCTTGCTTCCCGCATCGGGATCGTGCGGTTATTAGGCTGTGGAACTTAATCGCAGCGCGGACGCGCATCCTGCGAAGGCCTTGAGCTGGGATCCTTGCCAGCTCTCTTTTTGCGCCGCGCGATTCCGCGCCGCTTGATATTCGCGCCCCACCCGCGCACGCCGCGCCGCGCTGGCTCGGCCACCGCCCAGGCCGCTCGGCAGGGGTCCGGTGGTAACGAGGATTCCGGTTGTCAGGACTTGCGCGATGGTCCCTGACATCTGCAGCGGCCGTCGCCTGTTGTCCTGCGCCCAACCGCGGCGCATGGGGCCACCACGGGGGCGTTGACATATTTTGCCGCGTGTGGTAATGTATTGCCATACGCGAGGCTTTGGCATGCCGTTCCTGTACGTGATTTGGGACCTGGACGACGATCCGCAGGGCAACGTCCAGCACATTGCCGAACACGGGATCACCAAGGCTGAGGTCGTGGAGGTTCTCGATCGACCGAGCGCCCGGGAGGTAAGTCGATCAAGTGGTCGTCCGGTGGCGATTGGCACGACCCGTACGGGGCGGACGCTTCTCGTGGTCTACGACGAAATCGACGAAGATCGGGTATATCCGGTTACCGCCTACGAACTGGAGAACTAGCATGGGCCGAAAGATCAAGGAAATCGTCCGCGACCGATTCCTTACCGAGGAGGAGGCCGCAAAGTATCGGAAGATCCGCGAGTTGGTGGCCGATGAATTGCCGGAACTGCGTGGTCGGGCCAAGGCGCGCTTGAAGGAACTTCGCGAAGTCACGGAGATCTTTAGGGAACTGCAGAAGGCTCGCAAGGCTCAGGGGCTAAGCCTTGGCGATGTCCAGCGATTGACGGGCATTGATCGTTCGGCCCTTTCCAAGCTGGAACGCGGAGAACGAATGAACTTTACGGTGGATACCCTGACCAGGTACGCCGCTGCGGTCGGGAAGCACGTGTTGTTTCAATTGGCCGACGCGACAGAAGCCTAGACGACAGCGGTGTCTCTGGCGTAAATCGGGTAGCCGGGCGGGTTTCCCCGTCCGGCCCCCACACCACCTGGCATGCGGGTCCGCACCCGGCGGGTCCGAGTGGTCAACTGCCTTGAGCAGAACCGAGTCCGCCCGGCGGGCGCGATGGAAGGTCCGTGTCCTCCGCCAAGACCTTCAAGTAGCCCTGATAGGCGTAGATGCGATCGCGTTGCTTGCCCGTGATCTCGCGGAGGACCCCCGCGTCGCTCAAGGCCTTGATCGCCTTGGTCGCCGTGGGCTTGGTTGTTTTCAGCAGCTCTTGCGTCCTGGCGAGTGTTACCATCGGATGCTCCGGCAGCAGATCGAATAGTCGCACTGCCGGGAGGGTCGTGGCCTTGTGATTGGCCACGACTCGCCGGTCCCTTCCCAGCAAGCCGTGCAACCGCCGCGCGGCGTCGACGCCGTCTTCCGCCGCATCGCGCACGCATTCCAGGAAGAAATGCGTCCATCCTTCCCAGTCTCCTTCCGCTCGCACCCGGTCCAGGCGACGATAGTACTCCTCGCGGTGCTGCTTGAACGCCAGGCTCAAGTACAGGATCGGCTGGGACAGTAGTTCCCAATGTTCGAACAACAGCGTCACGAGCAGTCGTCCGATCCGACCGTTGCCGTCCAGGAAGGGGTGAATGGATTCGAACTGCACATGCGCCAGCCCAATGCGCACCAGCGGCGGCAAAGGATCGTCCTGGTGCAGCCAGCTATCCATTGCGGCCAGCGCATCGGGAACCGCGTCCGGCGGTGGCGGGACGAAGTGAGCGTTGCCGGGACGCGTGCCCCCGATCCAGTTCTGCGTCGTGCGGATCTGTCCTGGCGATTTCTCCGAACCGCGAACCCCCTTCATGAGCCGCCTGTGCGCGGAGCACAGAAGCCGCATGCACAACGGCAGTCCTTTGGGCCTGGCGATCTCCCGTCGAGCGAACGCCAGTGCGTCGACGTAGTTACAGACCTCCTCGACGTCGTCAGGGCGACTTGCCTGCTGGGTCGCCTCGTGGACCAACACATCCTCCAAGGTGGCTTGTGTCCCTTCGATCTGCGACGAGACCAGGGCTTCTTTGCGGACGAACCCGTAGAGAAACCACCCCGTGCTGGGCACCATCGCCGCGGCGACGTCCAGTTTGCCAATCGCCGCTGTCGCGCTGGCGAGCGTTCGCTGGAGTTCTTCGGTGATCCTCAATGGCGGCCGCTGGGGCGGCAGCGGATGCGGAATAAATGCTCGGACCTGCTCGCCGCCGGCGATCGTGATGCGGTGGGTGCCGGTTGTGCGTTTCATGGCTGGTCGCGCCCCCTGGCCTTCGGCGAGTTCCTGGTAAAGCATTCTTTCCTTGCGGATGGACCTGGTCAAGTCCGCTTTACTGGACCCGATACGCGTCGAAAAGCCGAGTGTCGTCTGTTGGCGTGCCTGGGACGCTCCCCTGGCGACCACTCGGCCGTTCCTCCGCCCGAGCTGTCAGCCGGCGACATTCCCCAGTCCGCCTGCCGGGAGGGAGTACGGCTGGAGCGAGGCCGGGGAGTCCGCCGGGCTGCGGACGGCGATTCCCGGCCGATTCATGACATGCGTGTAGATCATCGTGGTCTGAACGTCTTTGTGGCCCAGCAATTCCTGGACCGTGCGGATATCGGTTCCATCTTCGAGCAGATGGCTGGCGAAACTGTGTCTGAGCGAGTGAGGGATGGCGATCTTGGCGATCCCGGCGCGGGCCACGGCCCCCTTGAAGCCGCTTGACCGCCTCGATCTGACGGCGCAGTTCGTCGCGACAGAGATCCGGCAGCACGGTAATCCGATCCTTGTCACCCTTGCCATTGCGGACCACGATGTGCCCCTCGTCGAAGCAGACGTCCTTGACCCGCAACCGCCGGCACTCGCCTGGCCTGGATGCGACTGACCGGACGCCTGCTGGTCCGACGCTGGTCGGATTTCAGCACCAGGTTGCGGTACGCCTCCACGGCGCGCACGGCCTGCAGCCGCTTCCAGGCGGGAGTGCCGCTGTCGCGAAGCGGCCTGGAACACTGGATGACTTCCTCGATGGTCACCGCGAGGTTACCCCTATGGGCACGAGCGATTTCGGCGTAGCGTCGCAGCCAGAGCGGAAAGTACCGGCGGTCGTCCTTTCCGAGTGCGATGCGGTGGAGCAACCACCTGTGGCTGGCCTTCTACTGCACCGACCCCGATGCCAGCGTCGTGGAGATCCTCGAAGCGTTTGCGGATCGCGCCACGATCGAACAGGACTTCCACGATGTCAAGGAAGTCTGGGGTGCTGGCCAGCAGCAGGTCCGCAACATCTGGACCAACGTCGCCGTGTACAATTTGAATCTGTGGATGCATACGTTGGTCGAGCTCTGGGCGTGGAACCGGGCCGACGAACAACTCTGCGACCGCAGCGACTCGCCGTGGGACGATGCCGAGCGGCGCCCTTCTCACGCGAACAAGCGTAAAGCCTTGCGTCAACAGCTGATGCAGAACGAATTGTCCACGCTTCGAGCAAAATGGTGGCTGCCACGAAAATTCGTTCACCTGGCCGAACGTCTCGTGGCCTTGGCCGCATGATCAATGGCGAAAGTCCGAAAGTGCAGTTTCAAACACGTAGACGAATGATGGCTGGAAAATGCCGCAGAATCGGGTAGCCGGGCGGGTTTCCCCGCCCGGCCCCCACACCACCTGGCATGCGGGTCCGCACCAGGCGGTTCGACGAAGGGGAGCACGTGGCGCCCAGAGGGTCTTCAGGCTGAGTAGTCCTTGTTCTTGCAGCCAGGCGTTGGTCAGGCCGACACCGGTGGCGATGGACTTGGCCATGTGCGAGGGGCCTTTCCGACTGCGGGCGTGACGGATGGCTCGCCGCCGGGCAGCGCCGAGTCGAATGAGTTCCCGGCGGCGCGTGCGGACAAACCGCCAGCGCTTCCAGTAGCACATCCGCAGGCGACGCCGTAGCCAACGATCGAGCTTGTCGAACAGCTTCCGTTGGGCGGCCAGCCTGAAGTAGCCCATCCAGCCGCGAATATAGGTCCGCAGTTCGCTCATCCGCCGCTCCATCGAGATGCCCCGGCTTCGACCGGTCAACTCGCGGATACGACGTTTGAACTTCTGGACGTTCTTTTCCGACACGTTGATGGTCGCCCGGCGTCCTCGAAAGACAAAGCCGAGATACCCGACTTCATCGCGGTGCGTCCCGGTCGGGACAGTGAACCTGTGGTCCCTTCGAGTGAAGAGGGGCTGCCTCGCGTCGAACCGGTCGATGGCTCCACCTGGGACTTCATCGTTCGGTCCTTCCTGTCTCGATTGGCGTTCGAGGGTCAGTTCGTTGACCTCTGCTGAGTTCTGTCTCGCCCGCCGTGGATCGCTCCCCGGCGTTCCGACCTTTCAGGCAAGCTTTACTCGTAGCCTCGCAGCTTGGACGTGGATGCAGCCGGGTGGTGGTGGACCGACCCGGCGCTTACCCAACCATCCGCGGGCCTCCTTCCCACCGCCGGTCACCCGGCCGCGGTTGCCCTCGTCTGGTACCTGCCTCTCGGAGGGGTTCATTTGCTATACTGATTTCCGACAGTTTCCAGTCTCGTACGGGGGACTTGCACCCCACAACAATCACGCCCATGCCGCAACGACCGAATCAGGAGACCATCTCCGATGTGTGCTCGAATCTTGACCGTTTGCTGCGTGCTGGCGATTTCGACCAGTCCGGTCGCTGGCCGCGAGGGAACCATCACGCTCCACCCGAAAGACGTCGATGCCCTTAAGGCGGCAGGCATTACCGTAGTGTACCGACTTGCCAACCGCGACTCTCATGCTTTTGAGATCACGGCCGAAGTTCCCAAGGGCCTCGACTCGCTGGATGCAAACCTTGACGTTCGCAATGACAAGGGACTGCTGACGTCTTCCGCGTGGCAGAGTTCGGGCGGGAAATGCGTCGCGGCGTTCATGGTGGGTGAACAGGCGTTGAAAGACGCCGTCTTCGTGGTGTATCCGCACAAGGGGGACCGATTCGCTCTGCACTCAAACGCTGCCCGGTACGTGCTGAAACTCTCGGAGTTCGCCAAACCGTCTCTTGAGCCTGGTAACGACAGCAAAAAGGAATCCAAGTCCAGCGGCATGAAGGAGCGGTTCCGCTTCGAATTCTGGAAAGTCGGCGCTTTCCAGCGACGCCTGGTAATTCAAGATTCTGTTGTCGTGAACGAACCGTTCAACATTCGCGCGAAAAACGGGTCGACGGCAACCGGTGTGCTGCGCAGGACCGAGGAGGGTGGTCTGCATTTCAAAGGAGAGGTTTCGCATGCGGGCATGTCGGCAGTTTTCGATACGACTGACGAACGCCTCGAGGGTAGTTTCTTCGCCGGCAAGACGAAGGGAGGGCCCGACTCCGATGGAATGCAATGGATCGACGCCTTTTTCTCACTGAGTCACGTCGAGGAGAATGTCCCGTCGGGCTTGGGCCTCGGTGTCAGTGGCAAATGGGACCAACTCATCGTCGTTCCCGGCCCAAAGGCAGAGAAACAGCGGCCGTCCCAGTGGTTCGATAGCCGGCTCAAGGCGGATAACGTCCTGACAGCCGATCAGGAAACGTGGGTGCTGTTCCGCTCGAAGCAACTCAACCCTACCCGTCTGCGGATCGAACGCATCGAACGGGACGACAACACTTTTACCGTCACCATGAACGGTGCTGCGGCCACCGCGGGTGATGACCACTACGAAGTCCACGGCGTCAACCTCGGCAACCTCCCTGCCGGGACATACGCAGTGAAGTGGATCATCGGTTCAGGCAAACGCGGCAGGTTGCCAAAGGACAGCAAGCTGGCGGAACCCGTCGAGTTGAAGTCGAGTTTCAAGATCCTGGCATCGCGTCGCGACAACGCATCACGCGCGAATGGTGGAAAACGGCGACTGTTCGTTGTCGCATCGTGACTTCACAACTGACACTCGACGAGTGCGGCGATGGTGATCCCGCCGCCGCAACCGAACGACTTGAAGTCCTCCAGGGAATACCGCTCTTGGACCAATCTGGTGATACAGAAGTGCTCGCCGAATTGCTGATTGATCGCAAGGCGGTGCCCGCCTCGCAACCACGCGACGCCTTGCACATAGCAACCGCTGCCGCAAATGGTGTACAATTCCTCGCTACCTGGAACTTCAAGCACATTCTCAATCCACACCTACAGGCACAGATTGCCGGAACGTGTCGCGAGGCCGGCTTCATTCCGCCCGTGATCTGCACTCCAGAACAACTCAAGGCGACCGACGATGATTCCTGATCCGAACGATGAGATACTCGCCATCAAGCGACGTCTCGCCGCACAATTCGATAACGACGTGCATCGTATCGCGGCGGGTAGCGCAAACGTCAAGATCACAGTGGGCTGGTGTCGCTTCCACCTCGCCGCTGCACACCAGGCACGACGAACAATGCCGTGAACCGGAGCGGCGAATCGGACGGCAACTGATTTGAGAACCTCTCGCCGCCGCCCGGTTACCGCCGTCGTTGAACTCAATCGCAGCGCGGACGCGCATCCTGCGAAGGCCTTGAGCTGGCATCCTTGCCAGCCATCCTTTTTGCGCCGCGCGATTCCGCGCCGCTTGATATTCGCGCCCCCTTCCGGGCACGTCGCGCCGCGCTGGCTCGGCCACCGCTCAGGTCGCCAGGCAGGGGTCCGGTGGTAACGAGGATTCCGGTTGTCAGGACTTGCGCGATGGTCCCCTTCGCCAAGCGCCCCCGGTGACTGCCCACGGTTCTGAGTTTCGAGGAAGTCGAGACGCTCCTGCAATGCACGCCGAACCTCAAGCAACGTACCTTCCTGATGAGGCTCTACGCGGCCGGCCTGCGCTTCTCCGAAGCCGCCGAACTGCGGATTCGGGACATCGACAGCCAGCGGATGCAACTGGTCACGCCTCACGTCCTGCGCCACTCGTACGCCACGGGTCTGCTGGAG